>JAEWBG010000008.1 GCA_023391335.1 Pseudomonadota bacterium | reverse complement strand
GGAAATCCTCCGGGCCGCGGTACTCCTTCATCAACTCATCAATCACTTCTTGCTTGATCTTCTTCTCGGTCATACCTTGCTCCTCTACTCATGGTATGACCCCACACACAAAAAGTCAGATAGGGCCTTTTCGACATCTGACATCCTGTCAATCCTGTTCATCCTGTCCAAAATTCTCTCGGCTGCACACGCACACGATTTCTCCTTGTGTTCTTTGTGTGGCGCTTCCGATGACGGTTTCCGGTTGGCAGGAGGACAGTTCTTCGCGACGGAGTACAGCTAATCCACACGCGCGGCTCACACCCGGCACTCCACACGGATCTAATCCTGTCCTGCCGTAAGGCCCTCCTGATCCGAGAGGATCCTTCCTGCCGAAGGCCTACTTGACGATGCAGTCGTCCCCGTCTTAATAGGTTTACACGCAGCTCACATCCCACACTTCACACACACACACATACACACACACACACACACATTCAAAATTTCTCTTTTGCGCGCTTTGTGTTGCGTCCCCTTCCGTCTTCACTTCTTCCCAGTCTTCACCCACGCCCGCAGCACTTCCGCGACGCTCCACGCCTGCGCAATGCAGCCGCCCGGATCATGAGGCGGTTCGGCATCGAAGATTTCGCTGATGCTGCCGACGCCCGCATCGTTCAAATGTTCGGGGAAGGCATCCAATAGTTCGCGGGCGGCCGCCGGATCGCGATGGACTTGCAGATAGGCATCGACGAAATGGCCGATGAGCCAGGGCCAAACGGTGCCTTGGTGGTAGGCGCCATCGCGCGACAGGAGGTCGCCGCGATAGTGAGCTTTGTAGTCGGGATGATCGCTGCTGAGCGTTCTTAAGCCATAGCGAGTCAGAAGTTTTTCCTGCACCACATTCAACACGGCGATGCGGTGTTGCTCATCCAGCACGGGGTGTTTCAACGACAGCGCAAAGATCTGATTCGGTCGGATGCTGTCGTCGCGATCGACTTTGGGCCCGTCGATCACATCGAACAGACAGCCGCGATCCGGATTCCAGAAGCGCTCGTTGAATGACTTGCGGGCGCGCGCGGCAAGCTCCTCATAGCGATCCGGCGATTGTCCGAGCTGCACTGACCATTCCGACATCAGCTTCAGAGCGTTGTACCAGAGTGCTTGGATCTCCACCGGCTTGCCGCGTCGCGGCGTGACGACCCAATCGCCCATCTTCGCGTCCATCCACGTGAGCTGCAGCCCTTCGGCTGCTGCCGAAATCAATCCATCGCTGGCCATATGAATGTTGAACAGCGTGCCCTTCACGTGATGCTCGATGATCGACTGCAGAACCGGGAAGAGTTGCGTGATGAGCGCCTTGTCCGAGGTGTACTCCAGATAGCGCGAGATCGCATGGAAGTACCACAGCGTCGCATCCACCGTGTGATAAAGCGCCTGACGTTCTCCTTCGGGAAAGAGATTCGGCAACAAGCCGTTCTTCACGTAGTGCGAAAACGTTCGCAAGATCGCGCCCGCCTCGCGGAACCGACGGCACACCAATGTGAGCCCTTCGAAGCTGATCATCGTGTCGCGGCCCCAATCGCCGAACCAGTGATAGCCGGCGTACACCGTTCTCAGCTCCGTGCCTTCGGCCTGCGCCATCACGGTTTCTTCCAGACGGCTACCCGGCAAGACGATGAATTGATCCGCCGCCATGGCGAGCTGAGTCGCGAATTCATCCTTTGCGATCGCGGGATTCAGTCCGACCAAGCTGGCGACGCGCCGCCGCTCCGCCTCGAACACTTCCGCGGGTTCGAAATCCAGCCGCTCCCAACCGTGCGTGGTCGCGACGAACGTCACTGGCGTTTCGACAGTGAGGTGAGCAAGGAAGTATCCGGGGCTGAATGCGCTTTCGAATGGCGGGTCACCGCGATCGTTCTCGATGCGATAGAAGAACTCGTGCTCATCGCGTTCTTCGGTCACGAACCGAGTCGGGCCGGGGCGCATGGTCAATCTCAAGACCATCGGACTATGCGCATGGCGCACTTCATGTTTGCCGCGCTGCACGACCAATTCGAAGTCATCCGGCGTTTTGGTGATCGGCGTTTCGTCGTGACGGCGGAATGAGACGAACGGACGCACGTGTAGTTCGATCGGTGCGCCGGAGCGCAGTCGGTATTGAACGCACACGGTGTTGTGACCGTGCGGCATGACGATCGACTTCTCGACGATCGCGCCTTCGAACTCGAAGCACCACACGGCGATGCGATGATCCAACCGGAATTCACGCAGATAGCGGTGCGACTCGCCGATGAAGCGCCCGTGTGCAAATTCAGCGCCGCCGAGCTGCATGCGATGGCTGCCCGCGACGAGCACTTCATCGCACCGCGAGATCATGATGTGGCGTCCCTTGGGCGAGGCCAAATTCGGTACGAACAAGCCGTGATATTTGCGAGCCGGAATGCCGGCCAAGGTTCCCGACGCATATCCGCCCAATCCGTTCGTCACCAACCACTCCCGATTGCGCAACCACGCTGGATCGTTCGTCGGGTTCCACGGAAGAATGAGTTGCTTGCCTTCAATCATGTCTTCGACTCAGGTTCTGCGCGCATCAGCACTGCACAACGTCCTTGCAGCCGCCACACGCCTTTGCGTCCATGCTCGTTGGGATGCGCGATGCCATGCCCGCCGTAGCGCACGTCTTCGCTCGACCACAGCAGTTGCCAATCGAATCCTGCCGGGGGCGCGAGAAGCGGTTCAGGCATCACGGAAAAACACAGCTCCTGATCCAAGTTCACGATCAAAAGCCGATCGCCTTCGCGATTGTCGAACCAGCGCATCGCGAAGGCACGTTCCGACAGGACAGCGAAATCAAGTTCGGCTTCATCTTGTTTCGAGACAACCGGGTCGGTGCGGCGCAGTTGCAGAAGGTCTCGATGCAATGCCGCATCATGCGCATGCGTTTGCACTTCATCCCAGTTGAGTTTGGATTCGTAGAACGTGCTCTCGGCAGCAGGATCGCGGATCAGCGCCTGCGCGGCAGGATCGGCATACGCACGGAATTGCGAGACGAACTGCCGTCGGCCTTTATGGACGAGCAGCGCGAGCTCTGCATGATGGTCAGCAAAGAACATGAAACGATTCGATGCGGCAAATTCCTGACCCATGAACAACAAAGGCGTTTGTGGCGCGAGTAACGTCAGCGCACACAGGGTGCGATAGCTGGCTGGAGCGGCCATGCTGTGGATTCGATCGCCGATGAATGTGTTGGCAACTTGGTCATGGTTCTGGAGAAAAATCACCGAGCTGCGCGCCGGCAAGCCGGGAGTTGGGGCGCCTCGCGGTTGCTTCTGCCACGCGTAGTACTGACCCTGGTACAAGAACCCGCGCTTCAGTGCGGAGATGAACTCCTGCGGCTTACCCGTGTAGTCGAAGAAGTAGCCGTCGCGGTGTCCCGTGAGCGCCACTTTAGCGGTGTGGTGATAGTCGTCGTTCCACATCGCGTCCAGGCCGTATCCGCCTTGCTCTACGGGGCGCAAGTGCTCGCTGCGTTGCGGTTCGTTTTCGGCAATGAACACGATGTCGCGTGGCTTGGCCGCTTCGCGGCAGCGCGCGGTCAGCTCCGCAAGCACGTGCGGTTTCGACGCATCGAAGATCGATTGGGTGGCATCGAGGCGGAAGCCATCGACATGGAATTCGCGCAGCCAGTACAGCGCATTGCCAATCACGAAATCTCGCGGCCCGTTGCAATGCTCGTCATCGAAGTTCAGCGCCTCGCCCCATTCGGTCGAGTAGCGTTGGCTGCAGTAGTAGGGCGAAAAGCATTTCAGGTAGTTGCCGTCCGGGCCGAGATGGTTGTAGACGACATCGAGAATCACGGCGAGACCGTGGGCATGCGCTGCATCGACGAAGCGTTTGAACGCATCGTGATCGCCATAGACGTGATACGGCGCGAATAGCTGCACGCCGTCGTAGCCCCAATTCCAACGTCCCGGACATTCCGAGAGCGGCATGATCTCGAGCATCGTGATGCCGAGATCGCGGAGGTACTTCAGCTTGCGGATGGCTGCGTCGAAAGTTCCTTCAGGCGTGAAGGTCCCGATGTGCAACTCGTAAATCGCTTGGCCGGACAGGTTCGCTCCGCGCCACTGCGAATCAGTCCACTCGAATCGATCTGCCTCGAGCACCAGCGAGGGTCCGTGCACACCCTGCGGCTGAAATCGCGAACACGGATCAGGCCAAGGTCCTGCACCATCCACTTCATATTTATAGAGTGCGCCGGCGCGAATCGATGCTGATTCGCCGGCGAAGTAACCACCTTCTGCGCGAGAAAGTGAGTAGCGCTCGCCGCTCTCGAGAACGACCTCGACACGCTTCGCTGCCGGCGCCCAGACACGAAAGCGCGTCGCGCCGTTAACGCGCAACGCGCCCAAGAACTCGGTGGAATCCGAGCGGTGAGTCAATGCCATCGTTCGCGTCAGAGCATGTGGGGTGTCTCTGAAGCGAATGGGTTAGGGGAAAGTTCCGGGGCACGGAGTGCGGGTCTGTGAGGTGTGAAGTGTGGAGTGTGAGGTGCTCATGTAGACCACGTAATGACGGATGACTGCGTCATCAGGGTCTTCGACAGGAGGGATCCTCGGATCAGGAGGGCCTCACGGCAGGACAGAAATAGATCCGTGTCGAGTGTCCGGTGTCGGGTGTGAGGTGCGCGTGTAAGACCCCTTAATGACGGACGCCTGCGTCATCACGTACAGCTCACGAAAGGGAAGGATGGTGCGCAATGGGGTCGTGGCGACCACGCACGTGAGGTGACTGGTGAGCTTGTCACTCCCACGAAGGTGGGAGCCCATCCGCATAGCAACTCTTTGGACTCAGGTCGGCCATTGACCGAGAGTCTCTTGGACTGAGATGGATCCCCACCTGCGTGGCGATGACGGAGTCAATCTGGCTTGCGGTTAGCGCTCGCCTGCCTGTGGCTTCCCTGCTGTTAGGCTTGCCTGCCGACAAAGTCGGCTTGCGGCTCCTCGAAAGAGATTTCACACGGAGGACACGGAGATCACGGAGATAAAACAAGACAGGTGTCCGAGGTCGCAATCTTGTCCCAACGGTGCATTTCCGCTAAAGCGCTCATCTATGTGCGCTTTGTGTTGCGTCCGGGATCTCTGGGGTTCGCTGCGTTCGCCCTAGCCATCCGGCAACTGAGCAAGCCGCTCGAGCAAGTCAGCATCTCCAGCAACATGCACGCGTTCGGCGGGACCGAGCCAGGAAAGAAGTTCGTTGAGCGTGCGAGCTTCGTGAACCTTGCGTTCGGCGGTCAAGCGATGCGGATCGGGATGGCCGCGAGATTCCTCCGGACGAGGCAAGTTGCCGCTGACATGAGCAAGGCGCGCTTGTTGATTGCGCGCGAGATAACGCAGGCATTCATGTTGAGCAGGCGGCATACGTTCCAGAATCGCTTCGCGCCGTTTCATGATCGGGTGCGGATCGCGCTCTTCAGGAATGCGCAGCAGGCCAAGCGTGCGTAATACGCGGCCTGTTTGCACACTACCGCTCATCTTCGAGAGCGGAATCGAGAGCAGCAGACCTGCAATCGTCGGCGACATCCACAAAAACAGGTTTGGCGAGATGAGATATGAAATCACGCCGATGGCAATGCCTGCGATCAGATGCGACCAATGCACTTTCGCGGCTTCATTCCATGCAGTCATCCAGGCATTGCGGCGTTGTGCATTCCAGCCCGAGTCGCGACCCGTGAGGATGTCGATCACGTGATGGGTTTGAACCAGCATCATGATCGGGGCATACAAGGCGGAAAGAATCGTCTCGAAGATCACACTGAATGTGATGCCGAGCAGCCCTCCGCAACCGCGACGCACTTTGCTGGTGAAGAGACTGCGGATGAGCCCCAAGATCTTCGGCGTGAACAGTACCAACATCGTGAAGGCGAAGAGCGACATCATTCGCTTCGCATCGAATCGCGGCCAGTCCGGGAACAATTGGAATGCGTGGCTGAAGTATTCGGGACGAATCAGCGTCGCTTGCAGCGTGAGTACGAATCCGACCAGCAGCAGTATCAGCCACAGGGGCGAGGACAAATAACTCATGATGCCGATCAAGAAGTGCGCGCGATTGGCAAGGGCGAGCCCCGCCGCGCCGATGATCTTGCTGTGTTGCAGATTGCCCTGAGCCCATCGGCGGTCGCGAACTGCGACGTCGATCATCGAAGGCGGACTTTCTTCCCACGACCCGTTCAAGTCCGTCGCCATACGCACCTTCCATCCGGCGCGGCGGATCAGTGCGGCTTCGACGAAGTCATGCGAGAGCACATGACCGCCGAAGGGTTTGCGTCCTGGCAACTGCGGCAGTCCGCATGCTTCAGCAAATGCAGTGACCCGAATGATGGCGTTGTGCCCCCAGTAGTTGCCGTCGTTGCCGGACCATGCGGAAACACCGCGCGCAATCACTGCGCCATACACACGACCTGCAAATTGTTGCAGACGTGCGAACACACTGTCGTTGCCGATGAGCATTGGCACCGTCTGCAAAATGCCGAGCCGCGGATCGGCTTGCATGCGCTGGGCGAGTTCGACCAGCGTTTCGCCGCTCATCAAGCTGTCGGCATCGAGCACGACCATGTAGTCGTAACGTCCGCCCCAGCGCTTGACGAACTCCTCGACGTTGCCGGCTTTGCGGCCGGTGTTGTGCCAGCGACGTCGATACCATACCGGCATGATCTCGCGCAGCTCGCGGCGCAATGCATCGACCGCGAGCGACTCCTCGATCCATGGATCTACCTGAGTGGAATCCGAGATGATCACGATCTCGAAGTTCTTCGCTGCACCGAGTTCGGCAAGCGATTCGGCCATTGCCTGCAGGGCTGCCGTGGTTCGCGATGGATCTTCGTTATAGACCGGCATCAACAACGCGGTTCGGCTTTGTGCGAGCGGAGCGGATTCGAAGCGCGGGCTGGGAAGAAAGAAACCCACGATGCCTGATGCGGCAGAGAAGGCGATCCATGCAAGCGTGACCGCAAAGATCACGATCAAAAGTGCTTGCAGCCACGTCATTTGCGAATAGTTGACGATGGCGACCATCTCGTAGACGCCATAGCCGGTGATCGCGAGCGTGCCGAGCACGGAGACGAGCCGCGCCAAAATCGTCCGCCAGCCTTGTGCACCGACCCGAGGCGCATCGGGCGCGCGGGACAGATCTTGAGTGGGCATCGGAAGCGGCCGCTCGAAAGGCATGCCGCCGCGTACGACCTCGGGATCTTGAGGCTCAGGCTCTTGGTCAGGCGCTGGGGGGTGGGCGTTTTTTAACTGGCCGTCCATCGATACAGCCATGTCTCACTGATGGGTTTCTTGTCTCGCAGCAAACGCAGACGCAGCTCAGCGACTGGCGCGCCGGCCGCGTCCAGCTCAAAGCTAGCACGAATTCCCTTGGTCACCGGGTTTGGCTGCAACAACAAATTCACCAATCGCCCGGCCGAGGTGCCTGCATCGATCTCGAGATCATCCGTAGTTTTACCGACGCCCGCGAAGTCCAATGCAAACACGCGACGCTTGCCATCGAATGTCGGACCCGAACGCGTCACCAGCACTCGTCCCATCTTCGGCCCAAGCTTGGGCGAGGGCGTCCAATGGATGCGATACGAGGCATGCCACGGTTTGCCGGCCGGTAGCGGATCTTTCAAGTGAAAGAACGAGACGATGTTGTCATTGGATTCGCGATCGGTCGGAATTTCGATCAGCTGCACATCGCCCGGCCCCCAATCGCTCGTCGGCTCGATCCATGCGCTCGGTCGCTCTTCGTAGTGCGCTTCGAAGTCGTAATAGTCGATGACCTTGCGGGAACGCTGCACCAATCCGAAACCGAGCGGCGCGCTGGACGTAAAGCTCGAGATCTGCAGCTGCGTCGGGTTTCTCAGGGGGCGGAATACTCTCTCGCCCGACGCCATCAAGATTTGCAGACCGTCCGAGTCATGCACCTCGTCGCGAAAATCGTCGATGCGTGCGCGATCGCTTTCATCGAACAGGAACATCGAGGTCAGCGGTGCGATGCCGACGTTCTCGAGTTGCACGCGCGGAAAGAGCGTCAGGTCCACGTCCATGATGGTTTCCGCACCGGGCGTAATGGAAAACTTATATGCCCCGGTGGTCGACTGACTCTCCAGCAATGCGTGCACGACAATCCCGGCGGCGTTGGCGCTGGGTCGTTCCACCCAGAATTGCGTGAAGACCGGAAATTCTTCTCCCAGCGGATGCGCGGTTCGGATCGCGAGCCCACGGGCCGATAGGCCGTAGAACTCATCCTTTGGAACGGCGCGGAAATACGTGGCGCCCTGGAATGCGGCGAACTCATCCCAACTCGAGCGCGAGTTCAAGCGCGTCTGCAGGCGAAGGCCCGAGATCGGAATCTGCACGTTCGCGAGCAGCTTTTGCACTTTGTCCCCGAGCACGAACATCCCGGGTGTGGACTGAATCTCTTGCGGTTGGCCGTTCTCCACGATCCAAACCTGCACGGGCGTGCGGAAAAGGAATCCAGCAGGCAGCACTTCGACATGAAAGGGCACCTGCTCGTTACGCCAGATCGCCGCTTCCCGATTGAAACGGACCTGTCGATATTGGTCGTAGTTCAGTTGCGCGAGGGGCGAGTTGTTGTCGATGTGCTTCGCCGTGTACGGACTTGCCGATAGGCGACGCGCAAGTTCAATGACAGTGTTCGCCGAGAAGCCTTGTGGCTTCTGAGCTGCAGCCGGGCGAGCAGTTGCTGCCGCTTTGGTCGCACTCGTTTGCGGGGCCGTTGCCGCTGCCACGACGCATGCCACACCGGCAGTCATGAGCGCGAGCCAGAAGCGGAAACGATGAGGCTGCGCCGTTGGCGCGTTCGTGTCGTTCGCAGACGCGCGTGTCCTATTCATATCGCGTGATTTCATCCGGCCGCCAAGCGCTCCTCGTTCGAGGTGTTCTAAGTGAGTCGATCACGTTCATTGGTGACCGCAACAATGACCGACACACGCCATCGCGTTGGTTCGGACGTAAGAGAGCATTCGCATTACGCATGCTCATCTGTTCCTGTTCCGAATACTGCAACGATGATCGTGTATTTAAGGGAACTAGTCAGTGCGGTCATGTATTTAGGCCGCGATGCGCAGGCAGAATTTTAGAAATGCCTCGCGCACCGTTTTCCTTGGAGCTGCAATGTCGAACTCAGATCACGTATGGGCTTTGGTGCTCGCTGCTGGTAATGGAAGCCGTCTTCGCGCGTTGACCACCAAGCCCTGCGGTACTGCAGTCCCCAAACAATTTTGTTCTCTACATGGCCACCGTTCGTTGCTCGAGGATGCAATCGTACGTGCAAGCCACATCGTCCCGCCAGAGCGCATCTGCACGATTGTTGCCCAACAGCATCAGCAGTGGTGGTCGCAAACGCCAGGATTGAACTCGCTGCCGACGAAGAACTTGATCGTGCAGCCACGTAATCGTGGGACCGGCATCGGCATCTTGTATTCGCTGCTGCACATCCTGGCGATAGACCCCAAGGCGCAGGTGCTGCTGTTGCCTGCCGACCATTATGTCCGCGACGAGGGCGTGATGCGCCAGGCGCTCGAAGCCGCAGTGGCGCATCTGGAGCATCTACCGAAGAAGCCGGTCTTGTTGGGTTTGGAGCCCGAAGAGGTCGATCCGGAACTCGGCTATATCCTGCCCGCGCGGGCTGATCCCCAGGCCGATGAGTGGGGAGGGCAGACTGTGGCTCGCTTCGTCGAGAAGCCTTCGTACTCCTCGGCTGCGGAAATCGTTCGCGCTGGCGGCCTGTGGAATGCCTTCATCATCGCTGCAAGCGCGCAATCGCTGCTCGATTTGTTCTTGCCTCGGTATTCGCTGATGGTCATGGAGATGCAAGTTATCGTGAAGCGCCATTTGCGATCTGCGTTCCCGGCGGCCGGGTGGCCGGCCGTCGTCGAACTGTATGAACGTCTGCCCGACTTGGACTTCTCCCGCGACATCCTCGAAGGCAACGAGGCGAACCTGTGCGTGATCAAGGTTCCCCCGTGCGGATGGAGCGATTTGGGCACGCCGGTGCGCGTGGGCGAAACGCTACGACGCAGCGAACGCGAGCCGCGCATCTCCGAGTCGTCCGCTCATTTGAGCCTGGCCGCTCAACATGCGCACTTTGAACGGCGCACCTCAATGGGTGCACCTATCTAAATCCCTTCCCTCCTATCTCGGGAGGGGTTCTTCACGTCATCTGACCGCTTAGGGAGTTTCCGTGTGAGGCGGTCCCATGCAATGCCTTTCGGTGCGTGCCTCGATGAGCGGGGCAACGCTACGTTTCGCCTTTGGGCTCCGGCTGCATTGAGCGTGCAATTACGCACGTCACTCGATCACTCAGCACGTATCCAGCTCGCTCGGGCAAGCGATGGCTGGTGGCAAGTCCAGTTGCCGGCGGAGCGTGGGTGCGCTGCAGGGCTGCGCTATTCGTATTTCATCGACGATGCACTGGATGTCCCCGATCCCGCATCGCGTTTCAATCCCGATGGGGTGCATGCCGCAAGCGAATTGATTGCGCCGACAACGTTCGATTGGCACGACACGGATTGGCGGGGCAGGCGGTGGGATGAAGCCGTGCTCTATGAGCTACACATCGGGACGTTCACCCCGGAGGGGACCTTTGCCGGCGCGGCACGGCGGTTAGACGATCTCGCTCGCTTGGGCGTGACGACGCTGGAGCTGATGCCGGTCGCGAGCTTCCACGGCAATCGCGGCTGGGGCTACGACGGCGTGCTGCCATTCGCGCCGCATCCTGCGTATGGGCGGCCCGAAGACTTCAAGGCGTTCATCCAAGCTGCACATGATCGCGGCATCGGCGTGATCCTGGATGTGGTCTATAACCACTTCGGACCTGAAGGCAACTATCTGCATCGCTACGCGCCGCAGTTCTTCACGGATCGCCATCACACGCCGTGGGGCAATGCCATCGATTTCGGCCAACGCGAAGTCCGTGAGTTCTTCATACACAACGCGCTCTACTGGATCGAAGAATTTCACTTGGATGGATTGCGCCTCGACGCTGTGCATGCCATCTGTGGCAAGAGCGGTGCGAGCTTCATCGAGGAATTGATTGCGCGGGTCGACGCAGGCCCAGGTCGCGAGCGCACCGTGCATCTGGTGCTCGAGAACGAACACAACGCTGCGCGCTGGCTGACATCGAAGTTACCCGTGGACGAGCGAGGAGCCGCGGTTTCGCAGTGGAACGACGATTCGCATCACGCGCTGCATGTGTTGCTGACGGGCGAGCACGAAGGCTACTACGCCGATTACGACGACGCGCCACTGCAACGGCTCGGGCGCGTACTGAGCGAAGGCTTTGCGTATCAAGGCGAGCGCACGCGAACGAGTCAGCATGAGAAGGGAGAACCCAGTGCACACCTGCCCGCGCCCGCGTTTATCAACTTTTTGCAGAATCACGATCAAATCGGCAATCGAGCGTTCGGCGAACGGCTGAGTCAACTTGTCCCGAACGCAAAGCTACGCGGCGCCATGGCGGTGCTGTTGCTCGCACCCGAGCCGCCGATGTTGTTCATGGGCGAAGAATTCGGGGCCAAGACCCCGTTTCTCTACTTCTGCGATTACGAAGGCGACTTAGCGCAGGCAATCCGCGATGGTCGTCGCGCTGAGTTTAAGCACTTCAGTGCATTCGCCGATCAGAGTACCGACAGCATTCCCGATCCGATCGCTCGAACGACATTCGAGCGCAGTCGCCTGGATTGGTCGCAGCGCGAACGCCCGGAGCATGCAGATTGGCTGCGCTATGTGACGGAACTCTTGTCCAGGCGGCGCGATTTCATCGTGCCGCTCATCTCGCAGATCAAGCCGCGCATGAGCTCGTATTCGGTGCAAGATCGTGTCCTCACAGTGCGCTGGCCTCTGGAGCGTGGGGGCGAACTCGTCATGATCGTGAACGTGGGCGCTCCCACGCGTACCGATGTTCCGTGCCACGCTCAGACTGTGTTTGCCAGTCAGTCGGGCGATGTCTTGGGGGCTTGGCAAGTTCACGTGTTCACGACACGCGCATGAGCGCAGGACTCACATCCGATTCGCGATCGATGCAGCGGCGCGTCCCGCGTGCGACTTATCGGCTGCAACTCAATCATCAATTCACGTTCGAAGACGCTCGCAAGATCGTTCCGTATCTGGCGCGACTTGGCATTAGCCACGTGTACGCCTCGCCGATACTCAAAGCACGGCCCGGCAGCATGCATGGGTACGATGTCGTCGAGCACGGGGTGCTGAATCCGGAGCTGGGAACTCGCGAGCAATTCGATGCACTCGCTGCCGAATTGCACGCGCACGGGCTCGGTTTGATCGTCGATATCGTGCCGAATCATCTCGGCATCATGGGACAGGAGAATTTGTGGTGGCTGGACGTGTTGGAGAACGGTCCCGCCGCGCACTTTGCGTCCTATTTCGACATCGACTGGCGGCCCAATCGTGCTTCATTGCGAGATCGCGTACTCGTGCCGATCTTGGGCGGCTTTTACGGAGCGGTCTTGGAAGCCGGGGAATTGCAGCTCAAGTTCGAAGCAAGCCGCGGCAGTTTCAATCTGCACTACTACGATCACTGCTTTCCGATCGATCCTCGCGAGTACGCTCGGATATTCGAAGGACGTTCTGCCGCACTCGATGCGCTGTTACCTGCGGATGATCCCGATCGCGGCGACTTCGAGAGCTTACTGACAGCTTTCAGCCACTTACCACCCCGCAATCGAACCGACGAAGAGTCGGTGACGATTCGCTATCGCGACAAGGAAGCGCACAAGCGGCGTTTAGCGCGTTTGGTCGAGCGCAGTCCGCAGATCGGACAGTTCATCGAGGATACGGTTGCATGGATCAACGGTACGCCCGGGCAAGCCGATTCGTTCGACGCATTGGACTCGCTGATCGAAGCTCAAGCGTATCGACTTTCATATTGGAGAGTGGCTGTCGATGAGATCAATTATCGACGCTTCTTCGACGTGAACGATCTGGCTGCACTGCGCATGAATGAGCGCGAGGTGTTCGATGTCACGCATCGATTCGTTTTCGAATTGATCGACCAAGGCGCGATCGATGGATTGAGGATCGATCACTCCGACGGTCTGTATGACCCTGACATGTACTTCGAGCGCTTGCAGCAGCGCTTCGGTGCGGACGAGCAGAATCCGCGCCCCTTGTATGTGGTGACGGAAAAGATTCTTGCAGCGTATGAACGCTTGCCCGAATCATGGAAAGTTCATGGGACGACGGGATACGAGTTCGCCGCGGTGAGCACTTGCTGGTTGGTGTGTGCCGACAACGAAGCGGCAATGACGCGCCGGTATCGGCAGTTCACCGAGAGCGACGCGAGTTTCGAGGAGATCGTTTGCGTTTCCAAGAAGCTCGTAATGCGAGCTGCACTGGCAGCCGAAGTGGAAGTGCTCGCGACCCAGCTCGATCGAATCGCACAACTGGATCGCCATACGGCGGATTTCACGCGTGCCGCGATGCGCGAGGCGATCATCGAAACGATTGCGGCGTTTCCGGTCTATCGCACGTACGTTTCTCATCGAGGCGTCAGCGACGAGGACCGGCGCATCGTGAATTGGGCGATCAACGTCGCGCGTAAGCGCAGCGCCATCGAAGTGTCGGTTTTCGATTTCCTGCGTGACGTCGTTCTGGGAGACGCCGCGGCAAACCGTCCTGAGTCGCACCGCCAGGCGATGATGGAATTCGCGATGAAATTTCAACAAGTCACGTCGCCCGTGACCGCGAAGGGAGTGGAAGACACGGCGTTCTATCGCTACTCGCGGTTGGTGTGCTTGAACGAAGTAGGTGGCGATCCACGGCGCTTCTCGGTTTCCAATACTGCTTTGCACCAGGCAAATGTCGAACGCGCCAAACAATGGCCGTTCTCGATGCTGGCGACGAGCACGCACGATACGAAGCGCAGCGAGGACGTTCGCGCTCGTATCGCAGTGCTGAGCGAAATGCCAGAGCGATGGAAATTGCATCTGAGCCGCTGGTCCAAGCTCAACCGCAGCCGCCGCAAAATCGTGGATGGCCGCGCGGCGCCCGATCGCGAAGATGAATATCTGATCTATCAAACGCTGGTCGGCATGTGGACGGCAGATCAGTCGAACGACGACTTGATCGAGCGCCTCAAGGCATACGTGGTGAAGGCAGCGCGCGAATCGAAACGAATTACTTCCTGGCTCTCGCCAAACGCGGAGTATGAAACGGCGCTGCAGGACTTCGTGCAACGCTTGCTGGAAAACGCTGAACTCAATGCCTTCTTGCGTGACTTCTCTTCGCTCGCCAATGACGTCATCTACTTCGGCGCGCTCAACTCGTTGGTGCAGGTGGCGCTGAAGCTCACGGTGCCTGGCGTGCCGGACATTTATCAAGGAACCGAACGGCCTGCGTTGGCGCTGGTGGATCCGGACAATCGTCGTCCAGTCGATTACAGGGCGGCGCAAGCAGAGCTGAATGCAATCGAATCGGCACAGTCCATTCCTGATCCGATGAGCGCGACTGCGAAGCTGTTCGTAACGTGGAAGCTATTGCAGTTGCGATCGCAGAAGGCAGCGGTGTTCGCGCAGAGCGATTACCAAATCATCCAAGTCGAGGGCGATCGCAAGGATCACGTGCTTGCCTTCGCGCGCGAGCATGCGGGAGAGAGGATGGTGGCGGTGTTGCCACGATGGTTCGCGAAGCTCATGAATGCCACGCCAGGCCTGCCGCTCGGCGCCGAAGTGTGGGGAGACACTCGTCTGATTCTGCCGAACGCCATTCAAGGCACGGATGTGTTCACCGGAAGAACGATTGCGTCCGCCGAAGTGGAAGGCAGTCATATCGTGCGTGTGAGCGAGGTGCTCTCGGCGTTTCCGCTTGCGGTGTTCAGCTAGGAAAGGACGAAACACAAAGAACGCAAGGATGCATTCCAGGACACAAAGAAGATCAACATGCCTCGTGGTAGACGTCCTGCTACGGTAGAGCCGAACTAGTCTATTTTTCTTTTGCGATCTCTGTGTTGCGTCCGGTTCTTGCTGCTCAGCACTACTTAACTGTGAAGGGCTCTGGATCGGAGCCGAACTGATTGACCTTGAGCGGATCGTTGTCGAAACCATCGAACACCATCACGCCGCGAGCTTCATAGTTGCCGCGATCCAGCAAGTTGCCGTTGTCGTCGGTTTGATCCCAGTCGACTCTAAACGTGCGCGTTTGGTCGGCCGCGAATTCCAGTGTGCTGGAGTTCTGTGTTGGCGCGACTTGGTGCTTGGACCATTGCCAGACGACAGTGTCGGTGCCGGCTTTCACGACGACGAAATCGGTTTGCTGGCTGGTCGGGAAGGTTACCGTCGCGTTTTGGTTGTCGCGGTTGCGCACCTTCAACTCGAATTCGATCGGATCTCCCTGGTTAAAGGTGTCGAGTTCGGATCCGCCGCTGTCCAGGATGCGCAGGCTCGTGGAGAACGAGAGATCGCTGTTGCTGTCTTTCTTCAACAGTTCCCGCAAGGTGCAGGATTGCGACGTGGCACCTAGGGTGAACGCCATTGCACCGAGCACTAAAAGTAGCCGGCGCCCTTTGTGGGCTGGTGGACCGATGAGCATGGAAACCTCCGGCGGGAAGCTTAACAAAGGCGCCGATCCAACTTCGACGCCCGATTCGGTACAGCAGTTCCGGCTGCCCGTAAGGCCACGTCACACAACCACTACAGCGCCGTAGAGTTCGGAGCCGAATGGGGGGCGAATCGCAAACGAACAGGGGTGGGTCAAAAATGGACCGAGGAATGCGAGTCGGAGCTTGGCTCATCGGCTTGAGCGTGCTCGCGACCGTGTTGCTGAATTGCTTCGGTGTTGCGCCGCGACGCACGCATGCATCGCCGCCGGCAACTCGATCGGGATCTGCTATCAAATGTCCGGATGCCAAAACAGCTCGTCCGGCGACCGACGCAGCCGATTGCAATCCTGCGCCCGACTCTTCGAGATGATCCGTTCCGTCGCCTGCGGTCAGCCGCTAATCTGCGTAGATGCGCAGCCCCTCCGTTAAGCACACCTGCATCGCAGCTTTCATCTCACTCTCTGCGGCTTTCGGCGCTTGCTCACGCCCAGCACCCGAGTGGACGTTCTCCGGTCCCACGATGGGAACGACATACACCGTTAAGGTCGTGGATGCGCCCGCGGACTTGGCCCCTCATTCAATTCAAAAAACCGTGGACAGCGTGTTAGATGAGATCGACGTGTCTATGTCCGAGTATCGCTCCGACTCGGAGATTTCGCGCTTCAACGCATCGCGTTCGACGGATTGGTTTGCCGTGAGCAGTGACTTGCTGCGCGTGGTGCAATCGGCCCAGCAAGTTGCTTCCGAATCCAATGGAGCATTCGACATTACGGTCGGACCGCTGGTGGACGCGTGGGGTTTCGGTCCTGAGCACACGCAGGACATGCCCACTGCAGAACAGCTGCAGGCGATCGCCGCGCGCATCGGGTATCGCAAGCTGGAGGTTCGCAGCGATCCCGCAGCGATCCGCAAGCAGGTCGCCGAACTCGAGATCGACGTGAACGGAATTGCGCCAGGCTACGCCGTAGACCTGCTGTCGAAACGATTCGAGCAGCTTGGACTCGAGAACTACGTCATCGATATCGGCGGTGAGGTTTTGGCGCGCGGTCACAATGCTCAGGGCGATCCATGGCGAATCGCCATCGAGCGGCCGACGGATGAGAGATCCGCACCGTTCGGATTCGTCGCGCTGCGCGATGCGTCGGTGACCACGTCGGGCGAGTATCGACACTACTACTACAAAAACGGCAAACGCTATTCGCACACCATCGATCCCCGCACCCGCTCGCCAGTGGAGCACGATCTGGCCGCTGTTGTGGTCGCGGGTCCGACGACAACGCAGATCGATGCCTGGGCGACAGCGCTCAATGTATTGGGAGCGGAGGCTGGATTGCATCTCGCACGCGAGCGGCACATCGCTGCGATGTTCATCCGCGATCGCGGCGGCACATTGAACCCGGAGATGACCCAAGAGTTTCGGTCGTATCTAGCGCAGGCCGAGCGATGATGGTTGTGTCAGGTATGTCGAAGGAAGAAGTTCCGGACGCAACACAAAGAACGCAAAGGATGAAAAAATTGGCTCAGCAGTGACTCTGACGGGCTGTGCCGAAATCGACGCCGCCGGTTTGGAAAGAACAAACTCGCTGATGCGACGCTATCACGGGAGCATTGCTCGCTCGCATTTACTCGCGCAGTCGCGTAGCTTGCTGGTTGTTCTATGTGCGCCTTGTGTTGCGTCCGATGTTCCTGTGGACGATCAATTCGCGCGCGCCGTGCTCTCGATCTCGCTGCGCAGTGTCGATTCCAGCCAGTCGTTCATGGTGATCATCGTGTTGCGCGTCGACGGTAAGCGAGTGTGAATGCCGATGATCACTCCAGTGCGTTCATCGACGACGGGTGCGCCAGGAGAGATATCGCGCGAATCCATATCGTGCGCGAAGCTCCCAGATTGCAAGCCGCCGTTGATCGGTGCGTAAACAGTGCCGCGCGTTTTGAGCTTCACCGTGTCTGACTCGATATCGGTGCGGAATCCGACCATAACCACGGGAGCGGGTTTGCCAGAGAACCGGCCGAGGGGCATGGTCTTCTGCGCGTACCGAGACGGTTGGCTCAAACGAATCACTGCGAGATCGGTCGCAGCATGCCCAGCGGACTTAGGGTTCGCGGCCCATTCCGATTTCACGTACGAGACCGGAATACGCTCGCGGATTTGGCCGAGCGAGTCAGTGGTGTTGTAGACGCAGTCGGTCGGTGCAGCGCCCGATGCGTCGTTTTCGAAAACGTGAGCGACGGTCACGCCAATATCGAACGCGCCGACCAGGAACGCCGTCGAGGAGCGGCGCTTCCCGTTCACAGAGCAGACAATCACGCCCACTCCCGTGAACGACGAATAATCTTTGTCGGAAAGCTCGAGCGGATGCAGGCGGCGGTCGGTGCCCTGTGCGCTGCTGAATGCGGTCGAGAAGCGGAAGTATCGATCGTCGGTTGTGTATTCGCGAGAGCCCTCTGCGCAATACAGATCTTCTGCACACATGCCGGTCGCCGCATGCGTCTGACTGGCATACAGCGCGATGCCCGCAATTGCGAACAATGCGAGAAGCCAACGTCGCATGTGCGTACGAGGAGCGAGGGAAATCGTAATAGTTCGTGAGCGCATAAATCCCGCCTGTATCGCCGTGAACTTGGCACGCCGCGGCAGCAGGAGCTTTAGGGCAATTGCTGAAGCTCCTATTCGCTACGACCTGACCGCTGAATGTCCACAGTCACGATGAACCAACACACCGCGACTTGAGCCTATGGCTATGGGATCGGCAGAACGGTGATCGCGCTCAAATTCTCGCGATTCGATCTGAGACGTGATCGAGCTTTTTGGGCTGGAGTTGTTGTGAGCCCTCGGCGCTGATCCTGCGGCGGCGCAGGCGCGTCACAAAATTGGAGGCGAAAAAAAGCCGGGCACTTTGGGCCCGGCTTCGTTTCAAGCGCGTCGCGCCTGAATGAGTCGAAGCGATCGACTACGCATTCTTCAGTTGGAATCGAATCGCAACGGCACTCCATGCGCTGACCGCGCGGCTGCCATCCGTAGCGGGTTCGAAGCGCCAGCGACGTACGGCCTCGATCGCCGCCTGGTCCAGACGCGGATAGCCGCTGCTGTTCTGGACGACGACGTCATGAGGGCGACCGCGTTCGTCGACAAGGACCTTCAAGCGCACCACGCCTTCTTCACCCATGCGGCGCGAAGTGGGGGGATACACCGGCTCGACGCGCTGCGTGGCCTTGAGCTCTTGCGGCGCAGAGGCATTGGAGCTTGCGCTAATCGCGTTCTCAGAGGGCGGGGCTGCCACGTTTTCCATAGGGGGCAAGTCCGCAACTTCAACTTGAGGCATCGGTTGCTCAACTTGCGGAGCGGGGATATCCACCTCTGGCTTGATGTCCGGTTCCTTCGGTTCGGGCTGCGAGGGCTGATCTTCAATGAAGACAGTCTGCATGGGCTGACTGACGGTGGGGAGCTTCAAGATACCCATCTGCGTCATCAGCACGTAGCCGATCACTAAGTGAACGCCGACTACAGCAGCAAGCGGGCCACTTCGCGATAGCGCGCTAGTCTTTCGGTCGGTGATCATGGTTTCCTCCGTCAACAAAAATCTGTGTCGTCTGCTAAACGAACGAAGGTGCTGTGCGGTTCACGCCGGGGCCGCACTAGTTGTGTCGCCAATGAGCGTCAGATCGGCAATAGTTCCAGTTAAACTTTGCAAATGTCAGAGATCACCGCATCGATGCCCAGCTTGATTGCCGACGCCCAGCACCGCCTTCGCGTACTCGAACAGGAGCATGCGGAGCTTTGGGCACGCACGGTCGCGCATTCGCAAATTGCAGAGAGTTACGCGCGCATCTGTGCGTGCAGCGAATACATCAGTTCGCTGTGGTTACGCATGCCTCAACTCATCTGCGATCTCGTGGAGCGTCATCGATTGCTCGAGGTCGCTCCCGAAGGTTGGATCGAAGCGCAGTGGCGCGCTGAGTTGCGGCAGGAAGCTGAGCCGGAATTCATGGCTGCGTTGCGTGCGTTTCGTCATCGCCACAGCGTGCGCATCGCATGGCGAGATATCGCGGGGTGGGCGACGCTGGAAGAAACTTTGCGCGATCTTTCCGATCTTGCCGATGCATGTATTCGCGCTGCTTATGAGCACGCGTACGCGTCCATGGTCGCTCGATACGGTGAGCCGCGAGGTCGCGATAGCGGCGAGGCTCAGTCGCTCATGATCTTGGCGATGGGAAAACTGGGTGGACGCGAACTCAATTTCTCTTCGGACATCGATCTCGTGTTGCTTTATCCGGAAGAGGGCGAGACCGCCGGAGCACGGCAAGTCGACAACGCAGAATTCTTTTTGCGCGTTTCGCAGAAATTGGCGCAATTGCTCGCGACTCCGACGGTCAATGGTTTCGCTTATCGGGTGGACCTGCGCTTGCGTCCGTTCGGCGATAGCGGACGCGTGGCGATCAGCTTCGACGCATTCGAAAATTATTTACAGCAGCACGGCCGCGATTGGGAGCGCTATGCGTACGTGAAGGCGCGGGCCGTGACTGCAACCGATCACTACGAATCGCTGTATCGATCGGCGCTACGTCCTTTCGTATACCGGCGTTACCTCGACTTCGGCGTGTTCGAGTCGTTGCGAGATATGAAATCCTTGATCGCTCGGGAAGTGGAGCGGCGCGAACTGCAAGAGAACGTGAAGCTCGGACCGGGCGGCATCCGCGAAATCGAATTCATCGTGCAGGCGTTTCAGCTGATCCGCGGTGGGACCGATCCGCGGCTGCAGAGCCGCGAACTCCGCCACGTCTTGCCATTGCTCGTCGGCGAACGACTGCTGCGGCGTGAAACCGTTGCGGAACTCGGCGAGGCCTACGACTTCCTTCGACGCGTCGAGAATCGGCTACAAGAATGGAAGGAAGAGCAGACGCATCTCTTGCCTGAAGACGACGTCGGCAAAGAACGCTTGGCCTTGAGCATGCAGATGTCGTCATGGCAGCAACTTAGCGCGGCCCTCGGCGTTCAGCGCGATCGTGTCTCCAAGCACTTCGCGTTCAGCGTGTTTGGCCCCACGGCGCAGAAATCCGATGGCGTAAGCGAGGGTGGCTTCGAACTCGACAGCTCGCGTGAAGTGCGCGAGTCGGCGTTGCAAGCATTGGCGATCGTCAATCGCACTGACATTGCCGAGCAATTGGAGGTGCTGCGATCGAGTGCGTACTACAAGCGCCTGGATGAAACCGGGCGGCGCCGCCTCAAGGACTTGCTCAGGCGTTTGCTCGCGGCACTCGCTGGCAAGAACGAGACGGTCATTCTAAGTCGCGTGTTGAAGATCCTAGAGATGATCGGCGGCAGAACTTCGTATCTTGCCTTGCTCAACGAGAATGCGGCCGCGTTGGAACGGCTGGTCTCGATCGCGGATCAAAGCCAGTTCTTGGCCGATCAGATCGCGACTCACCCGTTGCTGCTGGATGAACTCATCGATGAACGCTTGTTCGATGAGCCACCCACGCGCGAACAGTTTGCACAAGATTTGGCCGTGCGTCGTGAGGCGTTGCGTGCTGAGGACCCAGAGCGACAAGTCGAAGCGCTGCGTCAGTTCCAACGTGCGAGCACGTTCCGCGTGGCCATCGCGGATCTCCTCGGCGGATTGCCTTTGATGAAAGTGAGCGATCGGCTCACCGATATCGCAGAGCTCATCGTCGAAGAGGCATTGGCGCTGGCGTGGACTCAAATCACGGCACGCCATGGTGTTCCGCATTTTCGCGACGAGGACCAACTGCACACCGCGAGCATGATTGTCGTCGCTTACGGCAAGCTAGGCGGACTCGAACTCGGCTACGGCTCGGATCTCGATCTGGTCTTCTTGCACAACTCGCGGGGCGAAGATCAGCGCACGGATGGCGAAGCCAGCGTCGAGAACAGCGTGTTTTTCCAACGATTGGGTCAGCGATTGGTGCATCTGCTCACGGTGCACACCGCGCTGGGCCGACTCTACGAAGTCGATACGAGGCTTCGGCCCGCCGGCAGCAAGGGACTGCTCGTGCAATCGCTGAGTTCGTTTCGCGAGTACGAATTTCGTGAAGCGTGGACCTGGGAGCATCAGTCGCTGCTGCGAGCGCGTGCGATCGTCGGTGAGCCTCACTTGCGCGAAGAGTTCGAGGCAGCGCGCATCGAAGTGTTGCGCAAGGCCGTGCGGCGCGATGACTTGCAGGAAGAAGTGCGCAAGATGCGCGAGCGCATGCGGGCAAACTTATCCAAAGCGAAGGCAGGGCAGTTCGATCTGAAGCAAGATGCGGGGGGGGTGGCCGATCTCGAATTTCTGGTGCAGTTCTGGATGTTGAAGTGGGCCGATCGCTATCCAGAGATCGTCACGTTCTCGGACAACATCCGCCAGTTAGAGAGTCTTGCGTCCGGAAATCTGGTGTCGCAGTCGCGTGTCGATTTCCTGGTGAACACGTATCGCAAATATCGCCAGCGATTGCATCGCCTCTCATTGGACGGCGAGAAGAATTTGATCGATGCAAACGAGTTCGAAGCCGAACGCCGTGGCGTGATTGAGATTTGGCATGAGGAACTCGGCGGGGAGTGACTCAATGCGCGGACGCAATACATGGAGGGGACGTAACACAAAGAGCACAGAAAGCCACAGAGAGCACAAAAGGAATATTGGGTCGTATGAATCCGCGTCACTTGCCAGCTCGCTAGCCATGACTCTTCGCTCGTGACTTGCCGACTAGCAGCCAAGGTGACGGGCAGGAAAATGTCGTGAAAGTGATTGCGCCTCACAGAACGAACATTCTTTTTTGTGGGCTCCCTTTGTGCGCTTTGTGTTGCGTCTTTTCTGAGGCTTAACGTCCGCGCACGCTCGTCGATAACGCAAATCGCGCCTTGATCTGCATCGACGCGCCAAGGCGCGCATAGAACCGCTGGGCATCGACATTCCACTCCGGCGTTTGCCATTGCAATTCGCTCACTCCAGCTCGGGACGCTTCTTCGCGAACCTCGTCCATCAATCGTCTGCCGATACCCGATCCTCGCGCCGCGGCGATGACATATAAGCAGTCGACGTGCCAAAAGAGACTCCCGGACCAGGTGGAGAACTCCGGGGCGACGCTTGCATAACCGACGAGTTCATCGTCGATGCGTGCGACCCACACGCGGCAACGGATGGGCGCATCGAACAGTGCCGAGCGCAGTCGTGCTGCAAGCCCGTGCGTGTCGATCGGCTGCGCGCGTTCGAACGCTGCGTGTTCGACGCAGAGCGGAATGAGTTCATCGAGCTCATCCGCTCTGATGCGCCGGATCGTGCATTGCGCGGCTTGCACTAGGCGCCGGCTCCACGCTGCAGATCGAATCCTTCATCTAGCCAGCCGGTCACGCCGCCGGCCATGAGTTTCACCGGCCGTCCCAACTTCGCTAGCCGCACTGCAGCCCGCGCCGCGCCATTGCAATGCGGGCCGGCGCAGTAGACGACGAACAACGTTTCGCGCGGGTACTCGGCAAGTTTCGTCTCGATGATCTTGGCGTGCGGCAAATTAGTCGCACCGGGAACGTGGCCACGCTCATATGAGGCTGGGCTGCGCACATCTAACAATACGAAGCCCGGATTTCCATTGCTGAGCGCATCGTGGACATCCCAGCAATCGGTTTCGAATGTGAACTCCGCCTCGAAGTGCGCCTGGGCCAAGTGAGACGGGGCGGCGGGAATCTGGGTGACGTTATTGGGCATACTGATAGGACCTCGCAGGGTTGACAGAACTGAGTTTCAATTTCGCCTGCCCACGCAAGACGCACCAGGTCGATTCATGCCAAGTGACGTAAAGAACATGCCAAAGCTCAATGGGCCGGCGAACACGCTAGTTGCTGCCATCGTTTACGATCAGTTGTGCAGTTTTGAATTCGGCTGCACGGCCGAGATCTTCGGACTGCCAAGGCCTGAGTTCGGTGAGGGTTGGTACAAGTTCGTCACGTGTGCCGCCGACCCGGGTCCGCTGCACGCCCTCGGCGGACTGCGAGTTTCCGCTGATGCGGATTTGTCGATGTTGGCGCAGGCGGGCACTGTCGTCATTCCGGGCTGGAAGGGAACTGACGTCGAACCCTCGGCAGAATTGATCCGGGCGCTCCGAGCCGCTTACGACAACGGCGCGCGATTGGTCACGATTTGCTCTGGCGTGTTCGTGCTCGCAGCGGCCGGCATTCTCACCAACGAACGTGTGACCACGCATTGGCGCTATGTCGAGAAATTGCAGAAGCGCTATCCGAATTTGCTCGTCGATCCGAACGTGTTGTATGTCGATGCGGGCCGCATTCTCACCTCGGCAGGCAGCGCTGCGGGACTCGACTTGTGTCTCCATCTCGTGCGCCGCGATTACGGACCGCAAATCGCGAATCAAGTTGCACGCCGGCTGGTGATGGCGCCGCATCGCAATGGCGGGCAAGCGCAATTCATCGAACGGCCTGTTATGCCGCGCACGAATCACCGCTTGGCGGATGTCATCGCAGAACTCAGCGAGCGTTTACATGAGCCGCTGACGATCGCCGAGATGGCGGAGCGCGCCGCGATGAGCACGCGCACGTTTATCCGCCGCTTTCAAGAAGCGACCGGCCGCAGCCCGCTCGAATGGTTGAACGATTCGCGCGTCGAACGCGCCCGCGAACTGCTTGAAACCACTGAACTGTCGGTAGAAGAAATTGCCGCTCGGTGTGGCTTCGGCGGCTCAGCCGCGCTACGCCACCACTTCCGTAACAAGCTGGCGCTGAGCCCGATGGCGTATCGCGCTCGATTCTCCTAGAAGAAATCTCCACGGAGGACACTGACAGATCTTTCTCTGTCCTGCCGCAAGGCCCTCCTGATCCGACAGGATCCTTCCTGCCGAAGGCCTTCTCGACGATGCAGTCGTCCGTCCTTAGATCTATCCCCCTCTATATCTCCGTGCTCTCCGTGTCCTCCGTGTGAAATTCTTCCAGCCCGTCCAAACTGAGAACCAGTTCAAACTGCACAATTCCAGTGCGACGTAATCTGCCGCTCCCTGCGAGGCGTTGGATACACGCGTGGATAGCAGCGAATTCTCCATCCTGACTGGCCGGCTCGAACGCGAGCTCGATCTTTCGCCGAAATTGCACTACGCCCGGGTGGGTTGCATTGCGGCTTTAGGCTATTTGCCGCTACTCATCCTGAGCGTAGTGGCGGTCGGTGCGCTGATCTTCGGAATCATCGGACTCATTGCCGACAAGGCGATTCCAGTTCTTCCTATTGCCGCGTTCGCTGTCTCGGCCGGTCTGCTTGCGTGCATTGCAATTGTGTTGGCACGCCCGGTCTTCGTCGAAGAGGGCCGCGATGTTCAATATGACGAAGCACCTGCCTTGTTCGCGGCAATCGACGACGTCAGCGAACGAATCGCGAATACCGCGAGCACCAAAACGAAATCGCTCGGCGTCTCTGCGGTCGGACTCGACGGGGCATTCGAATGCACTCTGCTCGTGAGTGCTCGCTGGGGCATTTTTGGCGGCACTGCTTATCGGCTCATGATTGGCGTGCCGTTGCTCATGGCGTTGACAGTGGCCGAGCTCAAAGCGCTGGTCGCGCATGAGATGGGTCACTTCGTGGGTGAAGGCCATGGGTTCTCGCGATGGATTTTTCGTCAGCGCTTGCTCTGGCAAGCAGTTCATCAGCGTTTGGTGGCAAGTGATGACGGCCTGGATCGCGCCGTCGGGTTCATCTACTCCCGGTATGCCGATTTTTTCGTGGCGCACACGTTCGCTGTCGCACGTCGCGTCGAATACATTGCGGATCAAACATCGGCGAAAGCAACGCACGTCGGTGCATTGGCGAATGCGCTGACAAAAATTGCGCTGATGGGACGCTTTCTCGAAGAACTGTTTTGGCCGCGGCTCATGCAACAAGTCGATCGGCATGCCGAGCCTCCCTATCTGCCTTTCTCGATGATGCCGCGTGCGTTTGGCCTCGCTCGCAAGGAGTGGGCGCGGCAGGACTGGGTCGATCGAGCCATGCGTAACCTGAGTGCGGAAGGGGATACCAAGCCCAGTCTCGCCGATCGTTTCGCGGCTCTGAATGTCGAGCCTGCGCCGCCGGCCTACGCCTCGGAGCGTTCGGCGATGGCGCTGTTCAAAGAAAATTCGCAGGCTGTGTTGCAGTGGTGCGATGAGGAATGGCGCGAGGAAAATCTGCCCGCCTGGCGCGAGCGCCACAAAGCCATCGCAGAGCTGCGCTGGAAGTTATCCGAATATGAGAAAGTACCGCGCGAAGAACTCAAGGCCGAAGATCTGTGGCAGAAATCGCTCTTGATCTTCGAGCTTGGCGACTTTCCAGCAGCGATCGAGGAATTGCAGTTGCTGGTGGACCGAGAGCCCGCGATGGCCAAAGCTCACTTGATGCTTGGGAAGCTATTGCTTCAACACGGGAATGAACTGGGACTGCAGAGTCTGGCGCTGGCGGCGCGGTACGATGCTGCAATGATCGAGGATGCAGGCGGTGTGGGTTATAGCTATTTGGCAGATCGCGGCCGCAAAGGTGAAGCGCAACGCTTCTGGGATCGCATCCGCGCGGCCTAGTTCTCGCGCGCCTTCGAGCTCGCCGCGATGAGCTCACCTGTCCTTCCGCCCGGCCAGCATGAACGAATCGATTTCCCGCGATTCGGATTGACCCCGTTTGCTACGCGGTTTCCCTCCGAACTCAATCGCATCGAAGTGCGAATTCGCGGCGATGTGGGTCGTGAGGCAGGCTTAACTGCCGATTTTGTTGAAGCCAACCGAGTTGCGCTACGCGCGGATTTTCACTGCGTGACCACTTGGAGCGTTCGCGGATTGCATTGGAGCGGCGTGCGCTTTGCCGATTTCTTCCGCAATTTCGTCGTGCCCGAGGCTTCTCCGCAAGGGGAGATCTCATTCGTCGTATTACGCGGCCAAGACGGCTATCACTCGAGCTTACCGTTGCAGGATTTGCTCGCTGATGACGTGATGCTCGCGGATCGATTGAACGATGCGCCGCTTGGTCTTGAACACGGTGCGCCGTTGCGGTTGGTCGCGCCCGCACACTACGGCTACAAATCGGTCAAGCACATTCGGGCGATAGAGTTCTGGGGCGCTACGCATCGCTATCGGCCCGTTGGTTTCGCCTTCATGGCGCATCCCCGTGCGCGCGTCATGCTTGAAGAGCGTGGGCGCTGGCCCGCTCGGTTATTGCGTTCGCTGTACCGTCCGTTGATCGGGCCGACGGCGCGTCGGTTCGAGAAGGCATTGCGTTCGCGTGCTGCTCAGAAATGAACTCCGTCGGCTAGAACCTATCTCAGATAGGCTCTAATACTCGAATGGCGCTGGCGTCTAAAAATCAAAAGGGGGGAATGCAAATGAAAGGACGGATGTCTCTCATCGCCTGCTTGGCGATGCTCGTTGGGTGCGCGAGTCATGCAGAGGAGCAAATCGAACCGCGCCGCTACTTGAATGAAGTGTTCTCAGATTTCATTCGTACCGGCGACATCGTGTACCAGGAGGACTTCAACGATGCGAAAGACGTGCAAGAAAAATTGTCCCTGCGAGTCTACGAACCGAAAGGGGATACCGCGTCCAAACGCCCGCTGATCCTCATCACCCCGGGTGGCGGGTTTGTGCAGCACGACGATCATTGGATGGACGATTTCGCCGAACCGTTGGCTCGCGCCGGTTACGTGGTCGCACTCAATCGCTATCGGCTGGCGACGACGATCAACTCTGCCGATGAGTTCCACAACGCTCTATTCAGGGCGCTTTCGGATCAGCGCGCGGCGATTCGGTATTTCGTGAACGACGCGAAGGGCGCGAATCGATTCCGCGTCGATCTCGACAACATCTTCATCGGCGGGCACTCGGCCGGCGCGATCACCTCACTTTACACGGCGTACTTGGATTCATTTGACGCATTGCCGGACCCCATGCAGCGAGCAATGCAGTCGCATGGCGGCTTGCGCGGCAAGGGCGGCGAGCATGATCAGTTCAAGATTCGCGGCGTGATCAATCTGTCCGGGCTCGTGACCAACCTGGACATCATCGATGCCAACGAGCCACCGCTGCTGAGCATTCATGGCGACCACGACGATGTGGTCAAGATCGACGACTCTGCACCAGGTCGTTTCGGTTCCGTGTCGATCGATCAACGCGCGCAAAGCGTCGGTTTAGTTCATGAGCTGCACGTCATCGAAGGGGGATTGCACAACGATACCGCGCAGACGATTCGCTGCCCTGAATGCGTGCCGCTGGTTCGCCGCTTTGTGTTCAATCATCTAGCGGGGCAGTGATACGCGGGAGAAAGATTTCACACGGAGAGCACGGGGATAGAACTAAGGACGGACGACTGCGTCGTCAGGTAGGCCTTCGGCAGGAGGGATCCTCTCGGATCAGGAGGGCCTTACGGCAGGACAGAATTGGACTTGTGTGGCGTGTTGTCGGGTGTGAGCTGCGTGTAAACCTATTAAGACGGGGACGACTGCGTCGTCAGGTAGGCCTTCGGCAAGAAGGATCCTCTCGGATCAGGATGGCCTTACGGCAGGACAGAAGATCTCTGTGGAGTGTCGAGTGTGAGCTGCGCGTGTGAGCTCACTCCAAGAGCTCTGGCCTGCGCGTAGCGCTTCCCTGCCCAACGGGCTTGCCTGCCGAAGGCTTACCTTGCGCGTGAGCGCTCGCCTCCGAATGCGTTCTGACCTGACGCTAGTCCTTCCTGACGCGTCAGCGTCCTTCCTGCCGAGGCCTACCTGACGACGAAGTCGTCCGTCGTTTTTTCTTGGCGTTGCCCCGCATGCCCTAACGGTCTACGCCCCTCTGAACAGTATTGAGATGCGGCTCGACTCATTACTGTCGCCTCGCGCTCGGACGCGCTCGCGTTCGAGGTCGTACGCAATTGCGAGGAGAGACTTATGGGTAAGACAGCGATGGATGTGAAGGCCGCGATCTCCACGATTCGAAGTCGGTGGGGCATCTTGGATTGGGAAGTGGCGTATCCGTGGTGGCGTCGGCCAGCGAAGGTGCGTGTGTTGTTGTATGCGGACGGTCCGGTGCGTTTCAGCGGCGGGTCGTTCCTCGGGCTGCAGTATGTGATCAACTTGTTGCAGAGCCGAGCGTACTTCTACGTCGACTTCGATGTGTCGACCGCTCATCGCGATGCAACCGATCCCAGTGCGACGATTGCGGGGCCGAAGCGCCTGACCGATCTGGATATCGTCAACAACTACGATCAGATCTGGTTCTTTGGTTTCAACTCCACGCCGAATCTGACGGCGGACGAGTTGAACGTACTGAACCAATTCATGTCCGCGCCGAAATTCGGTGGAGTCCTGGTAACGGGCGATCACGCCGATTTGGGGAAGGCGATCACGGCGCAGATCCCTCGTGTCGGACAGATGCGTCAATACCCTGCGCCACCGAGCAGTCCTCCGGTGTGGAATACGACGATTCTCGACGGGCCCGACGCCGGCGCGACGTTCGACTTCGACGATCAATCCGACGATCGACCGCAAACGATTCGTTATCGGCGTTATCGAATGCATTCGACGTCGATCCTGCGTCGACTTTCGCGTCCACATCCGGTGTTGTGCGGGCCTGATGGTCCGATCGATGTGTTGCCTGACCATCAACACGAAGGCGAAGCGCTCGCACCAATTCCCGCCGCTGGCGATCCAACTTGGCCGACGAAGGATGGACATCAAGAACGGCCAGAAGTGATTGCATGGGGCAAGATCAGCGATCCGAGTGCAACGAAGTTCGGCCAAGAAATCGGTGTGATCTCCGCGTACAACGGTCACAACGTGGATGTCGGCCGCATCGTTGCCGATTCGACGTGGCATCACTGGTTCGACATCAATCTCACCGGCATCGCGCCGCCGCCATCGCCATATGCTGGATTCGACGACAGCGTCGCGGGACGCAATGCGCTGAAGAAGATCGACGCCTACTACCTTAATTGCGGCGTGTGGCTTTCGCCGCCGGATAAGCAAGCAGCAATGCGCAACGCCGCCTGGTGGTCGATTCTGTGGAGCGACCGCGTCGTCGAACTCACTCTCGATGCGCCGCTGTGGTACTTGGGCGAGCAAGCAATCGATGCGCTCGGCCGCCGTGCCCCCCGATGCACGATTGCAGAGTGGATCTTCGACTTCCCGATCTTCAAGGAGAAGATTCCGCGCTGGGAATGGCCGCAGTGGATGGAGCGATTCGAGTTGCTGGAATTGCCGATTGAGCAGTTCGTTGCCGGAGCCGTCTTGCGAGAACTGATGCAACAGCACGGTGCGCAAAGCGGTAATCACAGCTTTCCGGCAAAGGCGGTGGACGACAAGCTGCTCGAACGCGCGATGGCGGTCGGCGTTCAAGAAGGGCTCTCGGCGCTCTCATCGCAGTTGCAGAAGGAAGGTGCGCTTGCGATCGAGCTTGCGAAGAGCAACTTCCGGCTGTCGCGTGCGAAGAAGAAAGAGCAGGCAGTGACTACCGAATAGTGATCGGGGAATACGCAACACGAGTACCTCTCCCCTTGCGGGCGCCTTGCGGGAGAGGTCGCGCACAGCGCGGGAGAGGGGCGCGGGTGCAGGCACGCGAAGCACCAACAGGGAGCGGGCCGGCAGGGCTGCATCTGGCCCCGCGACTCAACGCTCAACCGACAACTCTGCTGCGAATCAATCCTTCCTTCGGCTGCACCGCGTGGCTGTTCGGGAATACGACGTTTGCTAGCTCAGCTTCCGAAATGTTCAGGTGATCGCCTAGCACGCCTTTGAGGATGGCGCGCAGATCAGTCGTCGGACGCAAATCACGACCTTCGTACAACGCAGAACTTTGCAGCCCGGGCCAATCGGCGATTACGCGACCGCCATTGACTGCGCCGCCGAGCAAAAATGCGCAAGTCCCTGTGCCGTGATCCGTGCCGCGTGTGCCGTTGATTGCAACGGTACGTCCGAACTCGGTCGCGACGAACACAGCGGAATGCTTCCATGCATCGCCCAGCGATGTTCGCAACGCGTTCAACGCATCGTCGAGAGCTCCCAATCGGTTTGCGAGCATGCCTTCCTCTGCTCCTTGATTGGCGTGAGTGTCCCATCCGGTCGTTTCGAGTACCGCAATCCGGGGACCCGCTGCCGCTGCAAGAAAACGTCCGGCGGCCTCAAACAGTGGCTGCAGGTTCTTTGGACCCGGCGCACCTGCGGAGGAATTCATCTGTTCTCCGAGCGCTTCTGTGGCTAACGCGCTCTGCAGGCGAGCGCCAAGGTATTCGTCGCGCGCATAAAGATCGGCAAGGCGTTGCAAAGTATCATCGTCGACGTTCGGCAGGCGCGACGGGGCCCACGACGCGACCTTGGCAGCTCCTTGCAGCACGAGTGGAATGTTAGGGGACAGCGCAATTGCGAAGTCATCCGCTCTCGTGGGTCCCGGCAACACACTCACGACTCTGTTCAACCATCCATCCGCACTCACCGGATGCATATTGCTGCCGGCCTCGAGAACATCCTGCCCATCGAAATGCGACCGCTCGCGATAGGGTGTTGCAGTCGCATGTATCAGTGCCAGCTCGCGCGATCGATAGAGTTGAAACAGGTGGGGCATCGATGGATGCAGTGCGAAAAATCCATCCAGATTGTGGATGCGCGATTGGATCGCGAGTTGCCCGCGAATCCGCGAGTAATCGCCATCGCCAAGCGCAGGGGCCGCCGCCAAACCGTCCAGCGCGCCGCGCAGAATCACGAAGACGAATCGCGATTCCGTTTGTGCCGAAGCGAATGCGAGACGAGGACACTGCGCGGCCACGCCGCAAGCCAATGCGAACCGCAAGAACGCACGCCGATTGCAGTTTGATTGCGACATGTCAGCGCCTCAGAAAATCGGGACTGCCTAGGAGCAGCGTCAGCCCTTGTGCTGCGGAGGCTGCGCGCGATATCGCCGTGCGAGTGTCATCGCTCAACTGAATACCAAGCGAATCGCTCGCGAGTTCGACGGGTTTCCCTCGAGTCGCAAAGCGTTGCGACATCGCGTTGGCCCATTCGAGTCGCTTGAGCAGCGCATCCGGGCCGTCCCAATGGTCCGCGGTGTCCGGCCAGCCGGCGGGCGAGCCTGGCATGTACGGACGTTGGCCCAGGGTCTGCAGGGTCGCGAACAGCACTTGGGGCGCAGGCGTGAAGTCGAACATCCGCATTGCCGAGATGACGAACTCATCCGGAGTCTTGAATTTCCTCGGCTGCGGGTTCCATGCCTCAGGCAGAGTCAACAGTGCTTCATACACCGCTTGCAGTTGCCCATTCGTATCCAGGAACACTCGTGCGAGATGCTCTACCGACGCTGGTGGCGGCGAGTCGGCAATGAAGTGTCGTGCGAGTTTCGTCGCGATGTGCTTCGCAGTCGCCGGATGCAGTGCCAGATCGGTCAAGATTGAGCGCGGTTGTGCGACGCCCGCTTCAGCGTAGCGTTTTCCAAGGATCATCTTTGCGCCGGGCTCGTGTGCGTTGTCGCGAAATGTGAAGGTGCCTGGCGTGCCTTCGCGTAACGGACCCAATCCGCCGCCAAGGGACCATCCAGTGAGCGCAGAAGCAAAGACGGTCACGTCAGTCTGGCTGTAGCCGCCGTCGACGCCGAGTGTATGAAGTTCGAGGATTTCGCGTGCCAGATTCTCGTTCAAACCAAGCTTTGCTTGGCGGCCACGTTTGCGTCGGCGTGTACGCTGCGCAAGCTCGGAATTCGGTCCAATCGAGGCTTGGTTGTCGAGATACAGAATCATCGCGGGATGCGACTCGACAGCCAGCAAGAGCTCCGCAAATGAGCCGTTGACGTGCGGACGAATCGCTTCGTTCTCGAGCGTTGCCGCGAGAGCCGTGACCTGAGCTTTGTCCGCGGAGACTGCAAAATGGTTCGTCCAGAAATGAACGAGGCGCTCGCGGAAGGAGTCTGCTGTCTGAGTGGCGATCTGGTATCGCGCGCTTAACTGCCGCAAATAGATCGGCCGTAGTTGCTGGCCAATACCGCCGCCCTTCTTGGCTTTGCCGTCATCGGTGCGTGCGGCGCGCTTTTGCTCGCGTGCTGCAACCAACATCTTGACGATGTCCGCCGATGCTGGAAGTTGCGAGAGCTGTACTGGAGCGGCGCCCCGCGCTCGAATCTGCTGAAGCAGCCAAGAGAGAGCGTCTGTGCCTATCGAGCGTAGTTCCCCCGGCCGGGCTCCGAGCCCGAATCGAGTCGCTGCGATGCTGGCATTGATGGTCACACAGCACTAAACGATTGGCGTCGCGCTTGGTTGACTGGCTCATTGCGCGATGAGGCGCGCCGGTGAGCAACGCTCCGTGCATTCGGTGGCGTCGGCCGTGAGATCGGCAATGACGCACATCCCGGTCTCGGAAGACCGCAGACGACTGATTGGAAATGGGCAGTGGCCCGCGCGAATGGGGCGCTGTGCGAAGTGCAGGGATGGGCTACACCCGGGAAGGGGTCTAACTTCAAGCTAGCGGCGCCGATCATCGGCGCCGCAGCTGTAAATCCGGCTGCTCCTAATCGATTAGCCGTTCTTAGACTTGAAGATGCGGACTTGTTCGTTGAAGGCCTTAGCCTTGGACTCGAACTCCTCGTTTGCAGCCGCGATCTTCTTCGACTGCATCGCCTTTGCGGCCATCGAAGCGCTTGCTTTCGCTTCGGCATCCAAGCAGGCGCCGAATGCTTCGAGATCGCTCTTGTACGACTTGAACGCATTCATCGCGGCCTTCATCTGGTCTTCGCTCGCAGACGAGCCATCGGGGATCTCCTGCGGTGCCTTAGGGAAGGCGCAATCGGCCATGGCGGCATTGCCGGCAAATCCAAAAACCGCGACGACAGCAAGTTTGATCAGCTTCGAACTCTTCACGTGTTTCTCTCCACTCTAGCGCTAACAATCAACTCTGAAAGTGGAGACGATCGGCCTCAGGCGCTCGATCTTTAGAGTGAATCGCGGAGTGCACGTCAAAACTGCGAGGTCCATTCGACGCAGGAAACATAAGAAAAATTGCGACGGTGGGAAGTGAGACGTGAGTCGTGCAGGCCGTCAAGAACTGCAAACACCGCAGCACAGGGTCGTCGCAATTATGTGCGGAGCCGAGCATAGTTTGCCGCGAACCAATATCCTGCAACCATGGTTTTGAGATCGGTGATTCGCGCATCGCGCACGCGTTCGATGAATTGTTGGGCAGGAATCAACACGGTGAGGATGTCTTCGCTCTCTTCGGCATTGCCGTGTACGCCGCCTGCGTACTGTGTGTCGACGTACCCGAATACGAGTGTGATTTTCTCCGAGGTACCGCCCGAGCTGACGTAGGCACCTGGATGAACGACTTGCGGCTCGCGTAGCGCCAATCCGGTCTCTTCGCGCATCTCGCGAATCGCGGCGTGTTCCGCCGATTCGCCGTCTTCCATCCCGCCGGCGACCAAGTTGTCAGTAAACGGGTAATCGCCCGCCAGCAAAATGCCAGGCCGAAATTCACTGATCAGCACCACGCGATCCAACTGTGGATCGTAGCCAAGCACTGCAACGGCGTGGCCGCGTTCCATGACTTCCCAGGTCAGGTCGCGATACCCGCCATCGTGTTTCTCGACTCGAAACACGTATCGGCTCAGGGAAAGAAATCCATCGTGCAAGACCTCTCGTTGCTCGACGCTGGCATGTAGGCGCTTGTCAGTCATTCGGTATCTCGGCACAGGTGAAGAAGTGAAGGTTATGCGAAGTTGGTCACATTGGGCGATAGCGTGCATCGAACCGAAAGGGCAGCAGCTATGTACATATGTGTAATGGATCGAAGCGCGCTCGGTAAGTTATGTCTATCTTGCCGCGCTCATGACCCACTATGTCGTCAACACTGATCGCGTTAGCAAGATCGCTGCCTCATTCACGCGAGCGAGGATTTTTGGTGGGGTCGTCGCATGTACGATTGCGTGGTCCGCTGCCGGTGCGGACCTAAATATAAATGTGAGAGATCGCAGCGGGCAGCCGATTGGAGAAGTGGTCGTGCTCCTCGAGCCGCTTGCAGGCGAAGCGAAGCCGAATTCACCGCCGGCGAGCGCAGTCGTCGATCAACTTCATCAGCAGTTCGTGCCGGGAGTCATCGCAGTGCGAACGGGAACTGCGATCAGTTTCCCGAACAGCGACACGGTGTCGCACCAGGTGTATTCGTTTTCTCCTGCGAAGCGGTTTGAGCTTGGACTCTATCGTGGCGTGCCGCGCGATCCGATCGTGTTCGACAAGCCCGGCATTGTGGTCTTGGGATGCAATATTCACGACAACATGATCGGCTACGTGTACGTGACCGACGCTCCCTATTTCGGCACGACGGATGCTGATGGTCACTTTCGCAGTGCGCTGCCTCTCGGCAAGTACCGTGTGCATGTTTGGAGTCCACGCTTGTCGACTCAAGACAACGCCACCGAACGCGAGTTGACCGTGACGCGGGAGTCGCAGTCCGTTGCGATCGACATCGCAGGTGCCGTTCGAGCGTCAGGGGCCGAGCAGAAAGTGCGTCGGCTGCGAGACTACTGATGCGGACGTCGACCTCGGCTATCGCCAGCCTCCTGCTCGCCATTGCGATACCGCACCTTGCCGTTGCAAGTGCGCACGAATTCACCGCGCAGGTGGATCTGCGTTACGTTGCGGCGGACACGGCGTCTACGTCGTTTGCCGATGGTGGACTCGGTGAGTTGCGATTCGACGAACAACACGAAGGGCTGCAAGTGGGTCGCTTGTTGCTCGATGCAGCTGGGCCGCTGACGGAAACTCTTCGCTACACGATCACCGCGAGCGGCACCGACGACGGCGATCGTCACGCGCTCGACTTGACTGAGGCATATTTGAATTGGCGCCCCTATCCGCAGTCCGCCTTGCGATGGCAAGTGAAAGGCGGCGCTTTCTATGCGCCGATCTCGCTAGAGAATCGCGCTGTGGGTTGGACCAGTATTTACTCGCTGAGCCCGTCAGCTATTAACACGTGGATCGGCGAGGAGACGCGAACGTTGGGCTTGGAAGTCGCCGCGACGCTTTTAGGTGCATTCGCCGAGCACTCGTACGACATCACGCTTCTTGGGGCGTTGTATCGTTGGAACGATCCATTCGGTGTTCTGATCTTCGAACGTGGCTGGGCGATTCACGATCGGCAAAGTCCGCTGTTCGGCGAACTGCCGCGCACGTTCGTTCAAGATCCGAACAATCGCGATATGAAGTTCTTCTCCGAGATCGACGGGCGGACGGGCTACTACGTCGGCGCGGAAATCAAATGGCGTAACGACACCTTGATCCGCGCACTGCACTACGACAATCGCGGCGATGTGAATCAATCGAGCCGTACCGAACCGGATTGGGGAACGACGTTCGAAGCCTTCGGCACTCGTGTGATGCTCACCCCGAAACTCTCCTGGCTTACCCAAGGTATGTGGGGCGATACAGAGTTCGGCCCGCAAGGCACCGGACACGGGAAATTCATGCTGCATTATTGGTCGTACTACTCGCTCCTCAGCTACGCACTAGGTGAACATCGATTCACAGCCCGATTCGATCGCATGCGCACGAAGACCGTTCGCGGATGGCGCGCCTATAACAGCGAACAAGATGCTCATGCGTGGACGTTGGCGTATCTCTACGATCTGAATGACCACTGGCAGTTCGGCGCTGAAGCGCTGCGCATCGCAGGCTCGCTCGAGCAGCGCGCGTTGCTTGGGCTTCCCGTGGATGATGTCGAGCGGCAGGTGCAGATGGCGGTTCGCTATACGTTCTGAGAGTGACTGAATCGGATTTCCACGGAGGACACAGAGAACACGGAGGTTAAGGCGAAGAAATGTTCAAGGAGAGCGCCAAGCACTGTCTTAGTCTCCGTGGCCTCCGTGAGCTCCGTGGAGATTCTCCGCTTGTTGTGTACACTCCCGCCCGGTCAAACGGCGAACAACAACATGCACACAGCGGGAAAGCCGAACTCGGCCGCGCGAGTTCTATTCGCAAGTCTCATCGGCACGACAATCGAGTTCTTCGATTTCTACATCTACGCCACCGCGGCGGTGATCGTCTTTCCGACGCTATTCTTTCCATCCGTTGATCCAACCACGGCGAAGCTGCAGTCATTCGCCACCTTCGCGCTCGCATTTTTTGCACGGCCGGTCGGCTCGGCTGTATTCGGGCATTTTGGCGATCGTGTCGGACGCAAGGCGACGCTCGTGGCGGCACTTCTAACGATGGGATTGTCGACCGTGCTGATCGGATGTCTGCCGACGTATCAAACCATCGGGCTTGCGGCACCGCTGTTACTCGCGGTCTGCCGGTTTGGGCAGGGATTCGGGCTTGGAGGGGAATGGGGTGGCGCCGTGTTGCTGGCCACGGAAAATGCGCCGCCAGGAAAGCACGCGTGGTACGGAATGTTTCCGCAGCTGGGCGCACCGCTCGGGTTCATATGCTCGACGGGAATCTTTCTGGTGCTGACGGAGTGGCTCGATGATGCGCAATTCCTCGCTTGGGGTTGGCGCATCCCGTTCATTGCCAGCGCCGCACTCGTGTTCGTAGGGCTATACGTCCGTCTGAAGTTGGAAGAGACGCCGGCATTTCGGCGTGCGATCGAGAACAACGAACGCGTGCGCATGCCCATGTTGAGTGTGCTCACAGAGCACCCCCGCTTGTTGCTCATCGGTACCGTCGCGGCGATCGCCACGTTCGTTGTCTTCTATTTGATGACGGTGTTCTCGTTGAGTTGGGGTGTGTCGGCGTTGCACTACAGCCGAGAGCGCTTCCTGTTGCTGCAAATAATCGGCGTGTTGTTCTTCGGCTTGACGATCCCCATGTCCGCCGTTTGGGCAGATCGCGTCGGCCGCAAGCGCGTACTCATTGGCGCGACATTGGCGATCATTCTGTTTGGATTCGCCTTCGCGCCGTTGCTCGAAGCCGGCAGTACGTTCGGTGTGCTCGCATTCCTGAGCATTGGTTTGGCTCTGATGGGTTGGACATACGGTCCGCTCGGCACGGCACTCTCTGAGTTGTTTCCGACCTCGATTCGCTACACGGGCGCATCGCTCACTTTTAATCTGGCCGGCATCTTCGGGGCATCGCTCGCGCCATACATCGCGACGGCGTTGGGGAATAAATTCGGCATTGCCTCCGTAGGTTGGTATCTATCCGGCTGTGCGGCGCTCACGTTGGTGGCGCTGCTGTTTATGCCGCGCGTGGAGCGCTGAGCTTCCTAGAGTCAGGGCACGCTGGATTCGAAGGCGGTACCGTCTGCTCGCCCTGATGCATTGCGTGAGACGACCCGCGGTCCTCAACAAGTTGACCCTCTAGCGAAGTAAGCGTTCTCAACGGTATTCGCTCGCGTCGCGATGCGCTGTAATCGTTCGAAGAATAGTTGTAACGATTACAGGGAGCTTCTATGGACGTCCGATTCGTGGTCGGCGCATCTGCTGCCGCGCTCGCAGCATGCTTGCAATCCTCTGCATTTGCACAAGACGTGGGCGGTGCTGCGGACACTGAAGTCACGCACGTCGTCGTGACGGGAACTCGCGTCGCCAATCGGTCTGCTCTGGATACCGCGGTGCCTGTCGATGTTGTCTCCGCCGATGCGCTGCGCAATATCGGCGTGACCGAAGTCAATCAAGCGCTCTCCGAGTCTTTGCCTTCATTCAATTTTCCACGGCCTGGACTTGCCGATGCCACCGATACGATTCGGCCAGCGACACTGCGCGGCCTTTCGCCCGATCAGACGCTCGTGTTGGTGAATGGCAAGCGACGCCACGCGTCGTCTTTGGTGAACGTCAACGGCACGATCGGCCGTGGTGCGGCGGCCGTCGACTTGAACACGATCCCCGTCGCAATGATCGAGTCCGTCGAAGTGCTGCGAGATGGAGCGTCCGCGCAATATGGCTCTGATGCGATCGCGGGCGTGATCAATTTGCGATTGCGACAAGCTCGCGATGGTGGCGATGTCAACGCGCAGTACGGATGGCGCGACACTCAATACGACACGCTCGTCGGGACGCCTCCAGCAGGTGCAACGTGGAGTGCACCATCGAAGCTTTCCCGCAGTCGCTCGGATGGCGAGACGTTGACGATCTCAGGCTGGAAGGGTTTGAGTCTGGGAGACACCGGCTCGGTGACCATCGCTGCGGAGTACAAGGACCAAGAGCACACAGAGCGCGGCGGATGGGACGTGCGTCAGCAATATCCTTTGGTGAACGGAACCTTCGATCCTCGGGAACAAACGTTCGATCGCTACAACTCCTGGTACGGCGAGCCGGAACTCCAGCAGAAAACCTTATTTGCCAATGCCGAATACAAGTTCGCAGCCGGAGCGACGATGTACGGCTGGGCAGGGTGGCAGCAGCGCGATGCGCGGTCGGCCGGTTTCTATCGACGTGCGCTGGATGATCGCAATGTGATCGAGATCTATCCGGATGGATTCCTGCCGATCATCGCACCCGACGTGACGGATCTTTCCGCTGCGTACGGCGTACGTTGGGATCAAGGCGAGTGGGCGATGGATTCGTCGCTGGTGTACGGACGCAATTCGATGGACTTCACCATTGAAAATACGCTCAACCGATCTTTGGGAGTCCAGAGCAAGACTGAATTCGACGCGGGCGGATTCGCGTACGACCAACTGGTGTTGAACGTCTCTGCGGTGCGTCCGGTCAAGATGAATGCGTTCTCATCGCCGCTCAACGTTGCAATCGGATTGGAAGCGCGTCGCGAGGGCTACTCCATCGACGCGGGTGAGCCGGACTCATATCGCAACGGCGGTGTGCTGCTAGCAAATGGATCGCCGACGCAATCGGGATCGCAAGTGTTCCCGGGCTTTCGACCGGCCAACGAAGTGAACAAGCACCGCCAGGCGGTCGGCGCGTATGTCGATCTGGAAGCAAACGTCACGGAGAAATTCTTGGCTTCGGCGGCGGTGCGCGGCGAGCACTACTCGGATTTCGGCAGCAACGTGTCCGGGAAGTTGGCGGGTCGCTATGACTTCACGCCGAACTTCGCGTTACGCGCGTCGGTGCAGAACGGATTTCGTGCTCCGTCTTTACAGCAGCAATACTTCGCAACGACTTCGACGAATTTCATCGGCGGCGTGCCGTTCGATATCACGACGTTCCCCGCGACCGATCCTGTAGCCGAGGCGCTCGGCGCCAAGAAGCTCGATGCGGAGAAGTCGAAGAACTTTTCGGTTGGGACCGTAATTCGCTTCGGGAACTTCAACGCGACGATCGATGCTTATCGGATCGATGTCGACAATCGCATCGTGCTTTCGGAGAACCTCACCCAAGCGAACGTCAGAGATTACCTCGTAGCGCAAGGATTCATCGGTGTGGGCGGCGGCCGCTTCTTCATCAACGGCGTCGATACGCGCACCGAGGGTGTGGATCTCGTAATGAACTATCCGCTCGATACGACCGCGGCCGGCAGATTCGATTTCACCGTTACGGCGAATTGGAACAACACCGATGTGAAAAGCGTGCCCACGACGGCCCAGCTAGCGGCGTTGAACCCACCGCCCGTGTTATTCGATCGCGTGAACGTTTTAACCTTCGAGCAGGGCGAGCCGAAGAACAAATTCAGCGCCGCAATCAACTGGAACCTCAATGCGTTCGGCGCCACGTTGCGAGCAACTCGCTATGGCAAGGTGTTATCGCCCGATACGTCAGCGACGTTCACGTCAACGACGATCAACGATGTGGAGCTTTCAGCCGCGACGCTCTTGGATCTCGAAGCTCGCTGGAACATCACCGATCACTTCCGCCTCGCCCTCGGTGCGGACAACATCACCGACGAGTATCCCGATCCGAATCCACCGATCGTCAATTCGACGGGCACGCAGTCCTTCTCCAACTATTCGCCCTTCGGGCGTTCGGGACGGTTTGTGTATGGGAGGGTGGGATATAAATTCTAGTGACTCGTGACTGGTGACTAGTGACTGGGCGCACGGGGAAGGACCCGACATGGTCCATCTTCCTTTTTAGTCCTACCATCACGATGGACGACTGCGTGGTCAGGTAGGCCCTCGGCAGGAAGGATCCTCTCGGATCAGGAGGGCCTTGCGGCAGGACAGAGATAGACGTGTGTAGTGTCGGGTGTGGAAAAAAACAGTGTGGGCTGGCAGTCCTTCCCGACTGCAAGGCAGTCCATCCGGACGCGCAGCGTCCGTCCTTGTTCTTCTTCTGACCTGACGCTAGTCCTTCCTGACGCATCGCGTCCTTCCTGCCGAAGGCCTACCTGACGACAAGGTCGTCCATCGCTTATCCGATCTGTCCCGACGGCGTCCCTACTTATGCGCCAACAACCCTCTGCGCATCAGCGCATCCCAAGCTTCTTCGGCGGTATCCGCGAAATCGAATAGCTCCAAGTCGGCACGGGCGACCATGCCTTCTTCGACGAAGGCTTCGAAGTTCACGGCGCGGGTCCAATAGTTCTTGTCGAATAGCACCACAGGCACGAGCGGTGCTTTGCCGGTTTGGCGCAGCGTGAGGATTTCGAACAACTCGTCCATCGTGCCGAATCCGCCCGGAAAAACGACCAGGGCATTTGCGCGCATCGCTAGATGCATTTTGCGCATCGCGAAGTAGTGGAAGCGGAAGGTCAGTTCCGGAGTCGAGAAACAATTCGGTTGTTGTTCCAACGGCAGGGTGATGTTGAATCCGATGCTCGGCGCACCGACTTCCCACGCGCCGCGATTGGCCGCCTGCATGATGCCCGGGCCGCCGCCGGTCGCGATCACATTGTCCCGCCAGCGATCGTGCGGCGCTCTGGCGCCGCCCCGTTCGGAAACGATCCGTGCAAACTGCCGAGCCTGCTCATACCAGTGCACGTGCTTCTGATGCCGTTCGTGCGTCAATCGCTCCTCATCCGTCCGCGGTTCCGGGAGTGCGGCGATTTCCTCGGGCGAAAGCACTCGTGCACTACCGAAAACGATGATCGTCGACCGGACGCCCCAATCGCGCAGCATCACCTCCGCCTTGGCGTATTCCAGCGCGAATCGAATGGCGCGCAGTTCGTCGCGCAATAGGAAGTCTTTGTCTTCAACGGCCAGCAAATAGCTGGGCGAATTCATCTGGGCGGAGCTATCGGAAGGCAGAGATGGATTCATAGAGTGGAATTCCGTCGTTGTTGCGAAGCCGCGAGCGCGTTCACCGGTGTGCAGCGGTCGTTAGCCGATTTTTTTACGAAGTTTGTAACTGGCGCGAGGGTAGCTGTGTCTTAAGCGCGAACCCCGCGATTGTGCGGGAGCCGACGAAAAAATGGAGCACGCCATGAACGCCATTGCAGACCTGAGCTACAACGCCCGCCGCGCGATTTGTATGGCTGTCGCAGCCTTGATTGTGACTGCAGGACTTGGACTTACGGCTGTTGGAATCCAGTCGATGATCCACAATGCAGAGCAAACGGTTGCGATGCGATGAGATCTCAGGATCCCAGTTGCGCGAGTGCATCGGCGATCACACTCGTTTCGGTGGGGCGCACCACTCGCGCAATCTCGGTACCATCCCTTAAGAATATGAGCGTCGGCCACAATTTGACTCGGAACGATCTGCCGAGCGGCCGGCCCTTGCCATCCTCGATCTTGAGATGCCGGATGGATGGGAAGCCCGCAAACGCGGCTTCAATCGATGGTTGGGCAGCTCGACAGTAGCCGCACCAATTCGTCCCGAACTCGAGCACAACGCGGCCGCTGAGCGCATTCACTTCATCGCGCGTGTAAGTCTCCGGCTCGTAACTCTGCGACATGGTCATCTCCCGTCTGCGTTCGTGCAGTAGCACGGAACCTCGGTCGTGCACTCGCGTACCACTCATATAGATAAGTGCGAGAGTCCATTATGAGCAAGCAAGCTGGCGGCAATCCAGGCGAAGCGGGTCCGAAGGGTGCTTTGGCCGAAGATGAACAGAAGGCGTTGGGGACCAAACGCAAACCCAAGAGTGGTCCCCCTGGTGCCGAAGGCAACAACACGCGGCGCGATTTCGTGCAGAGAAAGAAGAAGCGCTAGGCGTTCAAGAGTCGAACCGCGAGGGAGCTGCTCTTTGTAAACCGCGCCTGTAAGATGCGCCCGACCAATCACCCCGAGGGCCGCTTGCATGCGCTTCAATTCTGTTTTCGGTGCCGCAGTTCTGAGTCTCAGCTTTCTTGCGGGGCAGGCTTTCGCATCCGGCGACGTGGTCGAGTACGTCGAGGCGAAGCAACTCACGAATCCCCCGCCTGCCGTCGCATTGAATTCATTCGACCGCTTCGAGATCGCTCCAATCTCGATGGGCGCGCCTTATGCAGGACAGAATGCGAATGAAGACGCGAAGAAGCGATTGCAGGCGAACCTGGATGAGCGGGTCCAGCCGCTGCTCCGCGAATGGAATGCAGCCGATGCTAAGAACCAACCGCCCAAGACACTGAAGATCGAGCCCGCTATCCGCCACGTGAAGTTTATCGGCGGTGGGGCGCGCTTCTGGGCCGGCGCAGCCGCCGGTGGATCGGCCGTCCTGATGACTGTGAAGTTGACCGACGCGGCCACGGGCGAGGTCATCGCTGAACCTGAGTTCTATCAGCACGCCAACAAATTCGGCGCGGCGTATTCATTCGGCGCTACAGACAAAAACATGCTCGCCCGCGAAACAGAGCTGATCACTGAATACCTCCGAGCGAACTACTCCGCGGCAGTCGGTGGTTCCACGGGTAAAGAGAACGCCGCAGACAAGAAGTAGCAAGCGGGCGCTTGGAAGCGCTATCGCGCGAAGGGCAGGAGTGGGCTAGTGGCTGCGATGGACGACATGAACGAGCTCGAGCAGCGGCGTGCGCTGCTCGGTCTTGCCCGCGAGTGTATTCAGAGCGCTCTCGTAACGGGCGAACGCCCACAATTTCCCGAGCGAATCCTTCCTGAATGCCTCTCGCGACCCGGCGCTTCGATTGTGACGCTGCGTCTTGGCCGGGACCTAAGAGGTAGCGCTGGCAGCTTTACGGTGGGTCGTCCCTTGTGTCTGGATGTTTGGCACAACGCTTGGCGGGCCGCTTTCTCGGATCCGCGCTTTTCGCCGCTGCGTCCAGCCGAGTGGCGCTACGCAAATCTGCAGCTTTCTCTCTTAACGCCTAGCCAGCGTCTGCGGGCGTGGAGCGAAGCGCGCCTGATCAAGAAACTGCGACCGAAGATCGATGGCGTGAGCCTCGAATATCAAGGATCGCGGGCGACGTTTCCGCCTTCGGTGTGGGAGCAGATTCCAAACCCGCAGGACTTCGTCACTTATTTAAAGCTCAAAGCAGGGCTGCCGGCGGACTTCTGGTCACGTGACATCAAAGTCGAGCGCTACCGCGCAACGCATTGCGCTGAAGTCGAGTACTAGAACCTATCTCACAAAGGATTCTGAGATAGGTTCTAATTCGATGCATCTGCCGGGTGCAGATGTGCAACCTTTTTGGACACGGCAGCATCGAAACTGCCATCGCAGAGAGGACCTATGCTTAAAACGGGTTGCCTGACGGCTCTGATCGTGTGCTCGTCGTCCTGGGTTGCAACGTCGTTTGCAGACGCGCCATCCAGCCAGGATGCGAAACCAGCTTCGCAGCACAAGAAGGTGCGCTATCGAGCGCCCACTGGATTTGCCGGTTACAAGTGGGATCAGCCGTTCAAGTCCTTCGATCGGTTGAAGCAAAGCCCGGTGACAGTGCAACTGGCCTACTCGGAAGGCAAAGTCACGCGCATGGATTTCATGTGTTCACCAAGCTTCTCATCGCAAGGCATGGACGCGTGCGACTTGCAGTCTGCGCTCAGCACGCTGCATCAACGCGTCTCCGGGCGCGGGTATCAACTCTTCACTGAATTCGTCGTCGACGGCCAAGGTTTTCGTTACGGCTCTGCGAATACAGTTCTGTATCCCGTCACGTATCAGTTCTGCGGTTCATGGCGTGAAGGCGGCAAGGCGCCGCCCGATGTCCTGGATCGACTGAAGCTCTGCGGCGTACGCATGGTGTTCAAGAGCGAAACGTATGAAGAACTAAAAGCGCTGAGTCCAGATCACGTCACCACTTATGAGCATCTGCTCAGTGACTTGATTGCGCAATACGGCGACCCGGAAGGCTACTCGCGATTCGGACACGTTACGGTGAAAGGTGCCGAAGGTCAGTACTCCGATCCGCACGAGCGAACATTTCAAACCTGGCGCTGGTGTCGGCCGATCGATCGCGACATTGCACCGAAGTGTGAAGCGAGCATCACATTCGGCTTCAATCCCGACTCAGGCAATGGCGCCATTCTGTTTGCGACTCGCCCGGTATGGGAGTTCGCATACGCGCGCGAGAATTCTCAGCGCGGCGGCGATCCGATGTACAAGTTCATGCATGGCAAGTCGCAGGACACCGAGTAGCCTCGACGAACAGACGAACACACAGGACACAAAAGGAACACACAGCGCACAAAAAAGAATGTCCTTTGAGTGCGTCATGGGTGCGGTAAATCTGTGTCCGCGCGTCGGAACACGGCTATATCCGTGAAGCTCTGGTCTCGCGTTTATGTGCTCTCTGTTTGTCTTTGTGCGCTTTGTGTGGCGTCCTGATCTTAAAGCGCCAGCAGTATCTGCGCGGAGGTCGCCGCCACACGAAACACCGGTTCCCGCTCACTCGCATGCATTGCCTTCCCGCTCAATAGTTCGCGTGAGTGCGAAAACACCTTCCACCTTGCGAGCGCTGCGCGATCCTGAGGGTGAACGTCGACGTCGCGGTCACTGAAATTCAGCAGGACGAGGATGCGTTGTTGAGCATTCGTGCGAGTGAATGCGAGCACCTTATCGTCGCGATTCGATCGCAGTAGCTGCAAGTCGCCGGACACGAGTGCCGGGTTGTCGAGGCGAAGTGTGGACAGGCGGCGATAGTGCTGCACCAGTGGATCGTCGTCGCGCCACTTCAGCGGCGGGCCTTCGTCATAGGGCTGAAACGAAGCCGCGATTTCATCGCCGTTATAGATGAGCGGAATACCCGGAATCGTGAAGAGCAGCGTGGCCGCTAGCTTCGCAAGTGGCTCGCCATGCCGAGTTGCGAATCGTTCGGCGGTGTCGTTGTTGTTGATGAAATGCAAGGCCAGGTGTCGGTTGTCCTGTGCAGTCGCCTGCAGGTCTGCACGCAGAGCAGTTAGGTCCGGGGAGCCGTCCGCGTTGAACAGATCCTTCCATGACCATTCGCCAAGTTGATACGTCCAGTCGTAAGCCGCATCGAATCCATTGATGAAGTAGTGTGGGTCGCGTGCGCTCGCTTCCGCTAGCAAGAAGACGTCCGGTTTGATTCGTTGCAGCTCGCGACGCAGCTCGTTCCAAAACCCCGGAGCGCGCCGTGAGATCGCCCACGCGGCATCGACGCGAAAGCCATCGACATCGAACTTCTGCACCATGCGCCGGAACGCGGCCTTCATGTAATTGCGAACTTGCGGGTTGTCGTAGTTGAGATTGGCAAGGTGCTGCCAATCGAAATAGTGCGTGATCGCACCGTTGGCATCGCGGTCGAACCAATCGTAGTAAACCGAGCGCTTGCCTTGCTTCTCTGCATCGAGCACGTAAGGGTGAACAGAGGCGAGGTGGTTCGGCACGAAATCCACTAGCACTCGCAAGCCAAGCCGATGTGCAGTCGTCACGAGGTTGCGAAAGCCTTCGTCGCCGCCGAACCGAGGGTCGACTGCGAGGTGATCCATCACGGCATAGCCGAAATCCTCCGGTGCAGCGCGCGTCACGGGAGAAATCCAGACGGCATTCGCTCCCAGGGCGACGATCTCGTCCAGCCGATCGCGAATGCCTGCGAACGTCGGAGGTGCAAATTCGTACGGTGCCGCCCCGTACACAATGAGCGAGTCGACCCAACTCGGTCGCTCGCGCAGATCGATCTCTGCGGCTATGCCGTTTCGAACTTCGAACATCCCCTCCGCGGTGTCTTTGCGATTCAGCGCGTCGCGGACCTCGAGCGCGACGATGTACTTGCCGTCGTGCTGCGGCGTCGCAAGTTCCACCGTGCGGTCATTGCTTACCTCCAAGCTTTTCCCCGAAGGTTGCATCAGTGGCGCGGGATTGCTTGGGGCAGACGTCCAGCGAAGGTCGGTTAGTGGCACGTCGAAAGCACGCGAAGCGCCGGCATTGAGTCGGATCGTCTGATCTTCGACGCGCACTCTCACGCGTGCGGTAGGAGCGGCGCGAAGTTTTTCTTCGTAGAGGTGTGTCGGAGAGCGCCACGACCTTGCCGTCGCGCCAACAGGAGGCGTGTATGGCATTTTCGCCCTCGTGCAAGGGCAAGGTCGCGTAGAAGGTTCGATCGATTTGTTTGGCCGCGACTTCAGCGGTACGCGAGCTGACGCGAACGGAGTCGCAGCTTAAGTCGCGAATCTCCCCCTGCACGGGCAGCTCGAACGTCCAAGCCTCGCCGCTGCCTGTACTCAAATCGATACTGCCCGCGGCGCTAAGGCGTGCGGCGAGCAATAGTGTCCAAGGGCGAGCGCCAATCGGAGCACAGACGAATTGCCGGCGCTCAGTCGGCGCGGTGATTCGAATCGCGTTTACGTTCGGCGGTTTTCACCCGTTCGCGCGGCGATCGTCGTGCCTCGGGCGGACTCGCGGTTGCTTCTTTGCGTTGCTGCTGGTGGCGAACGTTGTCTCGTAGAACGTCAGCGAGCGTTCCTGGCGTCTTGGATCCGGGCTTGGCCATGATTCTCTCCGCGATTGCTCCAGGCTCATTTAACAAAGCTTGGGCTCACCGCCGAGTTCCAGATTCTTTCCTAACAGGAATGAGTGTCTTGAATAAAGCTGCTTGCGCAGTCACTGCCTAGGCAGTAGTCTGCCGGCCCCGCAACAGGACTCGGACTCCTTTCGAGCCCGTACCGCAAATTTCGGAGCGTTGGCAACGCACTCATCTGATGCACTACGACGGCAAAACTTACGAGATGGATATGAATGTGGGCAGCCTGGTTGCCAAGGTCCACCTGCAGTTCCGTCGTTGCCTGGACGCTGAGCTTGCCAAGGGCGAACTCGGGCTGACGAGCAGTCAGTGGATCGTACTGATGAAGCTCGGCAAGAACTCGCAACAGACCGCGGCCGAGCTCGCCGGTATGTTGAACCAAGATACGGGAGCAATGACGCGCATGCTGGACCGCCTACAAGCGAAGGGTCTGGTCAATCGGTCGCGCAGCAGTACCGATAGGCGGGTCGTGCATGTGGAACTCAGCGAAGAAGGAAGACGTCTGTTTCCGCACCTCCCGAAGGTGAGTGCGACGGTTCTCAATCGCGTGCTCGCCGACTTTTCTGCGAAAGAAGTACAACAACTGACCAAGTTGCTCAGCCGCGTGTTGGAGTCGGCGACGGCTTGTGCTCAAGGACCCAAGTCATGAGGAATCAAACGATACTCGCCGTGATGTGCGCGCTCGCGACAGCATCGTGTGCGACGCCCGGGCATTCACCCGATCCCATTCCGCTCCAAGATCCTGCGGCGCTCACGGCGACGCAAACGCTGGCGAACGCCGACAAGGCGCCCGCGCCCACCGATCAGTGGTGGCATGAGTATGGCGACCCACAACTCGACGCATTGGTACAGCGCTCGATCGAGGCAAGTCCAACGCTCGATGTGGCGGTGGCTCGCGCCCGCGAGGCGGAGGCAGCGCTCGAATCGGCGCGCGGACGCACATTTCCCACGGTGGGCGCCCAAGTGGCCATGCCCTACGAGCGGCAGAGCGAAAACGGCCTGATTCCGCCGCCGTACGCGGGTTCATCCGAGTGGAACCCTGACGCACGACTCTCGCTGTCATATCTCTTGGATTTTTGGGGCCGCAATCGAGCTTCGTTGGCTGCATCGTTATCGGCCGTGAGAGCAGCTGGATATGAGGCGGAGGCGATTCGGCAGACGCTCATTTCTCAGATCGTCTCGACGTATGTCTCGTACGCCGGAAATTTCGGCCAGCAGAAACTTGCAGAGCAGCTCGTTGAAGCGCGTAGCACGCAACTCAAGCTCACTCAGCAGCGTGTCAATGCCGGTGTCGATACGCAGGCGGAATTGCGTGCGGCAGAAGCCGCACTTGCTCAGGCGCGTGCAGAGTTGGCAGCTCAGGAAGAGAAGGTGACGTCCGCGAAGCTCGCGCTAGTGGCGCTAGCTGGCCAAGGACCCGACGATGCGAGTGGATTGCAACCGCCCGCGCTGCATTCGCCGCGCTTCGGACTGCCAACTCAATTGCCTGCTGAGTTGTTGGGTCGTCGTCCCGACGTTGCCGCAGTCCGTGAGCAGATCGAGACGGCGGAACAACAAGTCAAAGTGGCACGCACAGAGTTCTATCCGAACATCAATCTCAGTGCCTTCGTGGGATTGTCGAGCTATGGCCTCGACAATTGGTTGAAGGCGGGCAGCCGCATTGCGGGCGTGACACCCGCGATCAGCTTGCCGATCTTCGATGCCGGCGAGCGTCGCGCGAATCTGCGCGGACGTGAAGCGCAACGCGATTCAGCGATCGCTACGTACAACGCGGTGTTAGAGCGCGCTCTCTACGAAGTTGCGAACACGCTGTCGCAATTGAAGTCCGTAGACATTCAACGCCCGCAACTCGATCAGGCTGTGGATGCCGCAGCCGACGCATGGCGGATCGCGCGACTGCGATACGAGCGCGGTCTGGGTAACTACTTGACCGTCGTCAACGCTGAAGCGCAGTGGATTTCAGCGTCGCGTGCGCGAGTGGATTTGGATTCGAAGGCGCTGTCCGCAGCCGCGGCATTGGCGCGCGCGGTCGGTGGCGGATGGCAGCCAGGGTAGCGGATAGCGGATCGCGGATAGTGATTAGTCGGAAGAGATTTATGACGTCGTGCGCAGCGCGACCGAGGATTGAAACGTGAGCGAATCGAACAACAACGCCTCAGCCGCCGAGGCCCAACCGGCCGGTAACAAGCGCAAGCGCGTGCTCTCCATCATCGCGCTGGCATTCGTGTCCGTCGGCCTGCTGTGGGCGATCTATCACTTTGCGTACGGGCGTTATCACGTCACGACGGACAACGCGTACGTCGGCGGCAATATGGTTGAGATCACTCCGCAAGTGGGCGGTACCGTCACCAGCATCACAGTGGATGACAACGACTACGTGAAAGCGGGTCAGGTGCTCGTCGAACTCGACACGAGCGACAGCGACATCGCGCTCGCTCAAGCCGACGCAGAACTGGCGCGGACCGTTCGCGAAGTGCGCACGATGTTTGCGAACACGGAAGGGTTTCGCGCGCAGGTCGCTGCTCGGCAGGCCGATCTCAGTGCTGCTCGTTCCGCTTACGAGCGGGCGAGAACCGAATACGAGCGTCGAGCCGATCTGAAAGACACCGGCGCAGTTGGCGGCGAAGAGTTGGCGAATGCGCGATTGCAGATGGAGTCGGCCGCAGCGCAGGTGAAGGCGGCAGAGCAGGCAGTCGCCGCCGCCCGCGAGCAGCTCAGTGCCAATCGCGCACAGATTGAAGGTACTGATGTTTCTAGCCACCCGCGTGTGCAAGCCGCAGCGGCAAATGTGCGTGCTGCATATCTACAGCGCGAACGCCAAAAAATCGTTTCGCCAATCTCCGGCTATGTGGCTCGTCGCAGCGTGCAGCTCGGTCAGCGCTTGCAAGCTGGCACGCCGCTGATGGCGGTCATCGCGCTCAACGATGTGTGGGTGGATGCAAATTACAAGGAAGTGGAAATTGAAGGTGTGCACATCGGGCAGCCTGCGACGCTCGAGTCCGATCTGTACGGTGGATCGGTCGAATATCACGGCACCGTTGAAGGTATCGGCTCCGGCACCGGCAGTGCGTTCTCGCTACTGCCGGCGCAGAACGCAACCGGCAACTGGATCAAGGTCGTGCAGCGCGTTCCGGTGCGCATCAAACTCAATCCAGACGAGCTGCAGAAGCATCCGTTGCGCATCGGCCTGTCGATGAAAGTGAATATCGACAGTCACGATCAGTCCGGCCCGCGCCTAGCCGCAGTGCCTCGCCAGGACCCTGCCTATGAGACGCAGGTGTACGACCGCGAGAGCGCCAGCGCCGACCAGCACGTTGCGCAAATCATCAATGCAAATCTCGGCGAGAGCCGGGTCGCCAAGGGCTGATCGTTCTCAACCACGTAGGGCCACGGTATGAGTACTCCGGCACCTGTAGCGAAGCCGCCCATGCAGGGCGGCAAGCTGGCGCTTGCGACCGTCGCAATCGGTCTTGCCAACTTCATGGTCGTTCTCGACATGACTGTCGCGAACGTCTCTGTCCCCACGATCGCCGGATCGATTGGCGTATCCCCGACGCAAGGCACGTGGATCATCACGAGTTATGCGGTTGCCGAGGCGATCATCGTTCCCTTATGCGGCTGGTTAGTGGCGCGTTTTGGGACCGTGAAGACGTTCGTCAGCGCAATGCTCGGATTCATCATGATGAGCGCGGCCTGCGGTCTGTCACGCAGCCTGGAAATGCTGGTGTTCTTCAGGATTTTGCAGGGACTGTGCGGCGGGCCGATCATGCCGCTGTCGCAAGCGCTGCTATTCGCAAGCTATCCGCGCGAGAAGTTCGCTGTGGGTCAAGGCGTCTGGGCGATGACGACGATCTTAGGTCCAGTGATGGGGCCGATCTTGGGCGGCTACATCTCGGATGAGCATTCGTGGCCGTGGATCTTCTTCATCAACGTGCCGTTTGGATTGCTAACCGTTATGGCTGTGTGGCGACTGTACAAGGACCGCGAGACGCCGACACGTCACATTCCCATCGATCGTATCGGGTTGGCTTTGATGGTGATGGCGATCGGCAGCATGCAGATCGTCTTGGACAAGGGCCGTGAGCTCGATTGGTTCGGTTCGCCCGTGATCATCGCGCTGACCGTCATCTCGGTGGTCTGTTTCACGTTCTTCATTGCGTGGGAACTCACCGACAAAAACCCGATCGTCGATTTGCATCTCTTCCAGAATCGCGAGTTCACCATCGCGACGTTGACGTTGTCGCTCGTATTCGCGGTGTACTTCGCGTCGGTTGTAGTGATTCCGCAATGGTTGCAGAGGTACATGGGATATCCGGCGCTCACTGCTGGCTTGGTGCTCGCAAGTAATGGCGTGTTGGCCATGCTGCTTGCGCCGATGATCGCCCGACAGGTCGGCCGCATCGATCCGCGGCTGATGGTATCGGCCTCAATGGTCATCTTCATGATCACGTTTAGCGTGCGAGCGCATTTCACCAGTAGCGTCACGTTCTGGCAGATCCTCACGCCACAGTTCTTCCAAGGCCTGGCGATGGGTTTGTTCTTTCTGCCGCTTTCAATCGTGGCGCTGGGACATCTGCAGCAGAACCAAGTTGCATCCGCGTCCGGGTTGATGGCGTTCGTGCGCTCGACGGCAGCCGCCTTTGCCGCGTCGATCTCGACGACGCTTTGGGATAATCAAATCGGTCGCCACCATGCACAACTCGTCGAAAACGTCACAGCCGGAAATCCCGCCGTAGCGTCCCAGCTGCATCGGCTGGATGCGATCGGATTCAGCTCGCAACAGACGCTTGCCGCGTTGGATCAGACAGTCCTCGGTCAGGCAGTGCAACTCGCGACGAATGATGTGTTTGCGTGGATGGTGCCGATCTTCGCTGCTGCGGCGTTGCTGATTTGGTTCACTCGCCCGCCGGAAAAAGGCGCCGGCCCTGCGGCTGCTCATTAGTTTACGGAAGAAGAATGTTTCCACGGAGAACACGGAGGAAGACTGCCGCTCATAAGATCAAATGCGCATGCAGCGAGCTCCTAGGGTGAACCGGTTGCGGGCGCTAGATCGTTGCTTCGAACTAGGATCTATCTCCGTGTGCTCCGTGCCCTCCGTGGAGATAACTCTTTCTCGCTGAGCCAGCTAACTTCACAATCGCGGCATGGCAAGCCGCCCAAGAGTCAAAACAAAAACCAGCGCGCGATCTAGTCGCAAGCGCAGTCGCTTCCAGCTCAAGAGATTCATCCCGAAAGCCAGCACCCGCAAACGTTGGTTCAAACGCTATCGACGCGCGCCCGCCGGACTGCAAATTTTCATAGGCTTCTCTGCGCTGGTTGTCTTATGGCTCGCGGTGAACTGGATCTATCAAGTCGTTCGCAAACCATCCGAGCTGTGGTTTCCAGTCAGCGGCGTGTTGTATCGCATGCCGGCTGAAACCTGGGACACGTACGAATCCGCATTCCGCAAACATTCCACTGCCGTGATGACGCCGGATTTTCTTGCCGCACTGGCGCAGGTGGAGGGATCGGGTAATCCGATCGTGCGCACGTACTGGCGGTTCTCATTGCGAAAAGCCAAGCCGTTCGAGGTGTATCGTCCGGCATCGAGTGCGGTAGGGATGTATCAGATCACGGATGGAACCTTCGCTCTGGCTCGGCGCTACTGCGTGCATCATCACGTCGTGGTGGAAGATGGGCCGTGGGACGATCCCCATTCCTGCTGGTTCAATTGGCTCTACGCACGCGTGCTAGCATCGAACGCAATCGAAATGACGTCCGCCTATTTGGATCGGCAGGTCGCTCAGACGTTGGCGGCCAATCGGATCACGCGCGCCACGTTGCAGCAGAAGCAGGAGCTCGCAACGTTGATTCATCTATGCGGCGCCGGGGCGGGCAACGTTTATGCTCGACGCGGGCTGCGCTTGGCACCTGGGCAGAAATGCGGCGATCACGATGCGCGCGGCTACATTGCTCGGGTCAATGCCATGAAGCGCGTATTTGCTCGATTGAGTGTGCAAGATTGAATCGAATGCGTCCGCAAACCTTTGAGTCTTCCCTGACCATCTTCTGAGATTGGCATGCACGCGACACTCTATCCGCCAGCGCCCTGGCGACTCTCCGGCAAAGCGGTCGCGATCGTGCGCGCTACTCCAATCGAGCGCATTGCCGCGCAAGTGCCGAGTTCATTGCGCGTGGTGCCGATCTCGCCAGGCAAAACGCTATCGGTTTTCTTTGTCGCTCAGTACGGTGAGCGATCGACGTTTCAATATTGCGAATGCATCGTTGCCCCGGCCCTGGTGCGAAGGGGTGCGCGCATCGGCGCATGGATCTCCAATATCTATGTGGACAGCGAAGTCTCGTTGCAGGCCGGTCGCGAAGTGTGGGGATTGCCGAAACAGCTCGCGAAGTTCGATTGGCGTTGGGAAGAGCGCGGTCGGGTTGCCATGATTCACGATGAGGTGAGTTTCGAACTGACGGCATCTCCGACGAAAACGCGATGGCCGCTCCCTCTGCTAGGAGGTGCATTCGGGACGCTCGCGTCTGACCCGACGTGGTTCGCTGTAAGAGGGTGGTCGCGCGTCGGCAAAACGGACGGCAAACTGTGGACGCGATCGAAGCCGCTGACGACATACGATTTCGATGCGCCGGGGACAATCTATGATTTGCGCTTGTCGAGTCTGAAGATCCGCGCTCCGGTTCATTTACGGTAGAGGTAGGTCAGCACCTCAGCGCGATGGCCGCTTTGCGCGAGCCAATCGCGAAACGCTTCTACCTTTGCGACGCCCTCGGTGCCAATCGTGCGTTGAAGGATCGACCGACGGCCCTCTTCGCTCATTTCACGGCGGATGCGGCGCTGCCATTGCTCGGTGAATATGGTGGGAAGCCTGTGACTGAGATGCAGGGCCTCGAGTAACTCCCACTCGCCGCGATCCAACCAGGCTTCATCGCAGTAACCACAGACGTCCAAGCGATTCGCGACTGCACCGCTGACCTTGTACTTCATCATGAAGCGGCTGCATTTCGGACACGTCAGCGCGGTAGCTGTATCGTCCGTCGCGATCGCATTCGGTTTCGACTCGGCGGTCGAGGCGCTCTTCTGCGTTTCGGCCCAATGGCGGTAATACAAAAGCGAGACCAAACTGCCGTGGCACTGCGCGCAGCCCAATGCCGGAAGGCCCTCTTCGATCATCGTGGGCAACAGTTCGGGTGTTTTGCACTTCGGACATTTCATCATGCCGGTGTCTCCTCTCGCCTAGCGTGTTGATTGGCGTTCGAGTAAGGATGCAATCTGCTGTGCGCCGAGATCGCCGTGCGTGCGAATGATCTCAATGGGCGTGCTCCCATTTAGCTGCGGGTTCGGCGCATGTATCCATTTCATGGCGACCTGCGGATTGGTGGGCAGCAGCAGCTGCAGCTTCCGATGGATACTGAGCAAGATGCGAGCGCGTGCGACAAGGCCGGTTTCGTTTGGCAAGCTTCCGCCTGAACGGATCTGGGTGAGGATCGGATCTTGGTGGTTTTCCAAGCCCAGAACCCAAGCGGATTGCGCATCGCTGAGATTCCATAATTCGAACAGACGGCGTATCGCTTTGGCGAGTATTTCGCGATCCGAATCCTGAGTGCTTGAATCAGCCACCGTCACGCCAGTTCTCCAATAACAAAGCTCGATCCAGACGAGGCCTAAGAGCGCCGCCAATTGGCGAAAAGATAACGAAACAGCGGGCAGAACGCAGTGCTTCAGGGGAGGGCCATTCGTGCCCATTGCCCAGCCCGCATCGAAAATATCGGCATTTTCCGTTACACTGCGCGCCCGCTGTTAGCCGCAAACGCCGAAAATTCGGTAGTCGTTTCCACCACGCGGGACAGCCCCCATCGATCCTTTCACGCGCCTTAACGGCCTGCACAGCGCGGACGCTACGTACATGCTTTCGACTTCCAACGTCTCTATTCAATTCGGCGCGAAGCCGCTCTTCGAAAACGTCACCGTCAAATTCTCCGATGGCAACCGTTACGGACTCATCGGTGCGAACGGATGCGGCAAGTCGACCTTCATGAAGATCCTCGGCAGGGAACTCGAGCAGAGCTCCGGCGAAGTCATGCTGCAAAGTGGGCTACGTCTCGGGCGGCTGCGTCAGGATCAATTCGCTTACGAAGATCAGCGCGTGCTCGATGTGGTGATGCAAGGACACGTGGAGATGTGGAAGGCGATGCAAGAGCGCGATGCGATCTATGCGGATCCGAACGCAAGCGACGATGACTACATGCGCGCGGCCGATCTCGAGACGAAGTTCGCGGAGTACGGCGGCTATGACGCAGAAGCACGTGCTGGAGCCTTGCTGAAGGACGCAGGCATCGATCCCAAGTATCACAACGGCCCGATGCGAGAAGTCGCTCCGGGTTGGAAGCTGCGTGTGTTGCTGGCGCAGGCGTTGTTTTCGAAGCCCGACGTGCTGTTGCTCGATGAGCCCACCAACAACTTGGACATTCATTCGATCGGCTGGCTCGAAGGCGTGCTCAATCAATACGACGCCACGATGATCATCATCAGTCACGATCGGCACTTCTTGAATCAAGTCTGCACGCACATGGCCGATCTCGACTACGGTCAGATCAAAATCTATCCGGGCAACTACGACGACTTCATGTTGGCATCGGTGCAGGCACGCGAACGCGTGGCCGCAGCGAATGCAAAGGCGAAAGATCGCATCGCCGAGCTGCAGGAATTCGTACGTCGCTTCTCTGCGAACGCGTCCAAGGCTCGACAAGCCACTTCGCGCCAACGGCAAATCGAGAAGATCAAGATCGAAGAGATGAAGCCGTCTTCGCGCCAGAATCCGTACATTCGTTTCGAGCAGGCCAAGAAGCTCTATCGCAATGCCGTCAACATTGAAAAGCTCTGCTTCACCTACCCGGATTCCAACGTTCAAGTTTTGAAGGACATCAACCTCACTGTCGAGGCCGGTGAACGCATCGCGATCATCGGTGCGAATGGCGTCGGCAAAACGACATTGATGCGTTGCCTCGCGGGAGACTTGCAGCCGACGAGCGGTGAAATCACCTGGGTCGAAAATGCTCAGCTCGGTTACATGCCGCAGGATCCGCAAGCAGAGTTCGCGCAGAAGTTGGATCTGTTTACTTGGATGAGCGAATGGAAGGCGCCTAGCGACGACGATCAGATCGTGCGTGCGACGTTGGGCCGTCTGCTGTTCTCCGGGGACGAGACGCGTAAGTCAGTCCACGTGCTTTCAGGCGGCGAGAAGGGCCGCATGATTTACGGCAAGCTGATGCTGACTAAGCCGAACGTGTTGCTGATGGACGAGCCGACGAATCACATGGACATGGAAACGATCGAATCGCTGCAGATCGGCTTGGAGAAATATCCGGGTACGCTGATTTTCGTCTCGCACGATCGCGAGTTCGTCGGCGGTTTGGCGAATCGAATCCTGGAACTGAAGAGCGATGGAACGCTGGTCGACTTCAAGGGCAGCTACGACGACTACGTCAAGACCCAGAGTCTTGCTGCGTGATTGAGCTTTAGAGGGGCACGTAACACAGAGAGCACAAAGATAGACAAAGATCACGAGGGATTCGCGCCCTAAAGGTCGTCGTGTTCTCTGTCTCCTTGCGTGGCTTTGATTGCTTCCTAAGCGACTGCAGCTACAGCAGTGCCGCAGCGAAAAAAGCCAGGGCCATCAGGAAGGCCGCGATGTGAAAGGCTCGAGTCAGGGACATGTGCGCACTCCGTTCTTCTGATGGTGCGCAGTGTAGGGATGCGACGTCACCTGACCTAGCGGGTTTGAGGCATTGGACTGCTGAATGGAGATCAGCAATGGGAAAAGGGTGCGGGTGGATCGGGGTTCGGGGTTCGTGGATCGGTCGAACACGGGGGGCCTTACACCTCACTC
>JAEWBG010000004.1 GCA_023391335.1 Pseudomonadota bacterium | reverse complement strand
CACGATCCACGATCCACGATCCACGATCCACGATTCAAGATGCCCTACTAGCGCTCCGCTGCCTCACCGCCTCATACATCAGGACGCCTGCCGCGACCGAGACGTTCAGGCTTTCCACCACACCGAGCATGGGCAGGCTGACCAGATCATCGCAATTCTCGCGGGTCAGGCGGCGAATCCCAGTACCTTCGGCGCCCAGCACGATCGCCAGCGGCCCTTTTAGATCAATCTCATACGCGGACTTGGTCGCCTGATCATCCGTGCCGATCACCCAGATTCCGCGTTCGCGCAGCCAGCGCAGGGTTCTGGCCAGATTCGTGACCTGGATGAGCGGAATGCTCTCCGCCGCTCCGGACGCCACCTTCCGGACAGTGGGCGACAGACCGGCGGCGCGGTCTCGCGGAACGATCACCGCGGTCACCCCGGCCGCATCGGCAGTTCGCAGACAGGCACCCAAGTTGTGCGGGTCCTGCACTCCATCGAGTACTAGTAGGAGCGGCGCGCCCTGTTGTCGGTCCAGTAGATCATCCAAAGCACCCTCGCCCAGCGCACCCTGAGATCTGATTTGCAGCAGGGCGCCTTGATGATGCTCATTGCCGGCCAGCCGTTCTATCTCCCGAGCATCTCGCCACTCGGTTCGGATGCCGGCAGCCTGAGCAATGCGCATCAGTTCCGTCGCACGCGCGTCCTCACGACCTTTCATGAGCACGAGCAACGATGCGCGCTCAGGTCGGCGCTGCAGCAGTGTCCTTACCGCATGCATCCCGAATACATAAGAATCTTCGCTCATCGACGTTTCCGCTTACGTTGCCAAGGTCCGCGCAACTCGCGCGTGACCGGACGCTGTTCTGCGAGTTCGAAATCGATTTTCCTTTCATCGATGACGACATTGATCAGGCGCACGCGCAGATGATCGCCGAGCTTGAACACGCGCCCGCTGCGTGCCGCGACCATGCGAAATCCAGATCGGTCGCGCGTGAAATAGTCAGCGCCGAGCGCACTCACGTGCACCAAACCATCGATCTGCATGCCCTTCACGCGCACGAACAACCCGAAGTCCACAACACTTGTGACGACCGTATCGAACTCTTCGCCAAGCTTGTCGCGCATGTATTCGCATTTGAGCCATGACAACGCATCGCGAGTTGCATCGTCTGCGCGCCGCTCGGTGAATGAGCACCGTTGCCCCAAAACCATCATCGCGGCATGCGACCAGATAAATGATTCCGCATCACCGCCCTGCAACACATGACGAATGCCACGATGGACCATCAAGTCCGGATAGCGACGGATTGGCGAAGTGAAATGTGCGTATTCGGTCAATGCAAGCCCAAAGTGGCCGATGTTGTCAGGCTGATAGACCGCTTGCGGCATCGAACGCACCACGACCGTTTCGACGAGGTGTGACTCTTCGATCCCATTCACCCGTTGCAGAACTGCTGCCAAGTCTTTGGACTCGAGTTCGCGATCCCGCGGCAACGTAATGCCGAAGCCTTGCAGAAATTGATGCAGTTGTTCGAGGCGATCTTCTTCGGGTTGACCGTGCACGCGGAAGAGCGTCGGGATGCGGTGCTTCTTCAGGAACTTCGCAGCCTGCACGTTGGCGGCGATCATGCATTCTTCGATCAGGCGATGGGCATCGTTGCGCGTCGTCTCGACCAGCGCTGCGATCTTGCCGTGCGCATCGAAGTGCACCTTCAATTCCGGAGCGTCGAAGTCCAGGGCGCCACGGCGCAACCGCGCACGGTGCAGGGCACGGAAAAGCTCGTGCAGCTCCTTCAGCATGGGCCCGACGGTCAGCACTTCCGGCTCATGCGTAGCAAGCGGATTGGCGAGATACGCAGCCACTTTGGTGTACGTAAGCCGCGCGTGCGATCTCATCACGCCTTCGAAGAAGCGAGCACGCGTCACCTTGCCTTCTTCGTTCACGCGCATTTCGCACGCAAGACACAGACGATCGACCAGAGGATTCAACGAACACAATCCGTTGGAGAGCGCCTCCGGCAGCATCGGCAACACACGATTGGGGAAATACACCGACGTGCCGCGATCCTGCGCCTCGCGATCGAGCGCTGAATCTCTCGCAACGTAGTGGCCGACATCCGCAATCGCGACGATCAGCTTCCATCCGCCGCGGATCGGCTCGCAGTAAACGGCATCGTCGAAATCGCGCGCGTCCTCGCCATCGATCGTCACCAAGGACAATTCCCGCACGTCTTCGCGATCGCGCTTGGCTCCGGCAGCCACGCTGTCGCCAAAAACCTCTGCTTCTTCGATCGCTGCGGAGGGAAACTCGAACGGCAATCCATGCGAGTGAATTGCGATGTCCGTTTCCATCCCCGGTGCGAGATGCTCACCGAGAACGCGTGTGACGTGACCGAGTGGCTGGGCGGTGCGCGAGGGCTGTTCGACGACTTTCGCCAGCACCACTTGACCCGATTGCGCTCCGTTCAAGCGATCGCGCGGAATCAACACGCGGTGACCGATACGCGGGTTGTCGGGTACTAAGAAGCAGATACCTTCTTCGTCATAGAGACGACCGACGATTTGCTCCGTGCCGCGTTCCAGCACTTTGACGATCGAGCCTTCGGGACGGCCTTTATGATCTTTGCCGCTGATACGCACGGCAACACGATCGCCGTGGATCACTTCAAGCATTTGCCGGGGGGATAGAAAGATCGGCGCCGATCGATCATCCGGCAGCAACATGCCATGCCCATCCTTGTGAGCACTCACGACGCCCACAATGAGCGGCAATCGCTCGCGTAAACAATATTCGGTACGGCGGTTCTGCACGATCTCGCCGGTCTGCAGCATTTTCTCAAGGGTTTTGTTCAGGCCTTGGCGAGCCGCAGTGCCCGTCGAGTGCATTCGCTCTGCCAATGCATCGAACGTGAGAGGAAGACCTGCATCGCGCAAGGCGTCACAAATTCGCTCTGCAAGTTGCTCAGGCTTCGCGCTGGGTGGCGCAGCCGAGCGGTCTTTGCGATGTGCTCGCCTGGTTGCTGATCTTTGTTTGTTCTTGATTTTTCGCGGCATATCGTCAATCCATTGTCATTGACACCCTAGGGGGCCATCGGTACATTGCGCGCCTTCGGCGGGGCCCCCGGGCCTCGCTTTCCCCTCTTGCCCAGGTGGCGGAACTGGTAGACGCGCTGGTTTCAGGTACCAGTGGAGCGATCCGTGGAGGTTCGAGTCCTCTCCTGGGCACCACTCACAATTCCCTGTGATTGCGCGAGCGGCTGGCGATGTCTTCGCCAGCCGCTCATATTCTCATCTTCAATCGATACTTCTGCCGTCAATCGAACGGATGTTTCATCACGATTGTTTCGAGCCGGTCGGGTCCGGTCGAAATAATCGCGATCGGCGCGCCGACCAACACTTCCAGGCGCCGCAAATACGACTGTGCATTCTTCGGCAGATCGCCAAATGACTTCACACCTGCGGTGCTCTCTTTCCAGCCCGGATGCTCTTCATAAATAGGTGCACAAATCGACAGCGCTTCTGCGCCTACCGGCAGCAGATCGCGACGTTCGCCGCGCACCTTATAGCCAACGGCCACACGAATGGTGTCGAGCCCATCGAGCACATCGAGCTTGGTGATGCACAGTCCCGAGACTCCGTTGATCTCGACAACACGACGCAACGCCGCTGCATCGAACCATCCGCATCGGCGCGGGCGACCTGTGACTGAGCCGAACTCGTTGCCCTTCACGCGCAGCGCTTCGCCGATCTCATCGTCGAGTTCGGTGGGGAACGGCCCGCTGCCTACGCGAGTCGCATAGGCCTTAGCTACACCGAGCACATATTGAAGCTGCTGCGGCCCGACGCCGATACCGGCAGAAGCTTGGCCGGCAAGACAGCTGCTCGAAGTGACGAATGGATACGTGCCGTGATCGATATCCAGCAATGCAGCTTGCGCGCCTTCGAACAATAGGCGCTTGCCGGCACGAATCAGCGCATTCACCTCAGCAGAGACATCCGCGACCATCGGCTGCAGGCGCTCGGCCAGCGCAAGCGACTCATCGAGCGTCTTCTGAAAATCGACCGTCGCCACCTTGAAATAGTTGCGTAGTACGAAGTTGTGATAGTCGAGCACCTCACCTAACTTCGCGGCGAATCGCTCGCGTGCAAACAAATCCTGCACGCGAATGGCACGACGCGCCACTTTGTCTTCATACGCAGGACCGATGCCGCGGCCGGTGGTGCCGATCTTGGCTTCGCCCATTGCAGCTTCACGCGCATGATCGAGCGCAATGTGGTGAGGAAGAATCAAGGGACACGCTTCCGACACTCGCACGCGTTTTGGCGCATCGATGCCCGCACGCTGCAGTTCGTCGATCTCTTCGAAAAGCGCCTTGGGCGAGAGCACGACACCGTTGCCGATAAAGCAGGTGACATGGTCGTGCAAAATACCGGAGGGGATCAGACGCAATATCGTCTTCTTGCCGTTGATCACCAACGTGTGGCCGGCATTGTGTCCGCCTTGAAAGCGGACCACACCCGCAACTCGATCCGTGAGCAGATCGACGATCTTGCCCTTACCTTCATCGCCCCATTGGGCGCCGATTACGACGACGTTCTTGTTCATGGAATGATTTGTGCGCGCACTAGGTACAGCAGCAATAGCCCGCCGCTCATGCTCAAGAGACCCCAAATGCGCAACTGGGAATCGCCTAAATTGGAAAACAACAGCATCACGCGCTTCATCGCTTGCGGATTCAGGAATGGCAGCATGCCTTCCAAAACGAGATAGAGCGCCAACGCCGCCAACAAGTCCGACCAATTCATGAAGGACTCGATCAGCGGCTCGTAGACCGATTCAAATACTTGAAGAATTCACTGTCCGGAGAAATGACCAGCACATCGTTCTCGGTGCCGAGCGACTTACGGTACGCCTCGAGGCTTCGATAGAACGAGTAGAACTCAGGATTGCGCGAGTACGCCTTGGCGTAGATCTCCGCAGTCTTCGCATCACCTTCGCCGCGAATAATCTGAGATTCGCGATAGGCGTCGGCCAAAATCTCGGTACGTTGACGATCCGCCTCGGAACGCAACTTCTCAGCGTTCTCTTCGCCTTCCGCTCGTAGCTGCTTCGCTTGACGATCGAAATCCTGGCGCATGCGCGAGAACACCGACTCGCTGACCTCATCCGGAAGATCGATCTTCTTCACACGAACATCGACCAGCTGGACACCCAGGCCTCGCGTACTTGCGGTTGCCGTCTTCAATATCTCGCCAGTGAACTCGGCGCGTTCGGCCGCGACGACTTGTTGAATCGTACGGCGCGCGATCACGCCCTTGATACCGTCTTTGACGATACCGCCCAAGCGCATGGAGGCGATTTCATCGTCTCCACCTGCTGTAGCTCGATAGAAGTTCGCAACATCGGCGATGCGCCATTTGATGTAGAAATCGATCCGCAGAATCTTTCCTTCGCTAGTCAGGAACTGCTCGGATGGATAGTTACGCGTGAGGATGCGGCGCTCGAACTTCCGCACGTTGTTCACGAAGGGCACCATGAAGTGCAACCCAGGCGCGTAATCGGACTCGACGATCTCGCCGAAGCGGAACTTGATTGCAAGTTCGGTCTCACGCACGGTGAATGCCGACGATGCAACTAGGAACGCGACAAGCGCGGCCACGATCAACACAACGAATGCACGGCCGGCCATTAGCGTGCCCCTCGCGAACGGCGATCGCCAGTTACAGTCGTGGTTTCATCCGGGCCCGAAGGCTCGATGCGAACCGACCCATCGCTCGGATTGCCGTCGCGACGCGACTGCTCCATCAGCTTGTCGATCGGCAGGTACAGAACATTGCCGCTACCTTTGCTGTCGATCACAATCTTCTTGCTCGATGCGAGCACCTGTTCCAGGGTCTCCAGATACAAACGATCTCGCGTGACGCCCGGCGAGCGTTCGTATTGCTCCAGCAATTGAGTGAATCGCTGCGCCTCGCCTTCTGCGTTCGCAATCGTGCTTGCTCGATAGGCTTTGGCGTCTTGCACCTGACGCACCGCTTGACCGCGAGCTCGCGGAATCAAGTCGTTGGAATACGCCTGTGCTTGCAGCGAGAGCCGGTCGCGATCTTCGCGCGCTTTAATGGCATCGGCCTGTGCCGACCCGACTTCGGTCGGAACCCGGACGTCCTGCAGATTCACGGTGGTCACCTCGATGCCGGTCTTATACGCATCGAGCGTGCGCTGAACCAATTCTTTAGTGCGCGTGACGATTTCTTGCCGGCCTGACTCCAGCACGTCATCGAGCTTGCTGCGGCCAATCACTTCGCGAATCGCACTTTCGCTGACGCCTTTCAGCGTCTCTTCCGGCTGCAGCACATTGAAGGCGTAGTCGAGAGGATTCGCAAAGCGGTACTGAACTTCCAAGTTGATATCGACGAGATTCTCGTCCGAGGTGAGCATGCGTGTTTGGTCGCTGAAGCTCTGGATGTTGGCGACGTTGACGATTTGCTTGGTTTCGATCGGCCAAGGCAAATGCCAACGCAGACCGGGCATCGTCGTCCCGACGTGCCGGCCGAATCGCAGCACGACGCCGCGCTCGGCCGCATCCACCTGATACAAACCGGTGAATGCCCAAATCGCGAGCAAGATGGCGACGATCGTTCCGATACCAAATCCGCGCGCCGCACTGGAACCGCCAGGACCGCGCCCGCCGCCGCCACGACCGAAGAATCCAGCAATCCGCCGCTGCAGATTACGGAGCACTTCGTCGAGATCGGGAGGACCTTGATCGGGTTTGTTGCCGCCCCAGGGATTGCGCTTGCCGCCGGAATTTCCGCCGGGTTCGTTCCAGGCCATGATCGATGGATTGTCCTACAGGTGAGGAGAGGTCAGCCGGCCACGGGGGACGGGACGCGGGATTTTAGGAATGCATCCCCCGGTGCACAAGCTTTACCGTCTTCCTCGACCCGCAATCCCTCGCTGCGGCAAAGATGCTCGAAAGCCTGGCGTGGCATCGAAATTTCCAAATCGACCCCACCCTCGTCCAACGGACGCTCATTTAATACCGCCCCGGCGGCGAAGAACTTAGCGCGCGCACGTCCTTCTTGCGCCTGTAAAACGATATGCCGATGCACCAATTCGGGTCCGAGAAACTGCCCTATCGCTTCGAGCAGAAGATCTGTTCCACTGCCGGTTTGGGCCGAAAGCCAGACCCGTCGCACCTGCCCTGCTTCGTCCCGCTCGATGCGCGGCGTTTCGCCCAGGAGATCGGCCTTGTTGAAGACTTCGATTTGCGGCAAGTCGCTCGCGCCAACTTCTTCCAACACCTCGTTCACTTGAGCAATGCGCTCACCGCGATTTGGATCAGCGGCATCAATGACATGCAGAAGCAGTGCCGATTCGCGTGCTTCCTGCAGCGTAGAGCGGAACGCAGCCACGAGCTCATGCGGCAGTTCGCGCACAAATCCGACGGTATCGGCGAGTAGCGCATAGCGGGCGTCCGGAAGATCCAGACGGCGGACAGTTGGATCGAGCGTTGCGAATAGCTGATTTGCAGCGTACGCACCAGCCCCGGTTAGCCGGTTGAATAAAGTGGATTTGCCCGCGTTGGTGTAGCCGACTAATGCAACCGTGGGAATCTCTGCACGCTTTCGTTCTCGACGAGTCGTTTCCCGTTGTGTGACGACTTTGTCTAACCGTGCATTCAACGTCTTGATGCGATTGGCAAGCAGTCGTCGGTCGGTTTCAAGCTGCGTCTCGCCGGGACCGCGCAAGCCGATGCCGCCCTTCTGTCGTTCAAGGTGGGTCCATCCGCGCACTAGGCGAGTGGCGAGATGCCGCAACTGCGCCAATTCGACTTGCAACTGACCTTCGAAGCTACGAGCACGCTGGGCAAAGATGTCGAGGATGAGCCCAGTGCGATCCAGCACTCGGCATTGCAGCATCGCCTCGAGATTGCGCTCCTGACTGGGCGAGAGCGCGTGATCGAATAGAACGAGATCCGCACCGCACGCTTTGACTTGAGCGCGTATTTCTTCTGCTTTGCCGCTGCCCACGAACAAACGCGGGTCGGGCGCTCGGCGCGTGCCGGTAATCATCTGCAGGACATCAGCACCCGCAGATTGCGCCAGGGCCTCGAACTCGCTCAGTTCATCAGCAGCCGGCGCGTGTCCAATTCCGATGCGAACTAGGATCGCGCGTTCGCCGCTGCGCGGACGCTCAAACAGCAATACGGGCCTCCGCGCGCGACGTTACGCTCTTCATTCAGTAGTAGCGATGGACTCGGTGCCTTCTTCTTCGCTCGTCGGCAAGCGGATTGCACGAGCAGGCACCACGGTGGATATCGCGTGCTTGTACACCATCTGGCTGACGCTGTTCTTCAGCAGCACGACGAACTGATCGAACGAATCGATTTGACCTTGCAGCTTGATCCCGTTCACCAGGTAAATGGAGACCGGAACGCGCTCCTTGCGCAGGGTGTTCAGGAACGGATCCTGTAATGATTGCCCTCTGGCCATCATTTTCTCCTTGTTATGTATGTCTTTGAGTTGTTTAGTTGAGCACATCCGACAATGCTGCTTCCCTGCAGCCGGAGGACAGTTGCTTCAGTCTGTCCAGCTCTCGTTTGCAGTGTCGCAGTCTAACACAGCGAATTTCGTATCCAGATCGCTTTGGCTTTAATACGAATTAATACGAACCTGACTCTGGTTTACTGCACGCACTCCGCCATCGCTCGCTCTATGAGGGTGCGAGCCGACGAATCAAGAGCGTCGACCCAGTGCACCTCGCGTTCGGCACGCAGCCAGATCAATTGTCGCCGCGCCAAGTGTCGAGTAGCGAATATTGCGTTCTGCACTGCAGTCTCCAAAAGCGCTTGGCCACTTAAATGTTCCCAAAGCTGCCGGTAACCCACCGAACGAATCGAGGGTAAATCCTGATGCAGGTCGCCGCGGGCATGCAGCGCAGCGACCTCCGCCAGAAAACCGTCGTTCATCATTTGCTCGAAACGCATCTCGATGTTCGCGTAGAGCTTGTCGCGATCGCTCGGCACCCAAGCGTAGGCAACATAGTTGCCCTCTGCCGGCGGTGACGAAGCGTGAAGTTCTGTCATCGTTCTCCCACTGATTCGATGCACTTCGAGGGCACGCTGGATGCGCTGCGCATCATTCGGCTGAATTCTTGCCGCAGCCGTGGGATCAATCTGCGCCAGCTTTGCATGCATAGCAGGCCAGCCGACCTGAGACGCCTCCGCATCGATCGTCGCGCGGACTTCCGGATTGGCTGGCGGCATATCAGCCAAGCCCCATCGCAGTGCACGGAAGTACAACATCGTTCCGCCGACTAATACGGGTAGACGTCCCCTGCGATGCGATGCTGCAATCAATTCCCGCGCATCCCGCACGAACTGCCCGGCGGAATAGGATTGCGAAGGATCGAGAATGTCCACCAGATGATGGGGATGGCGCGCAAGCACGTCGGGCGGCGGCTTACCGGTCCCAATGTTCATACCGCGGTACACCATTGCTGAATCGACACTGATAATGTCGATCGGCAACTTCTCCGCCAGCTCTAGAACTAGATCGGTCTTGCCGGCACCGGTGGGGCCGAAGAGTAGAAACACCGGCGGCGAATTCGCATCCAACGTCATCGTCCGCGTAAGAACAATCGGTCAAGGTCACCCATGCTGACGTAGGTCCATGTCGGGCGGCCGTGATTGCACTGGTCGCTGCGGACTGTGCGCTCCATCTCTCGCAACAACGCATTCATCTCAGGGATGGTCAAGTTGCGATTTGCTCTGACCGCCCCATGACAAGCCATCGTGCCCAGCACTTCATTGATCGCCTCTTCCACACCGCGCGTCACGCCGTTAGCCACTAAATCTGATGCAATGCGATGAACGAGCTCCGAGATGTCGCGCGTTGTTAGAAACGCCGGCAACGATCGGACTTGCACCGCGGCAACGCCGGAACGCGTCACTTCGAGACCTGCACGCGCCAACATCGACGCATGCTCATCGATTGCATCCGCTTCCGCACTCGACAATTCGATGGTCAGCGGTACCAACAGCGGCTGGGTCGCAACTTGTCCTTGCGTAAGCGCCAACTTCATTCGCTCGTATGTCGTGCGCTCGTGTGCAGCGTGCATATCGACCAGGATCAATCCGTCCGGCGCTTGCGAGAGGATGTAAACACCATGCAGCTGCGCGAGTGCATACCCGAGCGGCGGAGGTGAACTTGCAGACTCCGCATGCGCTTCGAAAACCGCATCGGACGGAGAACTTCCAGACGAAATGGGTGCCGGTTCCGAAACGCGCAGCGGCATGACGTTTTGTTGCGGCCCGCGCGCGGGCCACATCGGCACGTCGTTTCGCGGCACCAGCATGCTGACGTTCGTTGGTGCGGCTGCAGCCAAGTCAGAGCCCGCGAACGTATCGCGGAGTACGCGTTCGACAGTGCGGAACAGGAAGTCATGAATGAAACGGCCGTCCCGAAATCGCACTTCCAGCTTGGCTGGGTGCGCATTCACGTCGACCTGTTTCGGGTCGATCTCCATAAACAACACAAACGCCGGATGGCGGCCGCCATAGAGCACGTCGCGATATCCGGTACGAATCGCACTGCCTATCAAGCGATCGCGCAACATGCGTCCATTCAAATAAAAGTGCTGCAAGTCCGGCTGCGCACGCGCGAACGTCGGCTGACACAACCAACCCGACACTTTGCACCCTGAGCTCTCATGTTCGACGTGCAGTGCGTTCGCAATGAATTCATCGCCGACGATTTCGGCGACGCGCTTTTCGCGGTCGATCTGTGTCATCGCAGCCGGAAAATCAATCAAGACGCGCTTGCCGGAAGTGAGTCGAAACGCGGTGTCGAAACTCGAAAGCGCCAACCGCTCCACCATGCGCTGAATCTGCTGGGTCTCAGTTCGTTCGGCCTTCAAGAATTTGCGACGAGCGGGCACATTGAAGAACAGATCGCGGACTTCGACCGTCGTCCCAAACGGGTGCGGCGCTGGCTCGGGTTGGCTCAACAACCCGTTGTCGGCACTCACTGCAAACGCGGTCGGCTGGTTAGCACATCGCGACGTCAATCGAACGCGCGAGACGGACGCGATGCTGGGCAACGCCTCGCCGCGAAAGCCGAGCGTCGCCACGCGCTCCAAGTCGTCGATGTTGGTGATCTTGCTAGTGGCGTGTCGCGACAGCGCGAGCAGTAGTTCGTCACGCTCTATCCCCGAGCCATCGTCCCGAACTCGGCACAATCGGACCCCGCCTTCTTCGATCTCGATGTCGATCGTGCGTGCGCCGGCATCCAAGCTGTTTTCGATGAGCTCCTTCAACACGGATGCAGGCCGTTCGATGACCTCGCCGGCTGCGATCTGGTGAATCAGCTGTTCTGGAAGAACCCGAATGGGCATACGCGCGCAAGAGTGGCTTGGAGCGCGCGAGGATATCAGAGCAATCGGTCGGAACTGGACCTACTGCGAGGTGCCGACGGTGCGTTCTTGGGAAACGGTGCTCGCTACGACCGCCTCGCCTTTGTTCTGCAGTCTCAGCTTCGCGATCTGCGTTCCTGGCGGCGGATTTGCATAGAAATACTCGCGTACGCCTTGGTGAATCGCATCCGCCAAGAGTTGTTGATGGCGCGAATTGCCGAGCTTCGATTCTTCGCCCGGGTTCGTGATGAACGCGGTCTCCACCAAGAGCGAAGGAATGTCGGGAGATTTCAACACGACGAACCCTGCATGCTGAACGGCGGGCCGTCGCACGTTGCCGACACGATCAAGCTGTTGCAGCACGCGCTCTGCAGCGTCGATGCTTGCACTCATGCTTGCGCCTTGAGAAAGGTCCAGCAGCACCGAGGCCAGCACATCATCTTTGTCTTGCAGCGACACTCCACCGATCAAGTCGGATGCGTTTTCCGATTCGGCGAGCCAGCGCGCCGCTTCATCTGAAGCACCTCGTGCAGACAAGACGTATACCGACGAGCCCGCGACCGACCGATCACGAAAGGCGTCCGCGTGAACGGATACGAACATGTCAGCTTGGTATTTGCGCGCCCTGATGATGCGTTCACGCAAAGGGATGAAGTAGTCGCCATCGCGAGTCAAAACTGCACGCATTCCTGGTTCGCGGTTGATGCGTTCCGCGAGGCGCTTGGCAATTGCCAGCGTGACGTTCTTTTCGAAGGTGCCGCGTTTGCCGATCGCGCCGGAATCGGGGCCGCCGTGCCCCGCATCCACTGCGATAACCACCTCTCGACCATGCATGTCATCGGTCGACTTCACTGCCACCGGAGGTGCAGCAGCGCTGCTCGCGCCGTTGGTCGGATCGGGCGTCAGATCGACTACCAATCGATGTCCGTAAGGGCCATTGGGTTGCACATTGAAGCTGCGTGCATTCGCGGGCCCAGTCAGATCCATGACGATTCGGTAGTCGCCATCGGCTTGAAGCGCCCCGCGCAACTGCTTCACGAAGCCGCGCCCGTCCGGCAAGGAATGAATGCTGTCGGAAAGGCGAGCTGCATCGATATCGACAACGATTCGATCGGGATCCTGCAACGTGAGCAGCGTGTGATCTACGGGACCAGACAGATCGAAGACCACGCGAGTTGAATCTGGGCCGGCCCACAGGCGAATGTCTTCGACGGAAACGCTCGCGCTCAATGCCCTGCCTGCGCCGAGCGCAAGGACGAACAAAGCGATGAATGAGCGAAGCTTGATCATTGCGGCCGCAATCTAACTCCGCTGCACCAAAGACTTCAATAAAAATATGAGGATAGCGTGACTTATTGCTCTGTTACCGCAATGAAGCCCGCTAGCAGATTGCATCCTTTGGATGTCACCCCGCGAACCGTTGCCCTTCTTTGCAGACCGTCAGCCTCGTACTCCAACTTGATAGTGAGGTCAGGGGACGGCAACTGCCCCGCCCCTTTGGAAGGCCACTCGATCAGCAGAATCCCGGTTTGTCGCAACAAGTCTCGCAATCCCAGCGGCTCGACCTCATCCGGCGCGGCGAGTCGGTACAAGTCGATGTGGTTAAGTGCTCGCCCGGCCTGCAGTTCATAGGGTTCAACCAATGTGTATGTCGGGCTGCGCACCGGGCCTTTGAAACCAAGGGTAGCCAACAGACCTGCCACCAGCGTGGTCTTCCCCGCGCCCAACTCGCCTTCGAGGTAGATCACAAAGCATTCGGACGGAAATGAGCTGAGGACTCGCGCTAATGCAGCGCCGAGCTCTCGGGTGGCACCTGCGTCCGCCAGTTTCAGATGCGCTGTGTCGGATTCACGCATGCGGGCAAATAGTTAAAAAGATCGGTCGCCAATAATCCGCGCTCGCCGTGCTGGGCGGCCATGTCACCCGCCATTGCGTGTACCAGCACGCCCGTCTGCGCGGCGGTCACAAGATCAGGCACTTGAGCGGCGATCCCCGATATCACCCCGGTCAAGACATCGCCCATCCCTGGGGACGCCATGCCGGGATTGCCACGGTCGCAAACGGCAGGAATCTGGTCCGCTGTAGCGACGAGCGTTCCCGCGCCTTTCAGTACGACCACGCCACCGTATCGCGCAGCAATGGATCGCACCGCGTGCAGGCGATCATGCTGCACTTCGGCGTTGGTGATCCCAAGCAAGCGGCCCGCTTCCCCTGGATGCGGCGTGAGGACCCAATTCGATTGCTGGCGCGGCGATGCAGCCAATAGATTCAGCCCATCGGCATCGACGACTTTGCGCTGTTCACTCGCGATGGCCACATCGAACACGCGCTTCGCCCACTCGTCTCGGCCCAGTCCCGGCCCGATGGCAATCAAGTCAGCGCGTTCTATCAGCGGCTGCAACTCGGTGGCGTCAGTCACGCCGCGACACATCAATTCAGGACGCCCCGCCATCACGGCGGCGACATTGTCGGGATGCGTCGCAATCGTCACCAAACCCGCGCCGGAGCGCAGCGCGGCTTCTCCGGCCATCCGAGCGGCGCCAGCCATTCCAATCCCGCCGCCTACGACGAGCACGAACCCTTGCTGCCCCTTGTGCGCCGTTCGCTTGCGCGCGGGCAGTACGGCCTGGAGCTGTTGATCGTCGATCCGCAGCAACGAGGGTGTCGAGTTTCGATAAACCTCCTCCGGGAGGTCCAACGAATCGAACATCACGGCCCCGGTATAGTCGGGTCCATCGCCAACGTAGAAGCCCAGCTTGAGCCCGATGAAGGTCATCGTGCGCTCGGCACGCACAGCGACCCCAAGCACTTGGCCTGTGTCGGTTTGCAGGCCACTTGGAACATCGATTGAGAGAACGGGGATGCCACTGCGATTGATCGTGTCGATCAGGTTCGCAGCAGTACCTTCCACGGGACGCGCAAGGCCAATTCCAAACAGTGCGTCGACGACGACGTCCGCTTGTAGAACTGCACCGTCCCACGGCTGGACCGAGCCGCCGGCATCAATGTAGTTCCGATATGCTTCGTGTGCTGCGCCGCTTAATCGTTCGGGGTCGCCGATTGCCGCCACACTGACCTGCAACCCGTCGGCGCGCGCAAGCCGAGCCAGAACATAGCCGTCCCCCCCGTTGTTTCCCGGACCGCACGCCACGACAAGTCGGTTCGCAGCCGGCCGACAACTGCGCAGCGTTGCGAGCGCCGCTTTACCCGCACGACACATCAGCGCATAACCCGGAATGGCGAACTCTTCGATCGCGCGCCGATCCAACGCGCGAAGTTCTGCCGCACTGTAAATTTCGAGGGGGAGCGCATTCATACGACAAGCGTATCAAAGCGCGCTGTGCCGTTCAGTTCGCGAACCCTCATACTTCCCGCCTCCATGAGCGAACCCGACTACACATCATTGAGCCTTCGCATTCGCGAGTGGGCGCGCGAGTTCGGCTTTCAACAGGTTGGGATCGCAGACGCACACTTGGGCGAGGATGAAAACCGCCTGCTGCAATGGGTGGAGCAACGCCGCCATGGCGAGATGCACTACATGGAGCGGTATGGAGTCTCGCGTGCAAGGCCTGCTGACATCGTGCCTGGCACGCTGCGCATCATTTCAGCGCGCATGGACTATCTCCCGGAGACGGCTCACGACGCAGAACGAGTTCTTGCGGATCCGCAGGCTGGATACATCTCGCGTTATGCGTTGGGACGCGACTACCACAAGGTGCTGCGGCGGCGCTTAGCTCAGTTGGCGGAACGCATTCAGTCGGAGATCAGCTCCACGCAATTTCGCGTGTTCGTCGACAGTGGGCCGGTGATGGAGAAAGCGTTCGCGCGCAATGCAGGGCTTGGATGGATCGGCAAGCACACGAACCTAATCAACCGCCGCGCCGGATCGTGGTTTTTTCTCGGAGAAATTCTGACGAACTTGCCGCTGCCCATCGACACGGCAGAAACCCAGCACTGCGGATCGTGTGTGGCTTGTATCGACATCTGCCCTACGCGTGCAATCGTCGCTCCCTTCGAACTGGACGCGACCCGCTGCATCTCATATTTGACGATCGAGCTTCGCGGGCCGATTCCTGTGGAGTTCCGCAAAGCTTTGGGTAATCGCATCTACGGTTGCGATGATTGTCAGCTGGTGTGCCCTTGGAACAAGTTCGCAACCATCAGCGCGGAGCCCGACTTCGTTGCTCGGCACGGATTGAACGATCAATCGCTCGTGACTCTGTTTGCATGGAGCGAGCGCGAGTTCTTGCAGAAGACGGAAGGCAGTGCGATTCGACGCATCGGCTACGAAAGTTGGCTGCGCAACATCGCAGTGGCGCTCGGCAATGCCCCCAGCACACCCGAAGTACTGGCGGCGCTGAACTCCAGAATCGATGACGCTTCTGAACTGGTTCGTGAACACGTGCGGTGGGCGCTTGGACAACACCGGGCCCTGCAGCACTAAAGCAGCGATCGGCTACAGCCGACGCGCACGCACGTTGTCGATGAGACGGGCCCTGCCGATACGGGCTGCAGTCAGTACGACGAGATTCTTGTTGGCGTCATTCGGCAGATCCAACGTCTCTGCGTCGCGCACCGCGAAGTAATCCGTACGAAACCCAGCAGCATTCAGCGCCTGCATGCCGGCCGACTCCAGCTCGGCGTAATTGCGATTTCCGCGCTCGATCTCATGGCGCGTTCGTTCCAACTCAGCAAAGATCCGGGGCGCAAGCGCACGTTGCTCCGTAGTGAGATAACGATTGCGAGAACTCATTGCGAGACCGTCCGCTTCGCGCGTTGTCGGCACACCTACGATATCGATCGGCATACAGAGATCGTTCGCCGCGCGGCGGATAATCATCAGCTGTTGGAAATCTTTCTCCCCGAAGATCGCAACGTCCGGCGACACCAGATTCAGCAGCTTCGTCACCACCGTCGCCACGCCCATGAAATGACCGGGCCGAAATGCACCGCAGAGGATGTCCTCCAGGACCGGCACGTGCACGCGAACGCTGCTTTGCTGACCGAGCGGATAGATATCCTCGACTTCCGGCGTAAATAACAAGTCGACATCCAAGGACTGAAGCAGGGCTCGATCTTCGTCCGGGGTGCGTGGATAGGCGGCGAAATCTTCCTTCGGTCCGAACTGCAGCGGGTTCACGAAGACGCTCACCACGACTACGTCTGCAAGCTCGCGAGCGCGTCGCACCAGACTTGCGTGCCCTGCGTGCAAATTTCCCATCGTGGGCACGAACGCAATGCGACGATTTGCCGCACGCCACTGCGACACGGTCGAGCGCAAATCATCTGGGCGAATCGCTACGCGCATGAAGGGAAGAGTTAGAAGCAGTGCTCAGGTGCAGGGTACGCACCGGACTTCACTTCGGTCACGTACGCCTTCACGGCTTCCATCGGACTGGCGTGCCCTTCCATGAAGTTCTTCGAGAACTTAGGTTTGCGTCCAGCCGTGATATCGAGCACGTCGTATAGAACCAAGATTTGTCCGTCGGTGCTGGGGCCGGCACCAATACCAATCACAGGCACACGGAGCGCTTGTGTGATTTCAGCGCCCAGCGAAGCTGGAATGCATTCCAATAACACGATGTCCGCACCGGCCGCTTCGAGCGTACGTGCGTCGCGCATCATTTGTTCCGCTGCGGCTTCGTCTCGACCTTGGACGCGAAATCCGCCGACCTTGTGAACCGACTGCGGCTTCAGTCCAAGATGCGCGCACACCGCAATGTCGTGACTGGCAAGAAATTCGACGATATCGACCTGACTCGCGCCGCCTTCCAGCTTCACGATCTTTGCACCGCCTTCCTGCATCAGACGCACTGCGTTCTCGAGCGCTTGTTCGCGTGAGGCATAAGTCATGAACGGCATATCCGCCATCAAGAAGGGACGATAAAGGCCGCGGGACACAGCCTGGCAGTGATAGATCACATCATTCAATGTCACCGGCACTGTCGTGTCGTGCCCCTGAATCACCATTCCCAGCGAGTCGCCGACCAGGACCAGATCCACTCCCGCATCGTCAACCAAAGTTGCAAAGCTCGCGTCATAGGCGGTGATGCAGGCGATCTTTTCGCCCTCCGCTTTCATCTTCACGAGCGTCGCAATGTTGACCGGCGGCCTGGGCGCGTAGCGTTCCTGCAAATGCTTGTACATAGATCGGCTCGCGTCTTCGAGGGCTGAAAGAATGGACGAGGGTCAGGCAAACATCAATGAGGAAACGCGATGAGGTGATGGAGTGATGGGTGAAGTGCGTAGCGCATCGCGGACTCAGCGTCCGCACCGCGGTTTGTGGTTTACGGCATCCGAATGGCGCGCCCTACACCGTTCACTCCATCACCACATCACCGCGTCACCATCTACTCAAATCCCACTCTTCAGCGGATTGTAGTAATGCCGGCCGCGGCGAATTCGGCAGATTTGGTCGAGCAATTGCGAGTAATCCAATTCGTTACTGACGAAGTCGGCTTGCGCAGCATTCACGATGAGCAAGGGCGACGCATCGTATTCGTGGAAGAACCGCGCATAGGCCTCCTGCAAATTCTCGAGATAGGCACGCTCGATCTGTTGCTCGTAGCGGATGCCGCGGCGCGCAATCCTCTCCAGGAGCACATCGATCGGAGCTTGTAAGTACACAACAAGATCCGGCGCCGGAGCATCGACAGCCAAGCGCGCATAGATTTGGTCGTACAGAGAGAACTCTTCGTCATCGAGGGTGAGCCGCGCGAACAAGCGGTCTTTATCGAGCAAGTAGTCCGCCACTCGAACGGTGTCGAACAAATCGTGCTGACGGATATCTTCGAGCTGACGCGTACGTTGGAACAGGAAGAACAGCTGCGTCTGCAATGCCGCAGATCGCGGGTTCTTATAAAAACGTTCCAGAAACGGATTCTCACCTGCCTGCTCGAGGATGAGCTCGCTGCCGAAGCTGCGCGCGAGCTTGCGCGCCAAGCTCGTCTTGCCCACTCCGATAGGGCCCTCAACGACGATCAGCCGATGCGGCGCTGCTTGAGTCTTCTCTTGCATGTTCTATTTAAGTAATCGGCTCGATGCCCGAATGGTCGACGCGCTGTAACAAGTCCGCGACTCGACCTAGACGCGGAACCACCATCGTCGGCGCGATGTCCGCGAGAGGATACAGGACGAAATTGCGCTGCGGGACGCCGGGATGCGGCACCGAGAGATCGTCCTCAGAAATCACCTGATCGCCGAAAACGGAGATGTCGAAATCGATTCTGCGTGGCCCCCAGCGTACGATCGGCTGCTCACGTCCTATCGATCGCTCCAGCGCTTTCAGTTCACGTAGCAGTTCGCGCGCGGAGAGCTGTGTGAGCATTCCGGCCATCGCATTGATGAAGTCGGGCTGTACGTGATCGCCGAGCGGCCGAGTACGAAATAGCCTCGACTTCGCGATTAAACGAGTATGCGGAAGGTGCGCAAGCCGATCGAAAGCAGATCGCACTTGCGCGAGCGGATCGTCGAGATTGCTGCCCACAGCGACATAGGCAGGTGTCCACAGCGCGGTCACGGACTAAGACGCTGGCGGGCGACGACGCCTGCGCCTGCGGCGCGGACGATGAGGCGCACCCTCTGCGCGTGGCTGTGATTCGACGCGTGCTTGTCTTTCCTCGGGCGGCACGACTTGGATGTCGGTCCACCATTGAGCAAGTTCGGCATCGGCATCGCCAGCAGCTGCACGCAACAACAAGAAGTCGTAAGCGGCTCGGAACCGCGTGTTCTCGAGTAACCGCAGCGCACGCTTACCATCGCGACGTTCGAAACGAGGCTGGAGCGCCAAGATTTCGCGCAACGGCAGCGTGAAGCGGCGTGGAATGGCGACCCTGGATTGCTGACGCGCGATCGTCGTTTCGCACGCTGCGATCAGATCCTGATACTCGGCACCTTCACGGCGCGGTCCGCGCCGAAGTGCTCGATGGATGGCCGGCCACAACAGCACTGCAAAGAGGAACGTCGGCGTGACGGACTTGTCCGCGCGTACGCGTTCATCCGTGCCCTGCAAGCCTAAGCGCAGCAACTTTGCATCCGCGCCATCTGGATCTTCGGTCAATGCGGTGGAGACATCGGGGAACAAGTGTTCAAGCAATTGCAGCTCGATGAGCAAGTCGAATGCACGAACCGCGCTGCCGGCGAGAAAGAGCTTATTCACTTCGTCGAATAGACGTGCAGGCGGAACGCCATCGAGCATCCACGCGAGCTTCGAGATCGGGGCACGCGTGTCATCGTGAATCGTGAAGCCGAGTTTCGCAGCAAAGCGAACTGCACGCAGCATGCGCACCGGGTCTTCTCGATAGCGCGTTTCGGGATCGCCAATCAGGCGCAAGATGCGAGCCCGCGCATCGTCGACGCCGCCGACGTAGTCCCAAATCGAAAAGTCATGGATGTTGTAGTAGAGCGCGTTTGCGGTGAAGTCGCGCCGCCACACGTCTTCCTCGATCGTACCGTACAGATTGTCGCGAAGAATGCGGCCGCGCTCGTCGAGGACGCGATGGCCGGCCTCGTCCACGCTGTTGTCTTCATCGATGGTCGTGTGAGCCGCGCGGAACGTTGCCACTTCCACGATCTCGTAGCCGAACCGCACATGCGCAAGATGGAATCTGCGGCCGATGAGCCGACAGTTACGAAAGAGCTGCTTGACCTGCTCGGGATGCGCGTTCGTCGCGATATCGAAATCTTTCGGATACAGCCCCAGAAGTAGATCTCGGACTGCGCCGCCGACGAGGAACGCCTGAAAGCCTGCTTCCTTCAATCGGTACAGGACCTTCAATGCGTTCGAGGAGATATTCGCCCGGGAAATCGGATGCTGATCGCGAGCAAATACAGTGGGCGCACTGGCTTCGTCGCTGATCGTCGCGGGACTGGAAGGAGAATGAACTGATTTCAATAGCAAACGCCGCTTGAGCCGAGAAAGGCGGCCCGTATAATACCGCACCGTCTCTACCGGCGTTCGACCGGCAATCTCACGCTCCCATCGTCTAGAGGCCTAGGACACAGCCCTCTCAAGGCTGGTACGAGGGTTCGAATCCCTCTGGGAGCGCCATTTCGCAACGAAGGGCGAAGTGGCGGGGCAGAGGGATTGAGAACCCTCGTAGAGGGTTCGACAAATTCGTAGGGAACGAATTTGGACAGCGTTCGCTGACGCAACCGCGCGGCGGCCATGGACGGAGTAGCCGCACATCCCTCTGGGAGCGCCATTTCGAGTTCGCCCGAAATGGCATTCCCAGAGGATGAGAACCCTCGTGGATAGAGGGTTCGACAAAATTGCATGGAGCAATTTTGGACAGCGTTCGCTGACGCAACCGCGCGGCGGCCATGGACGGAGTAGCCGCACATCCCTCTGGGAGCGCTTGCGCCGCGTCTCCCACCAGCTCTCTGCATCCAGTCTCGTCTAATGCCCCCCGCTTCGGCAGGGTCCGACAAATTTGAGGGAGCAATTTCGGACAGCGTTCGCTGACGCAACCGCGCGGCGGCCATGGACGGAGTAGCCGCACATCCCTCTGGGAGCGCCTCGCTCTGCGTAGCGGCTCTCTAGCTTCTCCAGCGAAGCCCGCCCTCCCAGACTCGGGCACACATCACGCCCACCCCACACCACACGTGCATAATGTGCGCAGAATCATGGAGCGCACATGACACCAGCGGATCGACGGATTTCAGAGCTCATCGACAAGTGGCTCGTGAGCATCGACCTGCATTTGAAGTACACAGAATTGAGCGACGCCGCCTACGCGCGCGTGCAACCCTGGCCGAAACACGACCGTCCCACGCGCTGGGTGCTGGAAGTGGCGCGGCAGAAGATTCTCGAGCTCAAAGCGCAGTGCGAGACTCGCCAAGCGATGGGCGATAGCCGCTTCGCCGAAGCACTCGAATTGATGGCATTCCTGGCTAACCTGGTCGGCATTCAACACATCCAGCGTTTCATTCCGTTGGCCGACCCTGCCCAGGAAGGACGAACGAACGCCACGAGTCAGACCGTCGAAGCACCAACCGTGATTCAAAGCCCGCCGATTGCGACCCCGCCTGCGCGCTCGCGACCACCCGGCGATGAGACCACGCGGGAAATGCCGCGCCTCAAAGTCGCGCGTGCCGCGGCTCGAACTGCCGATCCCAAACCAGCTCCTCGGCCGAGTGAGCCGCCGAAGAATCAGTCCCGTCCGGCTCCCGCACCCGCGCAGTCGAGAACGCTGCCTGCCTCCGATATGCGAAGCAAAATCGTGGCGGATGCGATTCGATTATTGAAATGGGGCAAGTCGTGGCACGAACTGGCCGACTTGATTGCACGCATCGCCGAGCGCCCACCCGCCGCTGAAATTCGCAAAGTACTTCGCGCCAACAAGGCCGAAATCGAAACGAAGGCTGCCCAGGCCTAAAAAAAAGGCCGGTCACTTGCGTGAGCCGGCCAATCAGGGGGATTCGAGATCTCGCCATCCAGCATGGGGGCCTGGCCGGCGTTTGCAACCTGTCAGATGCTCGGTGCGCCGCATTCGTCGCGACCGCGTCATCATTTTGCAGTGCGAAATATAAAGAATGCTGCGTCGCAACACAAGACCTCCCACTTGCGGATTTGGCATGTACTCATACCCGCCCGAGGCGAATTAAGTCTTGTTCATTCGCGTACTTGGCGTCGCCCGTCGCCTTGAACCTCCCTAGTTGCTGGCCGAGAATCGCCGCCCGCGCGCGGCGAAGGACACCTCAGGGAAGCCGCCGTCAGCCGCTCGCTACAACATCAACGATGGGCGAGCGCTCTGTCAGCAATGGACTGCTCCGCCGCTGTCGCAGTCTCAGCCACTTTTCGCTAGAGGCCGAATCACGATGATCGAAATCAGTCATTTAACGAAGCGATATGGGTCGCTCACTGCGGTAGACGACATCTCGTTCACCGTTTCCCCAGGCGAAGTCCTGGGCTTTCTCGGACCGAACGGCGCCGGGAAGTCCACGACGATGAAAATGATCACCGGCTTCATTTCGCCGACCGCGGGCTCAGTTCGCGTTTGTGGCCACGACGTCGAAGCCGCTCCCATCGCCGCCAAGTCCTGCATGGGTTATTTGCCCGAAGGCGCGCCGAACTATCCCGAGATGACGGTCGGCGCGTTTCTCGAGTTCATCGCGAATGTCCGCGGTCTCAGTGGCGAGCAGCGCAAAGCTCGTCTCGACGACGTGATCGCCCGCTTGTCGCTCGCGAGCGTTCTGCCACAAGTCATCGAAACGCTGTCGAAGGGATTCAAGCGCCGCGTCGGACTCGCTCAAGCCCTCCTCCACGACCCGCAGGTTTTGATTCTGGATGAGCCGACCGACGGGCTCGATCCGAATCAAAAGCACGAAGTGCGCGCGCTGATCAACGCCATGTCCAAGGACAAGATCATCGTGATCTCGACGCACATCCTCGAAGAAGTCGACGCCGTGTGCAGTCGCGCAATCATCATCGCGAACGGAAAAATCCTCGCAGACGAAGCGCCGAAGGCACTCGCATCGCGCGCTGCCTCCGGCCGGCTCGACGATGTCTTCCGCCAGATCACGTTGGGAGCCAAAGCGGCTCGGGAGCGGGCTCATGCGTAACGCATTGGTAATTTTCCGTCGCGAGTTCGCGAGCTACTTCGCAACGCCGCTCGCATTCGTGTTCCTCGTCATCTTCTTGGTACTGGTTGGATTCTTCACGTTCCAATTCGGCCGCTTCTTCGAAATCGGCCAAGCCGATCTGACGCCATTCTTCTTCTACCAACCTTGGCTCTATTTAGTCTTGATGCCCGCAATCACGATGCGGCTATGGGCTGAGGAACGCAAAGAAGGCACGATCGAATTGCTCATGACGCTGCCCATCACCGTGTGGCAAGCGGTCCTGGGGAAATTCCTGGCTGCATGGGCATTCGCAGCCGTGGCACTGGCTCTCACCTTCCCCACTTGGATCACGGTGAATTATCTGGGCGATCCTGACAACGGCGTGATCTTCGCCGCGTACATCAGCAGCTTGCTGATGGCGGGAGGTTTCATTGCGATCGGCGCGTGCTTATCCGCAGCGACTCGCAATCAAGTCATCGCCTTCATTTTCACGTTGGTCGTTTGCTTCCTATTTTTGCTGATCGGCTGGCCGCCGGTGCTCGCGGTGATCGATTTCTTGCCGCAAGCGCTGGTCGATGGCATCGCTTCGCTGTCGTTCATCACCCACTTCGAGTCGATGCGCAAAGGCGTCATCGACTTGCGCGACATCATTTACTTCGGCGCGCTCATCTCTGCGTGGCTTGCCGCGAACACCATCGTGCTGGAAATGAAGAAGGCGGACTGACATGAGTAACAACACATCACACCGCAAGGCTTACGGTGCGGGTGCGCTGGTTGCACTCGCCGCATTGTTCATCGGGCTGATCATTGTGATCACGTTCGCGCTTCGCGGCGCACGCGCAGATCTCACCGAAAGCAAGCTGTACACGCTTGCGCCCGGCACCCAGCACATCGTGAGCTCGCTCAAAGAGCCGGTGAACCTCTATTTCTTCTTCTCGCAAGATGAAAGCAAGGACTCTCCGCAGTTGCGCACCTACGCGCAGCGGGTGCGCGAGCTGCTGCAAGAACTCGCGCAACGCTCGAAGGGCAAGTTACGGCTGAGCATCATCGATCCGAAACCCTTCTCGGAAGACGAAGATCGCGCCGGCGAGTTCGGGTTGACCCCGATCCCCTCGAATGGCCACCAGGTGTACTTCGGTTTGGCAGGCACGAACTCCACCGATGGACGCGAAGTGATTAGCGTGTTCCAGCCAGAGAAAGAAGAATTTCTGGAATACGACGTTGCAAGCTTGATTCATCGATTGGCGAATCCGAAGAAGCCGAAGATCGGCGTGCTTTCGATGCTTCCCGTCGACGCATCGTTCGATCAGATGAGCGGACGCATGCAAGAGGGCTGGGCGAGCATCGCGCAACTGCATGAACTGTTCGACGTGCAGACGGTCGCGACGGACTCGAGCACCATCGACAACAGCATCGACGTGCTGATGGTGATCCATCCCAAGAGCCTCTCGCAGCAGACACTCTATGCCATCGATCAGTTCGTTCTACGCGGCGGCAAGTTGCTGGCGTTCATGGATCCGCAGTCCGAGAACGACACCGCGGGTTCGCAGATGGGCATGCCCATGGGACCGCGTTCGTCCACCCTTGGCCCGCTCCTCGATGCGTGGGGCGTTACGTTCGACACGTCCAAAGTCGTCGCGGATCGGACGCTCGGACTCACGGTCTCGCTGCGTCAGGGACAACCGCCCTCGCAACACATTGCGATCATCGGCTTCAATCGTTCGAGCATGAATTCGAAGGACGTCGTTACTTCTGCGCTCGACTCGATCAACACGATGACGGCCGGCGCGCTGCAGAAAAAGGCTGGCGCGACGATCGAGTTCGAACCGCTGATCCAATCGAGCACCGATTCTGCATTGCTGCCCACTGCTCGAGTTGCGTTCTTGCCGGACAGCGAAGGACTGCTCGAAGGCTTCAAGCCAACCGGCGAGCGGTACACCGTTGCCGCACGCATCAACGGCAAACTGAAGACCGCGTTCCCGAACGGCAAACCGGCCGCAGAAGGCGCGAACGCCTCTCCCGTTAGCACGGAACATCTGACCGAATCGAAGGCTGACGCGAATATCATCTTGGTCGCCGACACCGACATCCTTGCGGATCCGCTCTGGGTGCGCACACAGAACGTCTTCGGACAGCGATTCCAGGTCGCTTGGGCCAACAATGGCGACTTCGTATCGAACGCGCTCGACAACTTGGGCGGCAGCTCGGACCTCATCAGCATTCGCGGCCGTCAAAGCTTCTTCCGGCCCTTCACCAAGGTTGAGTCGTTGCGCCGACAAGCCGACGAGCAGCTGCGCGCCAAGAAAAACGAACTCGATCAGGAATTGCGCGAGACGGAGCGCAAACTCTCTGAGCTCGAAGCCAATCGCGGCAATCAGAACTCGCTGGTGCTGACGCCCGAGCAGGAAGCCGAATTGCAGCGCTTCCAGGAAGAACGTTTGCGCGTGCGCAAGGAATTGCGCGAAGTGCAGCGCAGCCTCGATCAGGACATCGAGAACCTTGGCTTCGTACTGAAGCTCATCAACATCGGTGCTGTGCCGCTGCTGATTGCCATCGGCGCAGTCGTACTGGCCGTGAGCCGCCGCCGGCGTTTGCGCGCCGGCCGTGCTGCAGCTCATACGGGTTGAGGAACGAATATGAATTCGAAAACACTGCTTGGGTTAGCGGGAGCCGCTGTCGTTCTGTTGGGACTGGGGTTCTGGATTGCGGGTCGACAATCCGCAACACCGACCAGCTCGGAGTTGCTGCTTTATCCAAATCTCACATCTCAAGCTGCATCGATCGATACTGTCCGCATTTTCAAGGCGGGTGACGTGCGTGCAGTCGAGCTGCTGCGCAAAGACAACACGTGGACAGTGACGGAGCGCGCTGGTTATCCGGCTGATGTGTCCAAGTTGCGCACGCTGCTGCGCTCATTGTCCGAAGCGAAGCTGTTCGAGGAGAAGACGTCGACGCCAGAGAACTATCCGAACTTGGGCGTCGAAGACGTGAGCAAAGCCGACGCGACAGGACTGCGGCTGGAAATCCCGGGCACCAAACCGCCCGTAAATCTGATCATCGGCAAGAGCGGTCCCGGCGCACAGTCCCAATACGTGAGGCGCGTGGGTGAGCCAAAGAGTTGGCTCGTTAATGCCAGCATCGAAGCTAGCGCAACACCGGAAACTTGGATCCGCAAAGACATCGTTGATGTCGGTGCCGACCGCGTGCAGTCCGCGACGGTGACGGTCGACAAGGCGAAGGCTTACACAGCAAGCAAGGCCTCGCGAGCCGATGCGAACTTCAAAGTTGCGGGTCTGCCCAAGGGCAAAGAACTCAGCTCCGATTCCGCTGCAAATGGCTTGGCGACTGCATTAACCGGACTCAACCTCGCCGATGTTCAGCAAGCGAGCAGCTTCGACGGCGGCTCACCAAACGCGCACACGACGATTCGCACCTTCGACGGCTTGGTCGTAGACCTCGATGGCTGGACGAAGAACGACAAGCACTACGTCAGCGTCAAAGCCTCGTTCGACTCAGCACTCGCCGATCAATTCAAGCTGCCGGCCGCAGATAAGAACGCTGACGACAAAGCCGCGGATGCGAAGAAGGGCGATGACGCGAAGCCAGATCAAAAGCAAGAAGCAAAGCCTGCGGACGTCGGCGAGGAAGCCCACTCCATCAACACTCGCGTCTCAGGCTGGGTCTACGAGATTCCGCAGTACAAGTACGAGGCGATTTTCAAACCGGTGGATGAGTTGCTGAAGAAGCAAGGCAAGTGATGAGGTGATCCGTGATGGAGTGAATGGGCGCAGGTCGCACAGGCCACGCCGTTCACTTCATCACCCCTTCACCGCATTACTTTTTCTTCTTCGGCAGCACCACGACGCGCGTGCCCGTCCAACGATCCGGCCATGCTAACTTCTCTTTGTCGATCCAGAGCCATGCGTACGCGAGCAGCAGCGGCAGTAGCGAAAACGCGGTTGCCAGCTTGCGCATGAACGCATCGGTCCAGTGCCCCCAGATCAACGGGTAGCCGACGAAGAACGGTGTCCACAGAGCACCCACGATCAATACGCGCAGCACGGCCTGACACCAATGAATCCGTGAGCCATCGGGCTTTTGCATTCGTAACCGCCACGCGACCATCCCGAGCGTCTGACCACTGCGCAGCCAGAAGAAAACAAAGAACAAGCCACTCACCAGCAACACGATCGCCCAATGCACATAGGCCAGCATCCCGACTTCCTCGGGGATGAATCTGCGGCCGTGCAGAAAAGGTAGGAATGGCATTGTGACGATGAATGCCAATGCAATCACCGGGAACAGGTCGTAAAGCATCGCGGCGATTCGGCGCATGAAGCCAGCAGAGGGCAAGAATGCGGCGCTACCGTTGATCTCTTGATTGGGTCCGGGCCCAGGTCCATCGTGCAATGAAGCGTTCTGACTATTCACTATCCGCTATCCGCAAGTCACCTTAATTGCCTACCGCCTACCGCACTCTGGACAACGCCGCACCCGTGATCAGCGCCAGCAGGGCCGTCGGAAACCACGCGATCACGACCGGCGGCAAACTGAAGACTTCTCCTCCGCTTTCCAACATCTTTGCGAGCAGGAAGAAGACCACACCGATCATGATGCCCACCACCGTGCGCGCTCCCGTCCCGGTTGAACGCATCGGGCCAAACGCGAACGGTACCGCCAGCACCACAATGATGGCGACAGCCGCTGTCCTGGAAATGCGCGACCACAAAGTCGTTTCGTATTGACGTGAATCCAGCCCGTTGGACTTCAAATGATTGATGTACGCAACCAACGAAGCAGCCGGCAATGAATCGGGCTCGAGAATCGCGAGACCCAGAAACTCCGGCGTCAAACGAGTCTGGAGTGTCGCCTGCGCTTCGCGATGTGGGACGACTCGATTTTGTTTGAACTGCGATTCCTGGTACGCGCTCAGCTTCCACTGATCGTCCCCTGCAACAGCAGCGTTACTCGCCTGGCCGAACGACAACAACCTGCGCTGCGAATCGAATTTGAAGATAAAGATGCCACCGTAGGATTTTGGTGCGCTCGACTGCGGCTGAATGGCAATGATGGTATTGCCATCTTTCGCCCAGGCGCTGCGGTTCCCCGCCATGCTGTAATCGTGATACTTCTCGAACGTCTTCATCTGCCGCGCATACTGTTCCATCGACGGCGCCATGAACTCGCCGACGAATCCGGTGATGAGCATCAGGATCAATCCTGCGATTGCGACCCATCCGCCGATTCGAAACACGGAGACGCCAGCTGCGCGGACGACGATCAACTCCATCGAGCGTGCGAGATTGCCGAGCGCGAGCAATGCGCCGATCAACGATGCGATTGGCAGCATATCGAACGCATACCGCGGCAAATTCAAACCGACGAATACGAGCGCATCGCCCACGCCGTACGTGCCGATGCCAATCTCGTCTTGCTGCGTGATAAAGACGTACAGCCCGCTCAGGACGAGCAGCACCAACATGACGAGCAGCGTGTGTACCAACACGGAGCGCAGCACATAGCGAGACAAGATACTCATGCGCTCACCAATCTTGCTCGCGCCGGCGGACTATCGCGTGCGAGCAACCAAAGTCCAATGAACAAAGCGATGGCATGCACCCACCAGAGACCGATGAAGGCGGGAGCGAATTGAGACTCGACCCACGTGCGCGCCGCGACCAGCATCTGCGAGTAAAGAAAGTACGCGAGGATCGCGATACCGATTTTGCCGAATCGGCCCTGGCGCGGCCGCAAGCGCGACAGCGGCACAGCAATCACCATCAGCACCAAGGCCAACAACGGCGTGGAAATACGCCATTGCAGTTCGGCGATGTCGTGCGGATCGTTCGAACTCAGCAGCTCGCGAGTCGTTTTTAGATCGGCACTACGGGCCTTCGTGTTCAGCTCGCCAAGATTGATCGGAATGCTCGCCTGGCTGAATTGAATGATTCGGAACTTGCCTTCACCCGCGACGCCTTCGTATCGCACGCCGTCATAGAGAACGACGGTTTGTTGCGCTTGCCCCGCACCGCGCTGCTCCGCACGCGTGGCCGACCAGACCTCCATCGCGCCGTCTTTGTTTTCCTCGGCACTGTGATCGATGAAGACGTTCACGTTGTACAGGATGCCGTTGTCATCGATCTTCTCGGCGTAGAACACGACGTTCTTGCCGACGTTGCGGAAGCGGCCGGGCTCGAATTGACCGAAATGGGCTTCACGCACGGCCTCGAGCCGAATCTCCCGCGCGCGGGCTGAAGCATCGGGAATCGCCCAAAAGGATAGCCAGACGAGCAACGCAGCAATCGCGACGCCCAACATGCCGATGGGCCGGTACAGCCCCACCGGACCGATGCCGCAAGCCTGAATCGCAGCCATTTCGCTTTCGTGATACAGCCGCCCGAGACCGAGCATGATCGCGAGGAAGAAGCCAATCGGCACGACGACCGTCAAATACCCTGCGGACGTCAGGCCAATCAGCGCAAAGACGACACCGGATGGAAAATCGTTCGCAGCAGCTTGCGCCAGGACGCGAGCTAGCTGATTCGACAGCAGGATCACCAGCAGCACGACCGTTACGGCAACCCAGGTGACCGCGACTTCGCGAAAAATATACCGATCGAGCGTTCGCAACGATGCGCCTTCAGCAAGCTGTGCAATGGACTTCAGAGCGTCGCATCAGGGCTCGCCCGCCATTCGATGCGTGTTCGGTTAGACTAGCGCGCATTCTCAAGGCGCGTGTCGTGCTCGGGGCCGTACGTTAAGCGACGCGGCACGCTGCGTAAACCCATGCGAGCGGCTTTACGTCGCTACCCACAGCGAGGACTCTTCATGGATTTTTTTGTGAGCACGGGCGCCGCCACGCGCCAACGCACCGAATGCGCCATCGTCGGGATCTTCGATAAGGGCGTTTTGAGCGATGCCGCCGAGGAATTGGATCAGCGCCTGGGCGGTCGCATTGCGCGCTTGGTGAAAAAAGGCGACATCCGCGGCAAGTCCGGTGATCTGCTCTTGCTGGCTGACCTCGGCGCACCTGCGGAACGGGTCATTCTGGTGGGCTTGGGATCGCGCGCGAACTTCAAACGAAAACAATTCCGCAGAGCACTCGGCAGCGCGGTTGCGACGCTCGCAAAGACCGGTGCCCGCGATGCGATCAGCTATCTGGCATCCGATGATCTCGACACCTATACGACCGGTCGGATCGCTGCCGAAGTCGTCTCCAACTCGCAATACCGCATTCCCGATCACAAGACCGCGAACAAGAAGCCCAAGCCCGCATTGACGCGCTTCGGCATTGCCGTGACCCAAAAAGGGGATCGCAGTGCTGCGGAACGAGGACTCTCACACGGGCAAGGCATTGCCGCCGGCATGGCACTCATGCGCGATCTCGCAAACCAACCCGCGAACGTGTGCACACCTTCTTATCTCGCCAACGCGGCGAAGACCCTCGCGCGGGATTACCGAAGCGTTCGCACGAAGGTGTTGAACGAAGACGAGTGTCGTCGCTTGAAAATGGGATCGTTCTTGTCCGTGACGGCGGGCACCGAAGAACCCGCCAGACTTATCGTCCTCGAGTACGACAACAGCCCTCGAGGCGAGGCGCCGACCGTTCTCGTTGGCAAGGGCGTGACGTTCGATACCGGCGGAATTTCCTTGAAGCCACCGCCTGCAATGGACGAAATGAAGTTCGACATGAGCGGCGCAGCCAGCGTCCTCGGTACTTTCAAAGCAGTCGCTGAACTTGAGTTGCCCATCCACCTGGTCGGCGTGGTGCCTGCGTGCGAGAACATGCCCTCAGGTCGAGCAACCAAACCTGGCGACATCGTGAAGAGCATGTCGGGCCAGACCATCGAAATCCTCAACACCGACGCGGAAGGCCGACTCATCCTATGCGATGCAATCACCTATGCGCGACGTTACAAACCGGACGTCGTCATCGATATCGCAACTCTCACGGGGGCGTGTGTCATTGCGCTCGGCAGTCACTTATCCGGTTTGTTCAGCAACGATGAAGACCTGTCCGCCGCTTTGAAGGAGGCTGGCGAGCGTGCTGACGACCGCGCCTGGCCGATGCCTGTCGGCGAAGAGTATGCCGAACAGCTCAAGAGCAACTTCGCTGATTTTGCCAATGTCGCCGGTCGCGAAGGCGGCGCGGTCACTGCTGCGTGCTTCTTAGGAAAATTCACCGAAGGATTGCGCTGGGCCCACTTGGACATCGCCGGCACGGCTTATCAAGGTGGCTCGCAAAAAGGCAGCACCGGCCGGCCCGTGCCATTGTTGGTCGACTATTTGATCAACAAGTAATGCGAGTCTGCGACCCGTGACTTGTGACTTGTGACTTGTGACTAGCGCGATGCCCCGCGTCGACTTCTACGTGCTGTCTGAGGAAACGGCCGATGCGCGCCTGCGCTGCGCGTGTCGCTTGATCGAAAAAGCCACCGATCTCGATCATCGCGTCTACGTGCAGACCAACTCCGTCGATCTCAGCCGTCGCATCGATGATTTGCTGTGGACATACAGCGACCGCACATTCCTTCCTCACGACGTTTGGAACGGCGAGACCCCCGATGGTCTAAGCAAAGTCCTCATCGGCGAACAGGATGCTCCGGACTCGCATCGACAACTGCTCGTCAATCTTGCCGACCAAGCGCCCGCTAACCTCGACTCCTACACTCGCATCATCGAGATCGTCGATGCGGATCCCGAGCGCAAACGTCTTTCCCGTGAGCGCTACAAGTTATATCGGGAGAAAGGTTGCGCGCTGGAAACGCATAATCTGTGATGGCCGCTCTAGGCGTCCTGCCTTCGCGGCATTAGCACATCCCTGTGCGGCCGCCGCTCTCGGCGTCCTGCTTCGCGGCATTAGCAAATCCCTGTGCGGCCGCCGCTCTCAGCGTCCTGCCTTCGCGGCATTAGCACATCCCTGTGCGGCAGGTGACGGGAAAGAAGATTCGGACGCAACACAAAGCTCGCAAAGAGTTGAACAGTAGGCCGTTCTCTCTGCCCGTTTGACGCAAGGCTCGTTCTGACCAACCCCCGGCTCGCCCGCTTTGGTCGTCACTCCCGCGCAGGCGGGAGCCAATCTAAGTGTCGGAGGGATACGCGCCTACGCGGGTACGACAAACGGGAGACCGACGTTATCGTCAGCAATCTCCAAAGCAGAACTGACTAATTCCCTGCATAGCGAAACTCTGCGCGCTTTGCGTTGCGTCCGTGCTTCCTAATGCAGGGGCGGTCGCCAGGATCGGTTTTCGAAACCGTGTGAGGCAGGAGCCGAACCCGGAGCCTACAGGGATGTACTTGCGGCGTTTTCGTAAAACCGATCCTGGCGATCGCCTTGAACCACTGAGCCACGTCTTAACCTCGTTATAATCCGCGCCTTCCCTGATCCCGCGAAATCCCTGCCCGACATGCAAAAAACCTACGAACCTAAGGACATCGAACAGCGCAACTATCAACGCTGGGAGGAACACGGCTGGTTTGCGCCGTCAGGTCAGGGCGAGCCGTACTGCATCATGATCCCGCCGCCGAACGTGACCGGCACGCTGCACATGGGTCATGCGTTTCAGCACACGCTGATGGATGCGCTCACGCGGTTGCATCGCATGGACGGACACAACGCACTTTGGCAGCCGGGGACCGATCACGCCGGCATCGCGACGCAGATGGTCGTCGAACGTCAGCTCAACGCAGAAGGCAAGCATCGCGCCGACCTTGGCCGTAAAGCGTTCGTCGAGCGCGTATGGCAGTGGAAGGAACAATCGGGCGATACGATTTCGCGTCAAGAACGCCGCCTCGGCAACTCCGTCGATTGGAATCGCGATCGCTTCACGATGGACGAAGGCTTATCGCGCGCGGTCACCGAAGTCTTCGTGCGCTTGTTTGAAGAAGGCCTGATCTATCGCGGCAAACGGCTGGTGAATTGGGATCCGGTGCTCCACACCGCGCTGTCCGATCTCGAAGTTCTCGCCGAACCTGAGCAAGGTCACCTTTGGCACTTCCGTTATCCGCTCGCAGATGGCAGCGGGCACTTAGTGGTCGCAACGACTCGTCCCGAAACCATGCTCGGCGACACCGCGGTGGCCGTGCATCCGGACGATGAACGCTATCGTCATTTGATTGGCAAACAGATTCGCCTACCGCTCACGGATCGACTCATTCCCGTGATCGCCGACGCATACGTCGATCCTGCATTCGGCTCAGGTTGCGTAAAGATCACTCCCGGACACGATTTCAACGACTACGACATCGGCAAGCGTCACAACCTGCCGTTGATCAACATTTTCGATGCCAGCGCCAACCTCAACGATTTAGTACCCGAGCACTATCGCGGGCTCGAACGATTCGAAGCGCGTAAACGCGTGATCGCCGATCTGGATGCGCTTGGCCTCGTAGAAAAAATCGAGCCTCACACCTTGCAGGTCCCTCGTGGCGACCGCAGCAACGCGGTGCTCGAACCGTGGCTCACCGATCAATGGTACGTGCGCATCGCGCCGCTCGCAGAACCGGCAATCAAGGCTGTCGAAGATGGTCGCATTCGCTTCGTGCCGGAGAATTGGTCGAAAACGTACTTCCAATGGATGCACAACATTCAAGACTGGTGCATTAGCCGTCAGCTTTGGTGGGGACATCAAGTGCCCGCATGGTATGACGATGCCGGGAATGTCTACGTCGCGCGCTCGGAAGCTGAAGCAAGCGAGCAAGCACGCAAGAAGCTCGGTCGCGATTCCGAGCTCAAGCGCGATGAGGACGTGCTCGACACATGGTTCTCGTCCGCACTGTGGCCGTTCTCAACGTTGGGATGGCCGGATCAAACGCCGGAGCTCAAGACGTTCTACCCAACCAACGTGTTGGTCACGGGCTTCGACATCATTTTCTTCTGGGTGGCCCGCATGATCATGATGGGCCTGAAATTCGCCGGTGACGTGCCATTCCGTGAGGTTTACATCACCGGCCTCATTCGCGACGAGCACGGCGACAAGATGTCGAAGTCCAAGGGCAACATCATCGACCCGTTGGATCTGATCGATGGCATCGATCTCGAGTCGCTAGTTGCGAAGCGCACGACCGGACTGATGCAGCCGCATCTCAAAGACAAGATCGAGAAGAACACCCGCAAGCAATTCCCATCGGGCATTCCGAGCTACGGGGCCGACGCATTGCGTTACACGTTCTGCTCGCTCGCGACGATGGGCCGCGACATTCGCTTCGAACTGGGGCGCATCGACGGCTATCGGAATTTCTGCAACAAACTCTGGAATGCCGCGCGCTATGTGTTGATGAGTGTGGAAGGTCAGACATCGGGAAACGAGAAAAGGGAAACGGGAAGCCCGAGCAAGACATCGGACCTCCAGCCTCCAGCCTCCAGCCCCGCGTCTCAGTCCATCGCCGATCGCTGGATTCGCTCACGCTTGGGTGCGACCGTGGAAACGGTTCGTGCTCGTCTAGCTGAATATCGCTTCGATCTCGCTGCACAAGCGATTTACGAGTTTGCTTGGTACGAGTACTGCGATTGGTATCTAGAACTATCGAAGCCGACGTTGCAGTCTGAGCACACCTCCGATGCACAAAAGCAAGCGACCAAGGGCACGCTCGTGGAGGTGCTTGAAGGATTGTTGCGCACGTTGCACCCACTGATGCCTTTCATCACGGAAGAGATTTGGCAGAGCGTTGCGCCGTGGGCAGGTCGCGAAGGCAAGACGATCATGCTGCAGCCATATCCGAAACGCAGCGACTTCCCACACGATGCCGCGGCGGAAGCAGCGATCGTGCCGATCAAAGCAACCATTCTCGGGGCGCGGCAGATCCGCGGCCAGCTCGACGTGCCGCGCTCGCGGCAGATGCCGCTGTTCGTGAAGACCCCGAGCGCTGAAGCGTGGAAGGTCATTCAGGAAAATGCCGCGCTGATTCGATTCCTAGCGAATGTCACGGAGATTCAAGACATCAAAGATGAAGCAGCGCTGCCGCCAACCGCGTTGCAGTTGATCGACGGTCATGCCGTGCACGCGCCGCTTGCGAGTCTCGTCGACGATCCGGATGCGGAACTCGCACGACTCGCCAAGCGGAAGGTCAAGGTACGTCAAGAACTCGCCAAAGCGGAAGGCAAGCTCGCGAACCAGAACTTCGTCGCCAATGCGCCGGCAGAAGTCGTGGAACAAGAGCGCACTCGCATCGCGAATTTCAAAGCAGAGATCGAGCAGCTCGGGGAGCAGGAAAAGCGCGTGGAGATGTTGAAGCAGAAATGAGTGAGAGAGTAAGACGTGAGTAAGTGAAAAGCGTAGCAAACACACGGTATGAACCACGGGTAGAACATGCGACCAACATGTGTCGATAATCCGAGCTACGCTGATCACTCCCTCACTTTCTCACCTACTCACCTCCATGGACTCCATCCCGACCCTCATCACCCAAGCCGATCCCGTCGAGTTAATCGGCGCGACGCTTGCGCAATTGAATCGAGTGATCCTGGGCAAGGAGCATCAACTGCGTTTATGCGTGAGTTGCTTGCTCGCGCGCGGTCATCTGCTGATCGAGGACGTGCCTGGTGTAGGCAAAACAACTCTCGCGCATGCGCTCGCGGAGACATTGGGGCTGTCGTATCAGCGCATTCAATTCACGAGTGATTTATTGCCGGCCGATATCATCGGCGTGTCGATCTTCGATCGCAGCAACAGCAATTTCCGCTTTCACAAAGGTCCGATCTTTTCGCAGCTGGTGTTGGCGGATGAAGTGAACCGCGCCACTCCGAAAGCGCAAAGCGCGCTGTTGGAGGCCATGGAAGAACATCAGGTCACAGCGGATGGGCAGACGTATCCGATGGCCGCACCGTTCTTTGTGATCGCCACGCAGAATCCTGTCTATCAAATTGGCACTTACCCTCTGCCCGAATCGCAGCTCGATCGCTTCTTGATGCGCATCGAACTCGGCTATCCCGATGAGAAGCTCGAACGACAACTGCTAATGGGACAGGATCGCCGCGACCTGCTCGCAACGATGCCTCCGATGCTCAGTGCGCAACAACTCTTGTTGATGCAGACGATGGTGCCGGGCGTACACGTCTCCGATGCGCTTCTCGACTACGTGCAAGCCATCGTTCGTTTCACGCGCGAGTCGCCTAAGTTCGAAGCCGGCCTATCACCGCGCGCCGCGATTGCTCTGTTGAGAGCGGCCCAAGCGTGGGCGCTGATTCACGGCCATCCGGGCGTCATTCCAGAAGATGTTCAAGCAGTGCTGGGCGCAATCGTTGGACATCGCCTCAAGCCGCGCGATGACACCAGCGCCAAGACGCCGCGAGAGATTGGCGAGTTCGTTCTCAAATCCGTCGACGTGATGTAACCGGCGCGCATCGATGCGCAATCGGTTCTTCAGACGAGTCAAACGTTGGGCGCGGCGGCGCTACGGCACAGATCCCGACCCAAGTACGATCTCGACTCGTCGCATCTACATTTTGCCGACGAAGCTGGGCGTTGCGTTTGCATTGATGCTGTTCGCGATGTTCATCGGTGCGATGAACTACGCCAACAACCTGGCTCTGGGTCTCAGCTTCTTACTTGGCGGGCTTGGCCTCACAGCCATGCATCACTGCCATCGCAACTTAGCGGGCGTGCGAGTCCGCTCCGCCGGAACCGAGCCCGTCTTCGCTGGCGAGAATGCGGTGTTTCGCATCGCCCTTGAAAATGCGGCGACGCTCGCGCGACCTGAGCTCGAGGTGCGCAACGAATACACGCGGACAACACCCCAGCGCATCGATGCGTCGAGCCGCGTTGTCATGGACCTGAATCGGCCAGCGGATCGGCGCGGCTGGGTGCATCTCGAACAATTCGAAGTCGCAACCGAACATCCTTTCGGCCTGTTTCGCGCGTGGACCTATCTGAATATGGATTTGCGCTGCATCGTCTATCCCCGGCCAGCACCGAGAGGGCGCATCCCGCCGCCATTTGAAACCGACACGGGCGGTGCGCAGGATTCGATGCGCGGCGACGAGGAATTTGCCGGACTGCGCGCATTCCACGCTGGTGACTCTCCACGGCGCATCGCCTGGAAAGCGTACGCTCGAGATGAATCCTTGCAGGTGAAACTCTTTGCAGGCACGGCCGTCACTTCGCATCGGTTCGATTGGGATAGGCTGCAGGGCCTCGATGCGGAAGCACGCCTCGCACAATTGTGCCGCTGGATTGAAGACGCATATGCGGCCGGCCGCGCGTTCGGCCTGAGACTGCCTGGCACAGAGATTCCCGAAAACATCGGGCCCGCGCATCGGCAACGGTGTCTAACCGCACTTGCACTGTTCGATCTCGATGGCACTGCGTGATCTGCAATCCGTGACGCCGTTCGGACGCAAGCTCCAGTGGGTACTCGCGGGACTCGCGCTCGCCCTCGCGCCGCACGTTTCTCACTATCCGCTTTGGGTGACGATGCTCTGCGCATGCACGGCGGTGTATCGACTGGTGATCGAGCTCCGCCAAAGCACGTTGCCGCCAAAGTGGTTGCGAATTCTCGTGGCGTTGGGCGGCTCCCTCGCGGTGCTTCTCACGTACCGCACGCTAAACGGCGTGGAAGCCGGCACAGCGCTATTGGCACTGATGGCCGGATTCAAATTGCTCGAGACACGTTCGACTCGCGATCTCACCGTGATCGTGTTCTTGTCGTACTTCTCGCTGTTCGCTGCCTTTCTTTACAACCAGTCGCTTCTGCAACTGCCGTACATGCTAGTGACCGCGTGGTTACTCACTGCCACGCTCATGCGCATTCATCAATCGACGCTTCCAATGCCGGCGCGCGAAGCGATGACGCTGACCGGAAAGATGTTTCTGCAAGCGCTGCCGCTGGCGATCCTTTTGTTTCTGTTCTTTCCGCGATTGCCGGGCCAGTTTTGGGCAGTGCCTTCGCGCAGCCAAGCCACCACCGGGATCGGCGATGAGATGAGTCCGGGCGATGTGTCCGACCTCAGCATTTCAGCTGCAATCGCTTTTCGCGTGAGATTCGAAGGCGAACTACCGCCACCGCCGGAACGGTATTGGCGCGGTCCGGTGCTTCACGATTTCGACGGCCGCACGTGGCGACGTGCACGTTCTGGATTCCTGATGCAGCCGGTGACAGCGCGCGGCGGCGAGTATCGCTATCGACTCACGATGGAACCCACGCAGCGCAACTGGGTATTCCCGCTGGATATGGTGGCCCATTGGAGCGGACCCAAAGCAATGCGCACCTCGGATCACGTGTTGGTCACGCGCGAACCGATTGCCGCACTCACCTCTTTCGACCTGCAATCGACGACTCGCTATGAGATTCCCGGCCCGTTGCCGCACGCCATGCGATTCGCGGATCTGCGTCTGCCGCAGAATCGCAATCCGCGTTCGATCGCACTCGCCAAGCAACTGCGTGCGGAATCGGGCAGCGATGAGGCTTTCATTCGTGCCGTGCTGACGAAATTCCGGCAGGAAGAATACTTCTACACGCTGGAACCGCCGCGCTTGGAGGCCGACTCCGTCGACGACTTCCTCTTCACGACGAAGCGCGGCTTTTGCGAACACTTCGCTTCCGCCTTCACGATGCTCGCGCGTGCGGCCGGCATCCCCGCACGTGTTGTCACGGGCTATCAAGGCGGCGAATTCAATCCGCTCGGCGGCTATCTGCTGGTGAGACAGTCGGACGCGCACGCGTGGTCCGAAGTCTGGCTGGACGGGAAGGGATGGGTTCGTGTGGACCCAACAGCAGCGGTGGCTCCGGAACGAATCGAGCGCGGCCTCGATGCTGCAATCCCCGAAAGCGAACCCGTTCCTGGAAGACTCCTGCGACAGAGCGCACTGCTGTCCCACCTACGATTGATGTGGGATGCGGCCAACACCTTCTGGAACGACCAAGTGGTCGAATTCGGTAATTCGCAGCAGCAGTGGCTGATGGACTGGTTCGGCATCGAAGATGCGGATTGGCGCTCGCTCGGCATCGCGCTTGTCATGGTGTTCATCGTCTTCTTCATTGCAATGTCGGGATACTTGGCTTGGCGCTTCCGCTCGAAGCGGCGCCAACCGCTCGCCAACATCTACGAGCAACTGTGTCGCAAGCTGGCCCGACGCGGATTGCCTCGTGCAGCCTACGAAGGGCCGAACGATTACCTGACGAGGGTTGCGGGCGCGCGCCCTGATTTGGCCGTGACACTTGGTGAGATGCGCTCGCTCTACATCTCTTTGCGATACGGACCGAATGCCTTGCCCACCCAGCTCAGCCGTCTCAAATTCTTGGTGAATCAGTTGAAAGTCTGAGGGCAGGCCTCATGGTCCGTGCAAATCAGTCCAAATCGGCGGGCCTGTGTTCCTTTTTCTGCTCCTAATCACCGCAGGTCTCGGCACTGCCGCCTGGCTCGCGATCGAGCCGCGCATCAAACGCAAACGCCGCGAGCGCTGGCAAAACGAGTCGTTTCCATCGAGCTGGGATCGAATCCTCACCGATCGCGTCGCGTTCTACCGTTGGCTGCCGCCGGGATTGCGGACACGTCTGCAAGGATTGATTCAGGTCTTCATGCACGAGAAGACGTTCGTCGGTTGCAACGAACTAGTCGTCACCGACGAGATGCGGGTGATCATTGCAGCGCATGCTTGTTTGCTCGTCATCAATCGTCCGCGCGTGCCGGCCGAAGGTCTGTATGACGACTTGTTTTCGCTTCTCGTGTATCCCTCGCCGTTCGTCGTTGCAGAGACCAGAGCGATCGGGCATGGATTAGTCACCGAAGGTCGACGAGTGCTGTCGGGACAAGCCTGGGATTCACGACGCATCCTATTGTCCTGGGACGATGTGCAGCAGGCAGAATTCGGCGGCCACAATGTGGTGCTGCACGAATTCGCGCACTATCTCGATATGGAAGATGAGGTCATGGATGGCGCGCCCGGGCTCAATAGCAAACGTGCATACCAGGACTGGTCGCGCGTGTTCTGGAATGAGTTCGGGCAACTCCGCGCGGCAATCTATAGCGGGCAACCGACGATCATCGATCCTTACGCAGCCACCTCGCCTGCTGAGTTCTTTGCGGTGGTCACGGAAACGTTTTTTCAAAAACCGCACGAACTCGCGACGGCTCACGCAGCGCTATATGCACAGCTACAGAAATATTTCCGTGTGGATCCCACGACGTGGGTGCCTCGGCCGGAGCCGCCGATAGACGGAGGCGGCTAGTTTGAATCACAAGACGTAACACAAAGAGCACATAGAAAAACAAAGGACACAAAGAAGGCACAGTCCGCATGCAGCCTGGCGCAGCGCTCTCATGCGCGCCGATAGATCTGAATCGGGCATCGAGGAGCTCACTCGGACGAACACGTTCTTTGGCGGCCCCGCGCTTTTTCTTCTTTGTGCTTCCTTGTGGCTCTCTGTGCTCTTTGTGTTGCTCCGGCTCTCGCGTTCTTTGTCTTTGCTAGAAGTCCTCTTCAGGTCCTGGGCACGCGGGCCAGCAGGGCTGCGCCAAGCACGAACAGCAACGTGATCGACACGATCCCCAAGCGTGGATCGTTCGTGAAGTACGCCACGACGCCCGTCAACACTGGACCGAGGATCGCTGCTGCTTTGCCCATCAAGTTATAGAAGCCGAAGAACTCACCGGCTTTGGATGTCGGAATGAGCCGTCCGTACATCGAGCGCGAGAGCGACTGCAAGCCGCCTTGGACGAGACCAATGATGATCGCGAGAACGAAAAACTCGATCTCGGTATCGATGAAATACGCGTAGCACGCAGCGCCCGCATAGACGCCGATAGCGATGAAAATGCCCGTGCGTGTGCCGATTTTCTTACCAAGCCACCCGAACAACAGCGCCGCAGGAAATCCGACGAACTGCACGAGCAGCAGCGCTTGAATCAGACTTGCCTGCTTCAGGCCTAACGAAAGCCCGTAGTCGACCGCCATCTTGATGATCGTGTTCACGCCATCGATGTAGCACCAGTACGCAAGTAAGAACCAGAGCAGCGCGCGGTCGCCTTTCAAGTGACTCAACGTCCCGCGGATCTCATTCCATCCCTCGCGAATCGCGCGGCCGTACGGCAGCGGCGCATTGGCTCGTCCTTCTTTGACGAACAACAGCGTCGGCACGGTGAACATGAGCCACCAGATCCCTACGCTGACGAAAGACAACTTCACCGCAGCGCTTGCATCGGCGATGCCGAAGTTCGATGGGTGCGTAACCATCAGCACGTTGATGAGGAACAAGAGGCCGCCGCCGAGGTAGCCGAGCGCGTAACCGTAGCCGGAGACCAAGTCGTAGTCGCGCTCTTCGGAGACGTCGGTGATCAATGAATCGTAGAACTGATTCCCGCCCCAAAAGCCGATCGATGCGAGTGCGTAAAACAGCGCGGCCTGCATCCATTCACCCTTCTCGACCAAGTACAGCGCAGACGTCATCGCCGCGCCGAGCACGGTGAACAACCCGAGCAAACGAACACGACTGCCGCTCTTATCGGCAATAGCACCGACGAGCGGCGCCATGATGGCGACGACCAAACTCGCAGCGCCGTTGGCAAGCCCCAAACGCAGCGTACTTTCGGTCGCCGGAACGCCCGCATTCCAGTACTGCTTGAAGTAGAGCGGAAAGAATCCCGCCATGACCGTGGTTGCGAAGGATGAGTTCGCCCAGTCGTAGAATGCCCAGGAGATAACTTTCTTCTGCAGGAGCGGCGATTTCATTGTTTTAGCCTCAGAAGAAGAGAAGACGCAACACAAAGAACGCAAAACAACATCCAATAGAATGCAGAATCGACCATCAGCGGCATTGATGCAAAGAGGAAGCAGGAAGAACACAAAGAGCGCGCGCATGAAGCACGCAAGAGCGTTCCTTGCCCGTACCTATTTTCTCCTTTGCGCCCTTTGTGTTGCGTCCGACTCTGACTCTCAAGCCGCCGCCGCCAAATGCTCGCGGGTTTCGCGGAACGTCAGATCCGGCCAGCGCTCAAGCGTAAGCTGCAGGTTCACGCGCGTAGGCGCGAGATACACCAGCGCACCCGAATGATCGACCGCCAGGTTCTCATACGCCTTGGCGCGGAACTCTTCGAGTTTCTTCGTATCGTTCCCATACACCCAGCGAGCGGTATAGACATTCACATTGTCGAACGTCGCCTGCACGCTGTATTCATCCTGCAATCGGAACGCCACAACATCGAATTGCAGTTGCCCGACGGCGCCAAGAATCAGATCGTTATTGCGCAGCGGCCTGAACACTTGCGTCGCGCCTTCTTCGCACAATTGATCCAAGCCTTTCTGCAGCGCCTTCATTCGGAGCGGATCGCGAAGCACGACGCGGCGAAACATTTCCGGTGCGAAGTTCGGAATGCCGGTGAACATCAACGACTCGCCTTCGGTAAACGTGTCGCCGATGTTGATCGTGCCGTGATTGTGCAAACCGAGAATGTCGCCGGCGAACGCCTCGTCGGTGTGCTGTCGGTCCGCGGCCAAGAACGTGAGTGCGTCATTGATGCGCATCTCTTTGCCGAGCCGCACATGGAACAGCCGCATGCCTTTCGCATAACGGCCCGAGCAAATGCGCATGAAGGCGATGCGATCGCGATGTCCCGGATCCATGTTCGCCTGGATCTTGAACACGAAGCCGGTGAGCTTCTCTTCGTGCGGCTCGACGGGACGTCCCGTCGTCGCGCGAACCAGCGGACCCGGCGCGTGTTCGACAAACGATGAGAGCAACTCGGTGACACCGAAGTTGTTGATGGCCGAACCGAAGAACACAGGCGTTTGCCGCCCGGCAAGATATTCCGAAGTCTTGAATTCAGGCGCGGCACCCCGCACCAACTCCACTTCATCGCGGAATGCCTGCGCGCGATCGCCTAGAAATTCCAAAGCTTGAGGACTGTCTAGCTTATCGATCGTCTCGTGCGTACCGGCGCGGCCTTTCTCTGCAGGCTGATAAACGTAAATACGGTCTTCGAGCAGGTGATAAATACCCTTCAGCTCGCGACCCATCCCGATGGGCCACGTCACGGGCGCGCACGAAATCTTCAGGATGCGTTCGATCTCATCCAGCAACTCCATCGGCTCGCGGCCTTCGCGATCGAGCTTGTTGATGAAGGTCATGATCGGCGTATCGCGCAGGCGGCACACTTCCATCAACTTGATCGTGCGCTCTTCGACGCCTTTGGCGCAGTCGATGACCATCAATGCGCTATCGACGGCCGTCAGCGTGCGATAGGTATCCTCGGAAAAGTCCTCGTGGCCCGGGGTATCGAGCAAGTTCACCATGCGCCCGTTGTACGGGAACTGCATGACCGACGATGTCACCGAGATACCACGTTGCTGCTCGAGCGCCATCCAGTCGGACGTCGCGTGACGTGCAGCTTTGCGGCCCTTGACCGTACCGGCGAGCTGAATCGCACCGCCGAATAGCAGCAGTTTTTCAGTGAGCGTGGTTTTACCGGCGTCCGGGTGCGAAATGATCGCGAAAGTACGGCGCCGAGAGATTTCGTCGTTGGTGCTGGTCATAGTCGGGGGCAATAGAAAGGCGCGGCATTGTAGCTGCCCGCGAGCGTCGCAAGACGCTTACTCGTCGGCTTGGCTCAAGATCAATTTATAAACGAGCGCGTCTTCGCGGCCCTGATGAGCTTGGTAGTAGCCCTTGCGCATGCCAACGCGGACGAAGCCCAGCGATTCATAGAGTGCGATCGCATTGGGATTCGAAGGCCTCACTTCCAAGAAGGCGTCTTGCATGCCGGCGCCCCGAGCCCGGTCGAGCAAATACAGCATCAACCGCCGGCCCAATCCGCCGCCGCGCAAGTCTTCTCGGATGCAGATATTCAGAATGTGCGCCTCGCCGGCGCCGTACGACATGATGCCGTAGCCCCCAATCTCGCCTAAGCATTCCACGACGCGGCACAGATAACCGACGCGGATGCAGTCGCGAAACACGCCATCGCTCCAGGGAAAGGGATACGACGCTCTCTCGACCGCGATCACGCCAGGCACATCGGCCAAGGTCATCGGCCGGAACCGCGCCGAGACGAGTAATTTGCTGCGATCGAGCTCCGCGCTCACGCGGCGGCCTCGGCACGCAGCCGCTCGAACGTCTGCACCGCAAGCTTCAGATCGCTCCAGGCTTTGCGCTTTTCGGCGGGACTGCGTAACAGATAAGCGGGGTGATACGTCACGATCATCGGTCGATTATTAGCGATGCGATGCAGCGTGCCCCGCAGTCTACCGATCGGCGTATCGGTCTGAAGTAGGGTTTGTGCGGCAATGCGCCCCACGCAAAGCAGCAGGACGGGATTGATCAGTTCGATTTGGCGATACAGAAAAGGAATACACGCGGCCACTTCTTCCGGCTTGGGATCGCGATTGTTCGGCGGTCGCGACTTCAAGATGTTCGCGATGAACACCTGTTCGCGCGCCAAGGCGATCGACTTGAGCATTGCATTCAACAACTGCCCCGCGCGACCGACGAACGGCTCGCCTTGCTTGTCTTCTTCGGCCCCGGGCGCCTCGCCGATGATCATCCACTGCGCCTGGCGATTGCCCACTCCGAACACCGATTGAGTGCGCGAGGTGTGCAGCGAACAGGCAGTGCACGTACTCACGGCACCGCGCAGTCCTTCCCAATCCAGCGCCGCTACCGATGCGGGCAGCTCTGAATCGTTGCGACGGATCGCGGTTTGCGACGCAGGCGTTCTTTCGCGCGGAACGACGGATTCAACTAAGGCGGCACGGGACTGCTCAGCAGCTACCGCCGGGGGTGCGTCCAGAACCGCAGCTTCGCCGACTTCTTCCGCACGGTGGGCGGCCTGCGAACGACGGGTCCAAACATCGATACCAAGCGCCTGGAGATAACGAATCTTGGTACTCATCATTCGCCGCCGACGTGCGGATCGACAGGTTCGTGCACTGCTTTGACGTGGCGACGACGCACCCGACGATACAACCAGTACGCGGGCGCGGAGGCCGCATAAACGCCGAACAGCGTGAATAGCGAGACGGGCGGATTTACGAAAACGACGACATAGATAAGGGGAATTGCCGACGCGTAAATCCACTTGATGCGTCCGCGCAGATCCAACTCCTTGCCGCTCCAGTAAGAGAACTTGCTGACCATCAACGCGCCGATGCAGATCGTGACCGTGAACGCGAGCACCAGAGCGGGCAGTCCCCAAACTTCGAAGTTGCTCATCACCCAAATGAATCCGGCCACAGTCGCAGCAGCGGATGGACTAGGCAGTCCTTCGAAGTAGCGCTTGTCCGCAACGGCGTGGCGCGAGTTGAAACGGGCAAGGCGCAGCGCGGCGGCGACCGCGTAGAAGAAAGTCGCAAGCCAGCCGAAACGGCCCCAGAAGCGACCGTAGTCGGCGATCAATGCGACACCCCATTGATACGCGACGATTGCCGGCGCCAGGCCGAATGCGACCATGTCGCAAAGGCTGTCGTACTCCTTGCCGAAGTCGCTTTGGGTGTTCGTCCAGCGCGCCACGCGCCCATCCAAGCCGTCGAAAATCATTGCCGCGAAGATGGCGATGGCCGCGCGCGGGAAGTCGCCATTGATGGCGGAGACGATCGCGTAGAACCCGCCGAACAACGTCCCGGTAGTGAACAGGTTCGGCAGCCAATACACGCCGCGCGCCGGGGCTGCGGAATTCGAATCGGATTCGTCGACGGCGCTCATGTTGAAAAAAGAAGAATAGTCCTGACGACGGAAATGTTCGGTGGCCACGAGTAAGGCTGATGCGTCCAGCCGGTTCGGGGAGGAGCGCCATGATATTGTGCGCGCCGCCGCTCGGACAACGCGCATTGCGCTGCGTTCCGTTCGGCATCATGTGAGCTGCATCATGGCGAGTAACAAGCCGCCCATGGACCATGCGGCTGTCACGCTTCCATCACTATGAGCTGCCTTCGTCACATTTGGATTCTGTTTGCCGCGCTCTGTGCCGTGCCCGCCTGGGCCGATCGCCAGCAGGACCCGGAACTTGGCGCGGTCCTCGAGAAGGCTCGCGTGGCCGGGGAATGCTTCGAGGATCGCTTCGATCAGCAGGTTTGGTGGGCGGCGATGGAGCCCAAGCTGCGCAAGGTCGTTCAAGACCAACAGGAGCGCACCCAGATCCTCGAGCACGTCCATTGCGAGGCGAAACGTCTGAAACTCCCTCCGGCGCTGGTCATGGCGGTCATCGACGTGGAAAGCCGCTTCGACCGCTGGGCGGTGTCGTCAGCCGGTGCAGTCGGGTTGATGCAGATCATGCCGTTCTGGCCGCGCCAACTCGGAATGACGAACTCCGAACTGGTGCGCATCCCGCAAAACATCCGCATGGGGTGCACGATCCTCAAGTTCTATTTGGATCGCGAAAAGGGCGACTACACCAAGGCGCTGGCTCGATACAACGGCAGCATCGGGCGACGCAACTACGCCGATGCCGTTTTGACCCGCTTGGCCAACCGCTGGCAGTACCGCTAGCGGCGGTCCCGCAAGCACTACCCGGTCGCAAACCCAGCAGGTATCTGCTGCAAGGCGCTCAGGTCCAATTCTTCTACTTCAACCGCGGTGACCCGCGCTGCGGGCGGACCTAGCCAGAGCCATTCGATCAGTTGCGCGACTGCGGTGGGCTCACCGATCGCAAGCACTTCAACCCGTCCGTCGGCCAAATTCTTCGCGTATCCAGCACAGCCTAGTTCCACGGCCTTCTGACGCGTGGAAGCGCGGAAGAAGACGCCCTGTACCCGGCCCGATACATGGCATCGGCGTGCATGCAGATCGGCCATCAGACGAATGTGCTCAGCCCGAGCCGTCGCCGGCCGCAGCAGTGCTCAAGGGGCGCGAGACGCTCAGGGCTTCACTGGCCTTGTCGCGTGCAGCAACGGCGTCGCGGCGAGCTTCCCGATATTCGCGACGCTGCAGGTTGTTCTCGGCGCGATCCAACAGGGCTTGGGCCTCACGTAGGGTTTGCGGTGCCGCTTTGGCCGCGCCCGCATCGCGAGCCGCGCGGATCGCTTGCCGAGCATTGCTCATTTCCTGCACGGGAGCACCTGCGCATGCGGCGAGACCCAGCGCAACGAGCAGTGCAGTCGCAACTCTTTTTGCTCCGACGCGAATCATGGCCGACCTCGGCTTAAGTGAAGGCGACGAACGGTCACTGGCCGTTCCTCGCCCCGTGCGGTGAGCACAGGTGTAACACGCTTAGATTTCGTCCTTCCGCCGCGAATGGAGTTCCGCTTCGACGCGACCGATGCAATCCCCTGACTTATTCGGGCGGCTTCGCGTCGCGCTGCTAAAGCCTAGAAAAACCCGGTTTTCACCGAACGTAACAACGGTTTTCTGCACCGTCAAGTTCGCGCCCACATACAATGCGCGCGGCAAAACAGGCTGAATTCGTTGCGCGGCGTCCACACGGGCCGAGCAAAGCGTCTATCCCGGGAGTTTTCTCCACATGATCGAGGTATTGGTTTTGTTTTATTCGCGCAAAGGCAGCACTGCCGAGCTGGCGCGTCATATTGCTCGCGGCGTGGAGTCCGTGAACGGTGCAAGTGCACGTTTGCGCACCGTCCCGGCGGTGACAACCGGGATCGACGAACCGGTCGCCCCCGTTCCCGCGGACGGCCCTCCTTATGCGACGCACGATGATTTGCGTCAGTGCGCCGCGCTTGTGCTCGGCAGCCCGACCCGATTCGGGAATATGGCCGCGCCTCTCAAGTACTTTCTGGATGGGACCAGCGCACTGTGGCTACCGGGCGTACTCGCGGGGAAGCCGGCGGCGGTCTTTACCTCGACGCAGACGATGCACGGCGGTCAGGAGTCGACCCTACTCAGCATGATGCTGCCGCTCCTGCACCACGGCATGTACATCGTCGGCCTGCCCTTCACCGAAACCGCACTGAATCAAACCCGCAGTGGCGGCTCGCCCTACGGGGCCACTCACGTGGCGAGCCACTCCGGGATTGGCAAAGTATCGGACGACGAAAAGACGCTGGCGCAGGCATTGGGCAAGCGCGTCGCCGAACTCGCGGTGCGGCTCCAGCGATGACGGCGACATCCATGGAGCCGGTCGCCCGCGCATGTGTGCTCGCGGGCGCTGGAGCGCTGCTCGCCGCAGTTGGCTGGCGCATATTCGCTAGCGGAGTGTCCGTGAGCGCGGGTATGTGGACGCTGGTCTTGACGGCTCCGCTGTGGATTCCGCTTGCGTGGCTGTTGCGGCGACATCGAAAGACCTACGCGATCTTCACGCTCTGCGTCATCCCTTATCTGATCGTTGGACTCACGGAGGCCATCGCCAATCCAACGTGGCGGGACTGGGCCGCGCTCGTGATCTGCGTGTCGTTCGTTCTGTTCGTGAGCTTGATCGCGTATCTGCGCGTGACTCGGCCGGCTCCGCCGCAGTGATTCATTGCGGATCTTGAGCACGCTCTTGGGATAGCACCTGCTTCACGAACGGCACAGTCAACTTACGCTGTGCCGCCAAGGACGCTCGGTCGAGGCGATCCAAGAAGCTAAACAGCGCTCCCATTTGTCTCGGCAAACGCCGGATGAGGAACTGGGCGGTTTCGTCGGGCAGCTCAAAGCCGCGCAGTTGCGCCCGCAACTGCAACGCCTCGAGTTGCTCAGAGTCGTCGAGCGGTTGCAACGTCAACACGAGGCCGCCATTTAGCCGCGACGCAAGATCGCGCAGCTTGATCGGCAATGCGGCAGGAGGTTTGGTCGCCGAAACAACGACGCGGCCACGCTGCTCGTCCAGCTCCTGATGAAGGCGGAACAACGCGCGTTCCCAGTCTGAGTCTCCAAGCACTGCCTCAGCATCGTCTAGACACACCAGCGCCAGCTGCCCGAGCCCAACGAGTACTTCAGGCCCCATGGAACGCGCCTGTTTGAGCGGCAAGTAAGCAGCACTCTCCCCGCGCTCACCGGCCCGCGCGCAGAGTGCCTGCAGCAAATGCGTCTTACCCAGCCCTACTGCAGCGTGCAGCCAGACGCAGGTCGGAAGGGACTGAGGTACGAGCGCGAGGAGTGCGTCGATGACCGCGCGATTGCGACCTGCCCAATAGCTCGCGAACACCGAACTATCGCGCAGCCCGATCCCAAGCGGGATCTGAGTTGGGGTCATTGCGCGAGTTCGCGCTGCTGGCGGCTGGCGTGAATAGCCTTGCGCGAATAGGTGATGACGTAGTCAAGACCGCTCACGACCGTAAACACGAAAACCGATGCCCCGAGAATGGTCTCGAGCGGCTCCGCCGACCGATGCACGTCGTGCACTGCGACGACAAGCAGCAGATATAGGATCTGCGATAGGGTATTGAGCTTGCTGACGGGCGTGGGCTTGCCGTTTGGGTAGCCGTATAAATAGTTGTACGTGATCGCGCCCGCGGTAATGACGACATCGCGCGCCACGGCAGCGGCGGCCAGCCACACCGGCACAAGCCCCAAGTACGCGAGCAATAAGAACACGCTCACCAGCAAAATTTTATCGGCGAGCGGATCGAGTATCTTGCCGAGTTCTGATGTCCAGCCGCAGCGTTTGGCGAGAAAACCGTCCAGCCCGTCGGTGATTGCAGCGATACCGAAAACCCAGAGCGTGGCGCCAAAGTCGCCATGTACGAGCAGCCAAGCCACCGGCACAACCAGCAGCATGCGCAAGATGCAAAGCGCATTGGGAATGTGCCGCATGATCAATGCTGGAATCGATACGCAAGCAGGTCGGGAGCTGCCGAACTGCCGTCCGGCACGAGGCGATCATCGAGTCCGATCGCCCTGCGCAAGGTTTCGGCATCGCCGCGGATGGAAAGCTTGAATCGCATACGCTCGCCCGAAACCTGCTCGACGGCGACGCTGCGAACCAACGTTACGCTCTCGAGATAATTGAGTGTCGAGGCGTATGCATCTAGGTTCGCGATGCCCGACACCTCAAGCGCCACGCTGCTCAGTTCGTTCGCTGATGCCGCGAAAGTGCGTGCAAAGGCATCCGCAGCGAAGTGCACGCCCTCTTCCGGCGATCCTACTGTCTCGCTCACGCCATCCTTCGAAACCAACCGCAAGCGCACTGCACCGCCATCGATGCGCTGTCCGCCGAGCACTGCATTCGCACCTTGGCTTGCCGCAAACTGCAGCAAATCAGAGGGCGACGAGCCCGCGACGGAGATCCCCTGGACGCCGGGAGTCGGCCAGCGCAGGGGCAGCCCGCGGTCGCGAGCCACCGCATTCAGCGGATCCCGATCTGCACTTGGCGACTGCGCGTCGACGAGGTGAGTACCGTTCGAATCCGTGACTTCGAGCAACACCAGCACCGCCGGCCGCTCGCGCCCCCAAATGGGAAGACCTGCATTCGACAGCAGACGATCGATCGAGACGCTGTCGAATCCCACATCCAGCATGCCGTCGCTCGTGAAGCCGAACTTCTGTACATATTCGCGAGGGCTATTCAGGCTCGCACCCAGCTTAGCTGGGGCATCACGCTGGCCGCTGACGCGGATCACGATTGTCTTGAGGGCATCGACGAATGCCGCATCGCGCGTGGTCTGCACCGGCTGCGTGGTTTCGTATAGATCGCTCACAGTTACGGCGTGCGCCGCTGCACCTGCGCAGAGGGCAAGCAGCCCGACCACGAAATTCTTCCAACGCAGCGCGACCATACGATTTGTAATCTGCTCCTCTCGCGAGCGGCTCAACTCAGCCGCGGCCCATGCAAAGGGCGTGTAAAATACCACAGGCCAATTCCTTCGAGGCCGTATGTCCCCTCCCAATTCGATCACCTACAAAGATGCTGGCGTCGATATCGAAGCCGGCGATGAACTCGTCGAACGCATCAAGCCTGCGGTCAAGCGCTCCATGCGCCCAGAAGTCCTCGCCGGGCTCGGCGGATTCGGTGCGCTGTTCGAAATCCCAGTGGATCGCTACCGCAAACCAGTGCTGGTCTCCGGCACGGACGGCGTGGGGACGAAACTGCGACTCGCCATCGAAACAGGGCGCCACGACACGATCGGCATCGATCTCGTCGCGATGTGTGCGAACGACGTCGTGGTGCAAGGTGCCGAGCCCCTGTTCTTCTTGGATTACTACGCCACGGGCAAGCTGAGCATCGAAGTCGCCGAAAGAGTCATCAAAGGCATCGTCGAGGGCTGCGTGCAAGCTGGAGCAGCGCTGATCGGCGGCGAAACCGCCGAGATGCCCGGGATGTATGCGCAAGGCGATTACGATCTCGCAGGCTTTTGCGTCGGCATCGTGGAAAAAGAGCAGATCATCGATGGCTCGCATACTCGGCCGGGCGATGTGGTGATCGGCCTGCCCTCCTCCGGCCCGCACTCGAACGGCTACTCGCTCATTCGCAAGCTGCTGCAGACGGCGAAGGCGACTGCAACGACGCGCATCGAAAGCGGCTTGCTGTACGACGCATTGATGGCCCCGACGCGGATCTATGTGAAATCCCTGCTCACACTGGCCAAAACGGTGAACGTGCACGGATTTGCACACATCACTGGCGGCGGCATCACCGAGAACATCCCGCGCGTGATTCCGAATGGATTGGAAGTCGTGCTCAGCGCTCAGACTTGGCAGCGCCTCCCCGTATTCGACTGGCTGCAGAAGGCCGGCAACATCGCGAATGCCGAGATGTATCGCACGTTCAACTGCGGCATCGGCATGATCGTCTGCGTAGCAGCCGAACACGCGGAGAAAGCACTGCAGAGTCTGCGCAACTCAGGCGAGCAACCGGTTGTCATCGGCGAAGTGCGCCGCGGCGACGGCGGCGTCATCATTCACGAATGAGCCCAGGCACGCTCGATCGAGCAACCGGCGCAAGTCGGTTGCGCGTGGTCATCCTCATTTCGGGTCGCGGCAGCAACATGCGCGCGATCGCTGAACATGCCCAACATGGAACGCTGCCGATCGACATCGTTGCGGTCATCAGCGATAAGCCAGAAGCCGCCGGGCTTGCGACCGCGTCCTCGCTCAATATTCCGACCCGCGCCATCTCTCCGCGCGACTTCATCGATCGCGAAGCATTCGATGCAGCACTGGCGGAGTTGATCGAGTCCTTCGATCCGCAGCTGGTGGTGCTCGCTGGGTTCATGCGCATTTTGACGGCGAAATTTATCGCGCGCTTTCACGATCGCATCTTGAACATCCACCCATCACTGCTGCCGAAGTATCGTGGCTTGCACACGCACCGCCGCTGCTTGGAAGAAGGCGATGCTCAGCACGGATGCAGCGTTCACTACGTGACGGCGGAACTCGATGGCGGCCCGGTAATTATTCAAGCGACCGTGCCGGTATTGCCCGGCGATACCGAAGCCACGCTTTCAGCACGAGTTCAGCAGCAAGAACACAGGATCTATCCCGAGGCAATCGATTTGATTGCGCGGGGCAGAGTGAAATTTCGCGACGACCGCGTATGGCTGGATGGCCAGCCGATGACTCACCCGATCCTAATCGAAGGCGCATCGGGCTGAGCCACTCCATGAGCGCCTTCTCGACACAGCCGCTCATGCACAAATTCATCCTCGGTTTCGTTGCTAGCGTTGTTCTCGTTGCGCATGCGAATGCTGAATCGCCGGTACCTCACGAATTCACTGCTCGCTATCCAGTAAGCTATCGCGGCCTGAGCGCAGGCACGTTGATCTTCACGTTTCGACGCGATCCCGCGACCGGCCACTACATCTACGAAACGCGCGCCGAGCCGAGTTTCTTGGCGTCATTCGTCGTCAGCTCCGCTGCTCGCGAGCGCAGCGAAATGGAAATCACCGAGTCCGGCGTTCGTCCGCTGCATTGGTCGCTGGACGACGGTAAATCCGGCAACAAGGACGACGGCGATATGGTTTTCGATTGGAAGCGAAATCTCGCCATCGGCAAGGCCAAAGGCAAGGACTTTCAAATCCCGATCAGCGCAGGCGTGCAGGATCGGCTCTCGATTCAAATCTCAGTTGTGACTTCGCTGCTGCGCGGCCAAGAGCCGGGCACGATTTCGATCATCGACGACGGCAAGGTCAAGAGCTATTCGTACGAGCGCGCGGGGACCGGCACCGCAAATTCAGATCAAGGCCAATTGGATTCCGTTCTCTACGAAAGCACGCGCGAGAACTCTTCGCGCATGTCGAAATTCTGGCTGCTACCGAAGTATGAATTCGCGGCCGTGCGCGCCGAGCAGATCCGAAAAGGAAAAGTCGAGACGGTGATGGAGTTGGAGAGCTTGGAGATGGATGGGAAGAAGGTAACGATGAAGTGATGGAGTGAAAGGCCGAAGACGGCCGTGATGAAGTGAACATCGGGGCGCGTGTGGCTGGAGCGTACCGGGTACCTGCGGATCTTGTTCTGACTAGTACAGCTGAGGTTCCGGCCTGAAGCCAACGGCCCGTGAGGTCGTGATTCTCATGGAATCGAGCGCGTCGCATTCCTACCGAGCTACGCCGTTCACCCCATCACGGCCGTCTTCGGCCCTTCACTTCATCACGGCCTCGGCCTACGCCTTCGGCAACGTCACGCCCTTCTGCCCCTGGTATTTGCCGCCGCGATCCTTGTACGAGGTCTCGCAGACTTCATCGGATTCAAGGAACAACATCTGCGCAACCCCTTCGTTCGCGAAGATCTTTGCAGGCAGCGGAGTGGTGTTTGAGAACTCAAGCGTGACGTGGCCTTCCCACTCCGGTTCGAGCGGGGTGACGTTCACGATGATGCCGCAGCGGGCGTAGGTCGACTTGCCCAAACAAATGGTCAACACCTTGCGAGGAATGCGGAAGTACTCGACGGTGCGAGCGAGTGCGAACGAGTTCGGTGGAATGATGCAGACGTCGGATACGACGTCGACGAAGCTACCCGAATCGAAGTTCTTCGGATCCACGATCGTGGAATTGATGTTGGTGAAGATCTTGAATTCGTTCGCGCACCGCACGTCATAGCCGTAGCTCGACGTGCCATACGAGATGATCTTCCCTGCCGGACCCACGCGCACCTGACCGGGCTCGAACGGCTCGATCATGCCCTGCGCGGCCATGCTACGAATCCAACGATCTGACTTGATGCTCATTGATATGTGTAGTGGTTAGTGATGCGGAAGGATGCTTGGTTTGTTCGAGCTGTCAACCGTCAACGGTCAACTCCCAACAGCTCGCCCCGTCATGTGTTCTCAATTTCGATTTTCGGAAACGCAGGCCCTGAATCGATGGTCGCGAGGCGTGCGGCGGTTCGACGAGCCAGATCGATATAGGCCTTGCCCAACTTACTTTCGGGCTCTGCGACAACCGTCGGCCTGCCGCTGTCGGCTTGCTCGCGGATGCGAATGTCCAGCGGCAATTCCGCAAGCAGCTCCACGCCGTATTGCTCGGCCATCCTACGACCGCCACCGACGCCGAAGATGTGTTCTTCATGGCCGCAGTTGGAGCACACATGCGTGCTCATGTTCTCGACGATACCGAGCACCGGCACCTCGACTTTCTGGAACATACGCAGTCCCTTGCGCGCATCGAGCAACGCGATGTCCTGCGGCGTCGAAACGATCACTGCGCCGCTGACCGGAACGCGCTGGGGCAACGTGAGCTGCGTGTCGCCCGTACCCGGCGGCATATCGACGATCAAATAATCGAGTTCGCCCCAGCGTGTGGTTTCCAAAAGTTGCACTAGAGCCTGGGTCACCATCGGACCGCGCCAGACCATCGGCTGTTCCGAATCGATCAAAAAGCCAATCGACATCACTCTCACGCCGTACGCGACGGGCGCAATCATGGTGCGTTGATCGGGGCTCGTCGGTCGATCGTTCGGCAGACCCATCATCAAGGGCTGACTCGGACCATAGATGTCGGCGTCGAGCAATCCGACCTCTGCACCGTCATACGCCAAGCCCAGGGCCAGATTCGCAGCTGTCGTGGACTTGCCGACTCCGCCTTTCCCGGAGGCAACGGCGATGATATTTCGCACGCCTTGAACGGGCTTCAGGTTGCGCTGAGCCGTATGGGATTGGACCCGCCAACGGACATCGACGCTTATGGACCGCCCCGCCGCGGCGGCTGCCAACTGGCCCTGCAGCGCCTGCGCTAGTTCATTGCCGTAATGTGCGGCAGGAAATGGGAGTTCGACCGACACCGTCACCCTATCTCGATCGACTGCTACGGATTTGACTGCTTCACCTAGCGGCCGTCCGAGGTAGGGCTCGACAAAACTTGCCGCACTCTCCTGCAATGCGTGCTCAAAATCGCTGGTCATATCCGCTTGAGAACTCGACTGAGAGGGCTGATGGGGAAAACGCTGCAGGTTGCGCGCGCGGCGCGGATTGTAACGGATTGCGGCGAAATCGCCGTGAGTCGCTCAGCGACCTGCGTAAACTCGGCTGCTCGATGAACTCCATGGCATAATGCCTTGCAACGTCAAACCTTTAATGATCAATCTTCTAACGAATTGGTCGGACGGCGGACAGCGGGACGGGGTGCATAACCCGCGGGCCGGACGGCAAGCGCGAAATCGCGCGGCGATGGACACCGGGACGACTCGATGAGTTTTTTTTCCGATCTGAGAGCGGAGCGCCTGATCGCGGAAATCCGTGGCATTGGCGACCCACTGAATCCTGAGGCGCAAAAGGCGTTTCAGAAGCTCGCGAAGATCGGCGCGGGCGCGATTCCTAAAATCCTGGACGCACTGGCCGTTGCGGATAAGAAAGAGACTGCGGCCTACGTCGAAATTCTCTCGCAGCTCGCCGACAACAAGACTTTCCCGATCATCGTCGAAGGTTTGGTCGACGGCAATCCGCGCACGATTTCGGCCGTGACTTGGGCGCTCACCTCGAGCCGTAACTACAGCCCCACCCTACTCATCGAGTTGCTCAATCGCGAGGACGTCTCCAAACCCGCGGTGCTCGAGATCATCGGCGCACAGCGCAACCGCTTCACCGTGCGCGATCTGCTGCAGCATGCGTACAACCAGGAAGCGAACGAAAAGGCCGCGCTGTTCAAGATCATCTCGGATCTGGCTGACGAATCGGCTCTGCCCGAGCTGATCAGCCGCATCGAAGGCAAGGATTCCGCAGCTCGGATGCACATCATCAGCATCCTTTCGCGATTCAATCGACCCGAAGTGTCCGCCGCGATCCAAACTCAGTTACGCGATCCCAATAAGCTGATCCGTCAGGCGGCGCTGAATGCGCTCTCCAAAATGGATGGGCCGATCCACATTGGTCCGATCTGCCAGATGCTGCGCGATCCGGACATCGAGGTCGCCAATCGCGCGATCGACGTCATCGTGCGCGCCAAAGATCCGGAGACGATGAAGTATCTCGTCGAAGTCTTGAAGGACGAGAATGAATACGCGCGACGCGCTGCGGTGGAAGTACTGAATCACCTAGGCACTGCGCGCGACATCAAACATCTGTTGCAGGTCATCAAGGACGACGACTGGTGGGTTCGCACGCGAGCCGCAGACGCATTGGGCCGAATCGGCGGCCCTCGTGTCGTCGACGCAGTGATCGAACTCATCAAGGATGAAGACGAAGACGTGCGCCGCGCGGCCATCGAGATCTTGAATCAGACGAAAGACGAGCGCGCCGTTAACTTTCTGATCGAAGCCACCAAGGACAAGGATTGGTGGGTGAGCGAACGTGCGGTCGATGCGCTCGCCGAGATCGGCAGCAAGAAGGCACTGCCCACGTTGTTGGATCTGCTGAACACCGGCAACACGCGATCGCTACCGACCGTCGCTCGTGCACTGGGCAAATTGGGCGACGGCCGAACTGTGGAACCGCTGGTCCGATTGCTCGAGCGGCCCGAGAAGGAAATCAAAGTCGAGGCAATCAACTCGCTCGCCAAGTTGGCCGACGACAAGCGTGCGGACAGCATTCGAGCCTACATTCAGAACGCAGGCGCGGCGGCGAACGATCTGACCATTCAGCAGGCTGCGATTCGCGCGATCGAAGACATCGACGGGCGCTACTCGAGCACGGCGGTGGCAGCACAGATGAAGGCTCAGAAGATGGCGGAGCCCGCACGCACGCTGCTCATCGACAAAGGAGACGTCGATCAGGTCATCGCCAAAGCGGAAGAAGCAGCCGCAGCAACGCAGAAGCTGGACATCTCCACGCTCAAACCGGGCGATGTCGTCGAGGGCCGTTACAAGTTCATCGAGAAGATCGGCAAGGGTGCATTCGGTACGGTGCTCCTTATGGAGGACACCGTCGTCGAGGAACGCTTGATCTTGAAGTTCTTGAACCCGAACGTGTCGCAAGACGAAGAGATGATGAAGCGCTTCGTCCACGAACTGCGTTACTCGCGCAAGATCACCCACAAGAACGTCATCCGCATCTACGACTTCTTGTACATGCGCGGCAACTACGCGATCTCGATGGAGTACTTCCCTTCGCACACGCTTGGCAGCGAGATCGTCAACGAAAAACCGTTGCCGCTTGCGAAAGCAATTCAGTACGGCAGCGACATCGCTACCGGGATGGCCATCGCGCACCAAGCCGGCATCGTGCATCGCGATCTGAAGCCCGCGAACATCCTCATCAACAACGAGGGCTTGCTGAAGATCGTGGACTTCGGCGTCGCCGCGGCGCAGAAGGAAGGCGACACGCAGCTCACCAAAACGGGCTATGTCATCGGTTCGCCCAAATACATGGCGCCCGAGCAAATCCTGGGCAAGAAGGTCGACGAACGCGCGGACATCTACAGCGTGGGCGTGATCCTCTACGAAATGCTCACCGGCGTGCCGCCCTACAGCCGCGGCGATCACATGTCCGTCATGTATCAACACGTTCAGGGCAAGGCGAAGGCACCCATCGACGTGAACCCGCAACTGCCCAAAGTCCTCTCCGACATCGTCGTGAAAGCGATGTCGGTCGATAAGCTCAAACGCTTCCAAAGCATGGATGAGCTGCGGGCGGCGCTGGAGAAGGCGCTTTAACTAGTGACTGCTGACTAGTGACTGGTGACTAGTCACTCCAGAGGGCTGCGTCCACTAGGGACGGCATCTCGTCGGATCCGGCCGGTTAGGCAGCGCCGCTGAAAACGCATAGAGATTCAGTTTTTCTTCTCCGATCTATCCGCTAGTCAAGTCACGAGTCCCTTCCTCTGTGACGTACGCCACAATCTGCTCAACATAATCAGCAGCGCAGTGGACGGTAGGTTGTAGACTCTGTCGACGAGGGTCGGCGGTCGGCCACGAGACTTGAAACGTCCTGCGTGCGCGTACGCGCTTCCGACCTGCAGCCTAGCGCCTACAGCCTACAGCCTTCTTTATCTATGGCCCGAATTGATGCCTTCTTAAAACTCGGCACCGACCAGGGATGCTCCGACATCCACTTTGCGGTCGGGCTGCCGCCGATGCTGCGAATGCACGGCGATCTTCTGCCGATCAAATTCCGCGACCTCAGCCAGTCCGAACTGGAAAGTTATATCAGCGAGATCATGGCCAAACCGCAGCAAGAAATGCTGCGCAAGGGCCACGATGTGGACATGTCCTACGTCTCGGCAAACGGCGGTCGATTTCGCGTGAACGTATTCCGCAAGGAAACTGGCGTCGGAGCCACCTTTCGAGCGATTCCCACGCAAGTGCCCACGCTCGAAACCCTCAACCTGCCGCCGATCGTTAGAAAGCTCTGCGACTACCATCAAGGGATGATCTTGGTCACAGGATCGACGGGCACAGGTAAGTCGACCACGCTCGCGGCGATGATCGACTATCTCAACGCCACGCGTAAGTTGAACATCATCAGCCTGGAAGATCCGATCGAGTTCGTGCACAAGAGCAAGGGCAGCCAGATCATCCAGCGCGAGCTCAACACGCATCTGCCTTCGTTCGCAGAAGGCGTGCGTGCCGCGATGCGTGAAGACCCGGACGTGATTCTCGTCGGCGAATTGCGCGATGCCGAAACGATTCGATGGGCGATGACGGCCGCAGAAACCGGACACCTTGTCCTCGGTACGCTGCACACCACCGGGGCAGTCAAGACGATCGACCGCGTCGTGGATGCATTGCCGGCCGATGAGCGCGAGCAAACCAAGAGCTTCTTGTCGCAAAGTTTGATTGCGGTGATCACGCAGGTGCTGGTCAAAACCGCGGATCAGCGTGGACGCAAAGCGGTCTGCGAAATCATGGTGCTCACGCGCGCGATCGGTAAGCTCATCATGACCGATCAAACTCACCAAATTCCTTCGCAATTACAGACCGGCAAGGAACTTGGCATGCAGATGATGGATCAGGCGCTGCTGCAACTCGTGCAAGCAAAAGAGATCGATCCGGACGACGCGTACGTCTACGCAACGGATAAGAAACTCTTCTCCCGCTTCGTCACCGACACCAGCGTTCTGCCGAAACTCGACTTGGCACCGGGCTGATCATGGCAATCGAACCGAATTCCGCAGCGGCGAACGCCGCGACTAGCGCGACGGGAAACCAGTACGTTCCGCGAAAAATCGATGCGTACTTGAAGGAAGTGCTCGCGAAGAACGGCTCGGACTTGCACTTCATCGCAGGCGATCCGCCGCGCATTCGCCTCTATGGCGAGCTACAGAACCTGCGTCCTGAAGTACTCTCGCCTGCTTACGTCGAAGAAGTTTTGCGCGAAATCATGCCGCGCGCCGCGCAGATGCGCTTGGAAGAGAAACACGGCGCAGACTTCGCCTACATCATTCCCGGTGTCTCGCGCTTCCGCGTGAACGTGATGCGCCACCTCTATGGCTTGGGCTGCGTCTGCCGAGCGATCCCCTCCAAAGCACTCACGCTCGATCAGCTCAACGTGCCGGATGCGGTGCGCAATCTTTGTAAGGTGAACAATGGATTGATCCTCGTGACCGGCAAGACCGGCTCGGGCAAGTCGACGACGCTCGCAGCGATGATCGACGACATGAATTCGCGCATGAAAGGTCACATCCTGACGATCGAAGATCCGATCGAATTCGTACACCAGCGCAAGAATTGCTTGATCAGTCAGCGCGAGATCGGCAATCACAGTCCTTCGTTCGCTGAGGCCTTGCACTCGGCCTTGCGCGAAGATCCCGACGTCATCCTGGTGGGCGAATTGCGCGACTACGAAACCATGTCGATCGCCGTAACCGCCGCTGAAATGGGCATCTTGGTGATGGGCACCCTGCACACGAACGGCGCCGCGGCCACCGTGGATCGCATGGTGAATGCGTTTCCGGCAGACAAGCAGTCGCACGTCCGCGCGATGCTTTCGACCTCCCTCCGTGGCGTGATCTCGCAGCAGCTCATTCCCAAGGCCGGCAAACCCGGCCGCGTCGCCGCCCATGAGATCCTGGTGAACACCCCCGCCGTCGCGAACCTGATTCGCCAAGGCAAACTCGACCAGCTCGAAAACACGATGCAAAGCGGTGCCCAGTTCGGCATGCGCATCATGGACTCCGCCATCCAGGAATTGCTGGACAAGGCCATCATCAGCGGCAAGGACGCGTACAAGAAGGCAATCAATAAGTCGAAGTTTGAGGCGGTGAAAGACATCGGGTGAGTAAGTGAGAAAGTAAGGGGGTGAAGGCGGCTGCGCCGCGACGATCCTCACTCCTTACCGCTTCACTTCCTCACCGTCAGCGGCTCTAGGCCGCATGACGTGGCATAATTCCGGCCCTTTTCCCGGCCGAATCCTTGCCGATGCCCTCACCTCGTCATCTTTTCATCACGACTGCTCTGCCTTACGCGAATGGACCGTTCCACGTGGGGCACATCATGGAATACATCCAGGCGGACATCTGGGTGCGGTTCCAGCGCATGCAGGACAATCAAGTGCATTTCGTGTGCGCGGACGACGCTCACGGCGCGCCGATCATGTTGAAGGCCGAGGCTGAAGGGATTTCTCCAGAACAGCTCGTTGCGAACATTGCCGCGGGGCGTCCGAAATATCTCGAAGGTTTTCATATTTCCTTCGATCACTGGCACTCGACGCATTCGCCCGAGAACACCCAGCTTTCGCAAGATGTGTATCGCAAGCTGAAAGCCGCCGATCTGATCTACGTGAAGCCGGTCGAGCAGTTCTACGACCCGGTGAAGCAGATGTTCTTGGCGGATCGCTACATCAAAGGCGAATGCCCCAACTGTCACTCCAAGGATCAGTACGGCGACTCGTGCGAAGTCTGCAGCTCGGTGTATTCGCCGACCGATCTCATCGATCCTTATTCGACGCTCTCCGGTGCCGCACCGATTCGCAAGACCTCGGATCATTTCTTCTTTCGCCTCTCCGATCCGCGCTGCGTCGAGTTCTTGAAAAGCTGGCTCGATACACCGGGCCGTTTGCAATCATCCGTTGCGAATAAGGCTCGCGAATGGTTGAGCGGCACAGGCGATCAACAGTTGGGCGATTGGGACATCTCGCGCGATGCGCCGTATTTCGGCATCGCCATTCCTGACGCGCCCGGCAAGTTCTTCTATGTGTGGCTCGATGCGCCGATCGGCTATCTGGCCTCGCTGAAGAGTTATTTCGACAGCGGCAAGGCCAAAGCCAAGGGCGAGGCGCGCAGCTTCGATCAGTTCTTGAGTGCGGATGACGTGGAGCAAATCCACTTCATCGGCAAGGACATCATTTACTTCCACACGCTGTTCTGGCCCGCGATGCTCAAATTCGCCGGCCGCAAGGTTCCGAACCACGTTTATGTTCACGGGTTCATCACGGTGTCGGGCGCGAAGATGTCCAAATCGCGCGGCACAGGTATCAGCCCGCTGCGCTATCTCGATTTGGGAATGAATCCCGAGTGGCTGCGCTACTACATTGCCGCGAAGTTGAACGGTAACGTCGAAGACATCGACTTCAATCCCGAAGACTTCATCGCGCGCGTGAACAGCGACCTCGTCGGCAAGTACATCAATATCGCGAGCCGCACAGCTGGGTTCATCGCGAAGCGATTCAACGGCAAGCTGTCTGCGGATCGGATCGACCACGAATTGCTGCGCGATCTGCCGCAAGCTGCGGCAACGATTGCCGACTACTACGAGCAACGCGAGTTTGGCAAAGCCTTGCGCGAGATCATGGAGTGGGCCGACAAAGCAAATGCCTATATCGCTCAGCAAGCACCGTGGGAGCTGGCGAAGGACGCGGCGAACGATGCGCGGCTTCATGAAGTCTGCACGGTGAGCTTGAATGTTTTCCGTCTGCTCACGCTCTATCTGAAGCCTGTGCTCCCCGCACTGGCAGCCGCAGTCGAGAAGTTCCTGCAGATCGCCCCACTGCAATGGAGCGACGCGCAGAGCTTGTTGTTCGATCACGAGATCGCTCCGTACTCACACCTCATGACTCGCGTGGAGGCGAAACAATTGGACGCGCTGTTTGAACCTCCTCAAGAGACTCCGAAAGCTCCCGCAGCCAAAACAGAGGCCGCCGTCGCCGCCCCCACCGCGAGCGAGATCACCGTCGAGGATTTCGCGAAGGTCGATATTCGTATCGCGAAAATCTTGGCCGCCGAATACGTCGAAGGCGCGGACAAGCTCCTCAAGCTGCGGGTCGATATCGGCGATGCAGAGCGCACGATCTTCGCGGGAATTCGTTCCGCGTACGAACCCGACAAACTCGTCGGACGTTTGACGATCGTGCTAGCCAATCTGAAGGCCAGAAAGATGAAATTCGGCACATCTGAAGGCATGGTCCTCGCAGCTGGACCGGGCGGCAAAGAAATCTTCTTGCTGTCGCCGGACAGCGGCGCGCAACCGGGAATGAAAGTGAAGTAGCACACGTGCACCGCCATGATCTCGTTCTTGCTGTTGATTTTGCTGGGCGCCGTGGTGATCAATCTCGCCGCGCTGTTCAGCATTCCAGCATGGCGGCCGTTTCGTCACGCTGACAACACGTTCGAAACCGCCGTTGCACTTGCTGCAGCGAATGCCTGGGTGCTCATCGCTGCTGCGCTCGTCATGTGGCCGTTGCAACGGTTCGTCTTGAATCCGTTGCAGTTGAGCTATCTGCAACTACCGTTGGTCATGATCGTGATCGCTATCGCTGCAGTTCTCGTCGAGACCTTCATAAGCAAGCGCACGAGACTGATTCCCGCACCGAATGCATTCCGGTTGTTGATGATTGCAAACGGTGCGGCTGCAGGGCTGGTGCTCATCGACTTGGTACGGGCGCGCACCATCCTGGAGTACTTCGCATTGGCATTGAGCGCCGCGGGTGTGTTTTGCATGGCCTCGATTGCCATGGCCTTGATGCAGCAGCGCTTACGGCTCGCGGATGTACCTCATTCATTTCGCGGCACGCCGCTGACACTCGTCAGCATCGGCATCGCCGCGCTCGCACTGATGGGCTTGGTCGGCCTGGTGCGCGAATGACCCTCGCCATCGCCATCATGCTGATGATCGTGTGCGCTATGGCCGTGACGTGGCTTACGCCCGAAGGCGACCGTTCCAGCTGCGAACGCCTGGCAGAGCAAATCAATTTGCTGCTGCCGCAAACGCAGTGCGGGCGCTGCACCTTCGCAGGGTGCCGTCCTTACGCCGAAGCGCTCGCACGCGGTGAAGCAGCGCCCAATCAATGCCCGCCCGGGGGCGATTCAACTGCGGCCAAACTCGCGACGCTGCTCAATCAGCCTGCGAAGCCAGTCGATCCTCAATTCGGAGTGCACCGAGATCCGCCGGTGGTCGCGTGGATCGAAGAGTCCAAGTGCATCGGCTGTACCAAGTGCATCCAAGCTTGCCCAGTCGATGCGATCGTGGGCGCCTCGCGATACATGCACACGGTCATTGCGGCGGATTGCACCGGCTGCGAATTGTGCATCCCGCCCTGCCCCGTCGACTGCATCGTGTTGCGACCCGCCCCACAAGCAGCCAGCGCACGCGCCCTGCACAGCTGACATGTTGGCGAAGACCACACCTCGCGGCGGCTTGCGACTCGACGCACACAAAGATCGATCTACTCGCCACTCACTGCAAACTCTTGCCGCGCCCAATCGCCTAGTGATCCCGCTGGATCAGCACGTCGGACGTCCCGCGGAACCTCTCGTAGCAGTGGGCGAATACGTGCAATGGGGACAGCCGATTGCAAAAGCCACCGATGAAGTGAGTGCTTGGCTCCACTCTCCGGTTTCGGGCCTCGTCGAAGCAATTCAAGATTGTCCTGCGCCTCACAAGGGTGGCGCGCCCACGCTCAGCATCGTGATCGCCAACGACTTTGCCGACGTGCGGCATCCGAGCGCAACTCCGCTGAACAATTGGCCGAGCGCTTCCCCAGCATCAATTCGCGATCACATCGCACAAGGCGGTATCGTTGGGCTGGGTGGCGCTGCCTTTCCGACCGGGGCAAAGCTATCGCGCGCTGCTCGTGAACCGAGGATTGCGGATCCGGAAGTGTCGGACCCCGAACCC
>JAEWBG010000113.1 GCA_023391335.1 Pseudomonadota bacterium | reverse complement strand
CCCGCCCGGCCCGGGCGCCCGGGGCCCCGCGGCGCTGCTGAGGTGACAGACAGGAGTTTCACACGGAGGACACGGAGAGCACGGAGAAGACACAGCACTCGACGGGGAGCCATCCTCGCCCACTCCTGCCCGTGTTCCCTGAGGTTTGAAGGGTCCTGTGAGCCGCGCATCCGGATGATCGGCGGTCCGTTGCGAAGCGCGGCCTGCCGCCAACTGTCAACCGTGGACCGTCAACGGAAAGACGGACGAAACATCAAGCGCGCAAAGGAGAACTCGTGTGCGTGTGTGCCGTGTCGGATATAAGCCGACTAGGCTTGCCTGCCGACACAGTCGGCTTGCCTCTTTTTCTTTTCTGACCCGACGAAGTCGTTCGTCGCTGCTCTGTTCTGTCCCGACGAAGTCCTTCCCGATGCGACAGCATCCTTCTCGACGTTAGTCCTTCCCGACGCGAAGCGTCCGTCCGTTCCTTTCCTTTCCCTGTCCTGACGCCGTCCTTCCTGATCGCGAAGCGATCCGTCGTGCCACTCATTGCTCCATGTGCACTTTGTGTTGCGTCCGACTCCCTCAGCCCAGTTACCGCGCTTCTCGCGGATCCTTTTCCCTACCGAGCGAATTTACAACTCGGTGTTGTCGAGGAGAGTGTCATGTCGACCTCAGGCGTATCGGGATTTCGGAAGTTCGCGGTTCGTACTTCAGAAATCGTGGGTTCGAGCGGTGCATTCACCGCGGCGATCGTGATCATCATCGCGTGGGCGGTGTCGGGTCCGATTTTTCACTACTCAGACGCTTGGCAGCTCTACATCAACACCGGAACCACCATCGTCACGTTCTTGATGGTATTTCTGATTCAGTACACGCAGAACCGCGATGCGAAGGCGATGCATCTGAAGTTGGATGAGCTGCTACGGGCGGTGCACGGCGCGCGCACTGAGATGGTGAATCTCAAGGACATGTCGGATGAGGATTTGCTGAAACTCGAGAAGGCGTTCGATCGCTTGGCACGATTCGCGGCTCGTGCAAAAGAAGTCGATCCTGAAGCGAATTCGGTCCAGGAACTCTCGAGCAATCTCGCAACGCGCGCTCGCAAAGAACGCACATCAAGCTAAGCGCATTGCCGCCGACGACGGCGCGTATCGTTCGAGTACCTCATCGAGCTCTTTGGGATTTACGGGCTTTGTGATGTAGTCATCCATCCCTACCTGCAGGCACCGTTCTCGATCGCCGCTCATCGCATGCGCCGTGAGCGCCACGATTGGCGTTCGCATTCCGTGTGCCTCACGACGGCGAATCTCCCGTGTCGCTTGCAAGCCGTCCATCTCCGGCATTTGCACGTCCATGAAGATCACGTCGAAGCGATCCGCTTGGAACATGTCCACTGCAACCTTGCCATTCCCTGCAATGACGACGCGATGCCCACGCTTGGCGAGCAAGCGCTGCATCACCATCTGGTTCACGGCGTTGTCCTCCGCGAGCAAGATCTGCAAGCCGCCCGTCGCGGTTTCGGGGCCTGACTGTGTTCGATTCATCGGTTGCTCGGCAGTCGTTTTGCGATCGACCATTCGCACCAGCAGTGTCTGCAGCTCGTGCGCTCTAAAGGGCTTGACTACGTAGCTGCTAATGCCGGCCGCGCGGCAACGCTGAGCATCCACACGTTGACTCGCCGACGTAAGCATCATGACGAAACTCGGCAACGCACCCGCGCGAGCACGCACTTCCTGAACGAGCGACAAGCCATCGTTCGGCAAGGTCATATCGACCAACATCAGGACTTGGCCTTCGCTTGCATCCCTGCGATCGAGCCAATCTGAGGCCGCAGCACTGCTCGCAACCGCATCAGCGTGCATGCCCCAAGACTTGAGCAAGGAGACCAGCACCGCACGCTGGCTCTGGTTGTCATCGACAACGAGCGCGCGCAGCCCGTGCAGTGCCTTCGGTCTCGGCGCACACTCCACAGCAACGATGCGCACGCGAGACGTGAAGTGGAATGCGCTGCCTCGTCCCAATTCGCTCTCGAGCCAGATGCGCCCTTGCATCATGGCGACGAGACGCGAAGAAATCGTGAGACCCAGACCGGTGCCGCCGTACTGACGCGTGGTCGATGAATCCGCCTGCACGAATGGATTGAAGATCGACTGCTGACGATCCGGAGCGATGCCGATGCCGGTGTCGACCACCGAGAATTTCAGCACCGCCGTCTGTCCTGCGACCTCCTCCATGCACACGCGAACCATCACCTCGCCTTGTTGCGTGAACTTGACTGCGTTGCCCGCGAGATTGAGGACGATTTGACGCAATCGATTTGCATCGGCCATCACCAACTCCGGCACGTCGGGCGCGATGTCGCAAATCAGTTCCAGACCCTTTTGATGTGCGCGCAGAGCGAGCGTCTTCAGCGATCCCTCGAGCACCTCACGGATGTTCGTCTCCGTTTCATCCAGCTGTAGATGACCGGCTTCAATCTTCGAGAAGTCGAGAATGTCGTTGATGACGGTGAGCAGACCATCGGCGGAAAGCTTCACGGTCTCGAGATATTCCCGCTGCTCTCGCGACAAATCGGTATCGAGGCACAAATCGCTCATGCCGATGATGCCGTTCAGCGGCGTACGGATCTCATGCGACATGTTCGCGAGAAATTCGCTCTTCGCCTTATTCGCCGCTTCCGCCGCTTCTCGCGCAGTGAGCAACGTGCGTTCCGCTTCCTTGTGCAACGTGATGTCGTTCGAAACGCTCAAAACGTGCGTCACGGCACCGTGCGTGTCCGCGATGGGACGCTTGACCGTGTGTAGCCAAAGCTTGCGGCCATCGGCCACCGTGAACTCTTGGTCGTGCAGAACCTTCTCTGCGCCTTCTGCTAGCACGCGCGCGTCATGATCCTCGTGCGCATGGGCCTCGGGAGGCGCGATGCCTGCCTCGACTTCGGTCTTACCGACGAGTTGATCCGGATCCGCTCGCAACGCCTCCGCCATTGCGCGATTCGTCAATGTGAAGCGCTGCTGGCGGTCTTTGACGAAGATGAAGTTCGGACACATATCGATGACTTGCCGCAGGAACGTGCGTTGCGAATCGATCTCTGCAGTCTGCTGATGGACGCGCCGGCGAAGCACCACCACCCAAAGCGACACGACGCATACCGACAGCAACAACAGCGACAGCACGGGCCATGAGCGGCGCAAACCGCCGAATGCGGACTTGCTGATCAGCCGCACATCTTCAGGCGAACGCATCAGAATCGTGAAAGCGCTTGGGACCGAGTTGAAGTCGCGATAGAACACATCCACGAGTGGCTTGCGTTGCACGGAACAGATTCCGGTCACGCGGATCACGCTGCCTTCCGTAAAGACGGGCAAGGGAAGCGTGTCATCGAGTTGAGCATTGAACAGCGCGTAACCCGACTGCAGGACGAGGGTTTGTTTGCTCGCTGTACCCACCTGACTAACGACACGTGCATCGATCTGCACCAAACGATTGTCGTACTCGCCATTCAACACATCGCTGCCGCTGACGAGCTTTGGCGCAAGCGCCAGCCGATCCTTGCTGAGCTTGATGACCGCGTCGGTGAGCTTGGGACCGAAATCGCTCGGCGTTGGATAGCCGATCGCTTCGATGCTGTCTCCCGGAGCGGCTCTGAAGCGCGCATCGCGAGTAATGACCTGAACCGAGCCGGTTTCGTCCTCAACATACACAGCGTCGGGCGTGTGCAACGTGACGACGCCTTTGATGAGCGAACGACGCGAACCCATCGAATCGCTCGTGAACTGCAGGAGCTGTTTGATCGGCCGCGGCTGCAATGCTTTCGCCGTGGCTTGCGAACCGCGAACAATCGCAACGTCATCGATCGAGTTCACGAACATGCGATAGCCGGTGAGCACGCCGTCACGCGTAAAGGAGGTACTGAACACTCCGCGGACACGCGCCTTCGCATCGATATACTGCTCGAGCTGCTCCATCGGCGCCGCATTGATAAGCACGGCGCGCACTTGACCCAATGAAGTGATCACTGAGAACTGGATGCCGTCAGGAGTATTCGCAGGCGGACGGATCTGTCCCTCGATTTCAACCCAATTTGCGTCGTACGCACCACTCGGTGCGAGATCGGGATCGATCTGAATCGGCACCGGCAATCCAGACGCAGACAGCACATCGATACGAGGCAGAATCACGATCGGCGAAAAGCCACCCGCGGAAGTCAGACCGCGAATCCTGATTTGCATGCCGGGCTTCATGCGCTCGAGCGACTGGCCACCCGCATCGACGAACATCGCATGACCATCGCTCTGTACGAAGCAGAACTCAGGGCGTTCGAACACCGCGGTTACCGTCGCAACTAGATCGACCGGATGGGCACGATTGGCTTCGGCTCTGCTGAGTGCTCGGATCTGCGCGACGCTCGTGAGGTTCGCCGCTAAGTGCTGGGACTGGGGCTCTGAAACCGGCTCGACTCGCTTGATCTGTGCGCGAGCGATTCGCGCCGCGTACCGCCACGGTACGGGCCAGCCAGTGACCTCGAGCGTTTCGCCGTCTTTGAAGCGAGCCCGCGCATTGACTTCTACAGGGATTGCAATTCCCGCGGATTGCATGAGCACGCGCCGGCTGTCGCCACCCGGTATCACGATGCCCTTCATGCGAATCCGATGTCCGACCTGCATGATCGCGGAGTCGACCAACAATTCGCGCGGGCTGCTCACCAACGGAATGGAGCTTGGAGCCTGTCTCACGATCGAGATGTCCGCGGCACGGGCGGTCAACAATGTATCCGCCGTGGCGGTAATGGGAACGCTGGCATCGTGCAGCCATATGCCCGAGACGCTGATCTCTGTGTCCAAGAGCGATTGCGGATCGAACTGGCCGGCATTGAACGCTCGCACGTTGAGGGTCATAGGACCGCTGCCGATCTCCAATGCCAGCTCATCCCCGACCTGCTCGGCAGCGCGGACAATGCCGTGAGTTTTGATCCGGTGTTTTTCGCGGAACAGCTGAGTGGTCAAGTCGGTCAGAGCGATCGACTCGGCAACCGGCAATGAGCCGCTGCCACGTCGCACGACTCTCATCTCCCTCAATTGCACATCGGTGCTCTCATCCATCGAGCCGCCGTTACGTTCGACTCTGCCGTATACGAACACTCGATCGGCGAGATGCGGAGTGGACTCGACGTCGACGACGAATTGCGTGGCACCGCTCTCGTCCTGCAGAAAGAACGCGCCGGTCTTCGGATTGGAGAACGTCACGATGCCGCTCAGCTCGACGGCATCGCCGTTCTTCACGCGTCGCAGCTCTTGAATCGCAACATGATGATCTCGCGTCCAAGCGGGCCGCCATCCCGCACTGAACAGCCACGCCAGAAGCACGCACGCAAACGTCAGGAAGACCAATCCTGCGATTGCGTAGGTGTGTCTAGCGTTGGCGGCTTGTGTAGATTCTATTTTCATCTCGCTCTCTTACGCGACACCCGCTTGGGAATCCGCCTCGCCTGCATACGTCGCAAGTACCGTGTCGAGTTGTTTTGGATCCACCGGCTTGGTCATGTAGTTGTCCATTCCGACTTCCAAGCAACGCTCCCGATCGCCGCTCATGGCATGTGCGGTCAAGGCCACGATGGGTATATGCGCGCCGACGGGTTCGCGACGACGGATTTCCCGAGTCGCCTCGATGCCATCCATCTCGGGCATCTGCACGTCCATGAAGATGAGGTCGAAGGGTTCACGGCTAAACAGATCGACTGCGATGCGTCCGTTGCCGGCTATCACGACTCGATGGCCACGTTTCGCGAGCAGCCGCTGCATGACCATCTGGTTCACTGCATTGTCTTCGGCCACCATAATGGTCATGCCCGCAGTCAGCGCGCGACCTCGTTGGGTTCTGGAAGGCATTGCGGCGATCGGCTGCGAAGACAGCGATTGGGCGAGCAGATCCTGCAACTCCTGCGTACGGATCGGTTTCACCACGTAGCAATCGAATCCCGCATCTGTGCATCGCGCGGCGTCGAGTCGCTGCCCAGACGAAGTCAGCATCATGACGATACGTGCCAACGGATATCGCAATCTGAGTTGGCCGGCAGTCGCGAGTCCATCGCCGTGAGTCTGATGCATCGCGACTAATACGAGGTCGGGCGAGTCGGCGAGCGACTCCGGATCCTGTGCGCTCGGCACTGTGCTCGCTTGCATTCCCCACGCGGTCAGCGTCTGCAACAGAATGCGCGCATGCGAACTGTTCGACTCCAAGATCGCCACACGCTTGCCCGCAAGAACCACTGGGTTCGGCCCCGGTGCGGCGTCCGAATTCCGCACTTGGATGGTGAAGTGAAAGCGACTGCCCTGCCCCACTTTGCTGTCCAGCCAAATGCGACCTTTCATCATGGCGACCAGTCGCGCCGAGATGGTGAGTCCCAAGCCTGTTCCACCGTATTGTCGCGTGGTCGATGAATCCGCTTGCACGAAGGGATTGAAGATCGACTGTTGGCGCTCGGGCGCAATGCCGATGCCCGTATCCGATACTGCGAATTGCAAGGTGAGGCTGCCGTCGTGGCGCTCGACGTTTTCCAAACGCACGATCACCTCACCCGCAGCAGTGAACTTGATGGCGTTACCGACCAGATTGAGGATGACCTGACGCAATCGATTGGCATCGCCATACACAGCAACAGGCGCATCCGGCGGAACATCGCTCAGCAATTCCAAGCCTTTTTGATGTGCGCGTAACGCAAGCGTCTTGAGCGCTGCCTCGACGGTCTCCCTCAGGTTGAACTCAGCGACGTCGAGTTCCAAATGACCGGCCTCGATCTTCGAGAAGTCCAAGATGTCGTTGACCACCGAAAGCAATCCATCGGCGGACAGCTTCACGGTTTCCAGGTATTCGCGTTGCTCGCGCGACAGATCCGTGTCCAGACACAGCTCGCTCATCCCAATGATGCCGTTGAGGGGTGTGCGAATTTCGTGAGACATATTGGCGAGGAACTCGCCCTTCGCTCGATTGGCGGCTTCGGCTGCCTCGCGCGCTTCCTGCAGCGTCTGCGCAGCTTGCTTGTGCAGCGTGATGTCGTTCGAGACGGTGAGCACGTAGGTCGCATCGCCGCGCCGGGCTTTGATCGGGCGCTTCACCGAATGCAGCCACACCTTGCGGCCGTCGGCGCGCGTGAACACATGCTCGCGCGCCACTCTCTCGCAGCGCTTCTCGAGCACTTCCATATCTTCGCGCTGGTGCGCAATCGCCTCGAGCGGCTTGACCCCAATCTCTTGCTCGGTGCAGCCGACGATTTGCTCGGGTTGCCGGCCGACTGCTTCCGCCAACGCTCGATTCGCGAGGGTGAAGCGATTGTGCTGATTCTTGACGAAGATGAAGTTCGGACAGAGATCGATCACCTGTCGCAGGAACGTTCGTTGCGATTCGATTTCGGCCGTCTGCGAGTGCACGCGCCGACGCAGCAACATCACCCAAACCATGGCCAGCGAAACTGCGAGCAACAACAACGCGAGCACCGGCCAAGCTTGTTTGAAATTACCCCACGCGGAGCGGTTCACGACCTGAACGTCATCGGCGCTGCGCAGCAGAATGCGAAATGCGGACGGCACCGAATTGAAGTCGCGGTAAAAGACATCCACCAGCGATTGGCGCTGCACGAGACAAATGCCGGTCACGCGCACCGTGCTGCCTTCAGGGGCATTCGGCAGCGAAGCGCTGTCCTCCAACTGCGCATTGAAGACGGCGTATCCAGATTGCAGCACCAAAGTTTGCTGGCTCGGACCTGGCGCCTGACTCACGACGCGCGCTTCGACAGTGACGAGTCGGTTGTCGAAGTCGGCGGCGCTTAGAATGTCCGCGGCCGATACCTGCTTGGGCTCGAGCGGCACCACGCGTCCGGTCTTGCGCACCAACGCGTCGGAGAGCAGCGGACCGCGATCGCTCGGCGCCGGATAGCCCACCGCTTCGATTTCATCGCCCGCTTGTGCCGTGACGGAATAGGAAGCCGCAACGACTTGCACACTTCCGAATCCGTCGTCGACGTAGAGCATGTCCGGTGCACGATGCGTTACGACACCGCGAATGCGGGCTCGATGGGTACCGCCCGACTCCGAGGAATAGCGCAGCAGATCCTGAATGCGCCTAATGGGAAGCGTTGTCGTGTTGGCCGGCGGCGCACTCAGTACTTCGATCTGCGCGGGCGAATCGATAAACATGCGATAGCCGGTCAAAATCCCATCGTTCGTAAAGGAGCTGCCCAGCACACCGCGAACGCGTACCTTCGCATCCACCAGCGCATCCAACGCCGGCTGCGGCGCGCCGTGGATGAGAATGGCGCCGATCGAGCCGATCGGGCTGATCAAGTTGAACTCGTAAAATCCGGAGGTCGCGACGATCGGCCTCACGATCCCCTCGACCTGCACCCACTCCGAATCGTACGTTCCGGTCGGTGCAGTCTCGGGATCGACCGCTTGCGGCGTGGGCAATTCAGCAGCGCCCAAGATCTGCACTCGCGGATGCGTAATCACCGGGGCAAAACCGCCAGGCGCGGTCAGTCCGTCGATCGTGATCTGCAATCCTGGACGCAGCGCCGTGATCGACTGACCCGTTGCGTCGACGAAGATGCCTTGATCTTCGCTCTGCACGAAGAAGAACTCGCGTCGATAGTGAACAGCGCTGATGATCGCGGTTACGTGCACTGGATATGCGCGCGCCGCCTCTTGTGCGGATAGCTTGCGGATTGCGGCGATAGTCGTCATCGCCGGCAGCCCTTGCACCGCTGGCGCCGGCACCCATTCGCCGGCCTCGATCGTTCGTGCCTGCGCGTGCTCGATTGCAATATTGAAGCGTCGCATCGTTGGCCAACCGACCGCCTCAATGATCTGCTCCGGCAAGAACTCGGTCGCTCGCTCGACATGAATCGGCACGATCAAGCCCGAGTTCTCGATCAGCACCGTGCGCGAATTCTCGGCTCGAATGACCGTACCCTGGATGCGAACTCGGTGACCTTCTTCCAACCAGCGAGGTTCGGTCACCAATGCACGCACCGAGGCAATGAAGGCCGGCTGTTTCGGCGCGACCTTCACCACGCTCAGTTCGTCGGGATTCGGCATCCACACCACCGGCACCGAGACTTCATCGATGTTGTCGAACTCGAGCTGCAGTGCGCCCCGCACATGCACGCGAGTGTCGATGATGGCCTGCGATTGGATGCCCGATGCGTTGAAGATGTGGACAGTCGCGCGCTGTCCGCCGTCGCCGAGCTCCAGAATCAGCTCCGCACCGTTGCGGCGAACGTCACGCACGATCCCTTCGGTTTCGATGCGACGCGCCTCGCGCAGCGAATTTCCTTCTAGCAGTTCGGCAATCCGCACGTTCTCAGGCGCTGGCAGCTCCGCATGCCCAACGCGCGAGATTTGCACTTGCTGCAGCTCGACGCTGCGCAATCCAACTTGACTGCGATATTCGTGAGCGACGCGGGCATGGACGCGAATGCGCTCCAACGCGAGTGGCACTGGATCGGCGCCATCGAGCGACAAACGCAACCCTGCGGTCTCATCCTGCACATAGAACACGCGCGTAGCCGGATCGCTGAAGGTCACGACGCCTGCGAAATCGACGGTGCTGCCCGCTTTCGCACTGCGTAGATCGTTGATCTTGAACGCTCGCTCGGCGAGCGGATCGCCCGGCGCATTGAAGACCAGCCAAGCAGCCAATGCGCAAATCGCAACCAGCAGGCACAGCATGGCCACGGTATAACCGTGTCGCCAGCGCCCGAGTTTGTGCGAAATGCTGCTCATGGTGGTCTCAGGCCGAAGCTCGCAGTTCGTCCGCGCCGCAGGTATCAAGCTTCACCAACACGCGATCCAACTCTTTCGGATCGATGGGCTTGGCCAGATAATCGTTCATGCCTGCATCCAGGCAGCGCTGCCGATCCTGTGCCGACCCGTGTGCCGTCAGTGCAACCACCCACGCGTCTCGCAGCTTTGGATCCGCGCGCAACAACGCTGTTGCCTCGAATCCATCCATCTCGGGCATTTCGATATCCATGAAGATGATGTCGAACGATTCACGGTGAGCACGCTCGAGCGCGATGCGTCCGTTCTCTGCAACCACCACGCGATGTCCTCGCTTCTGCAGCAGTCTCGACATCACGAGCTGATTGACCGTGTTGTCTTCTGCGATGAGGACGTTCAACGGGTCAACGTGAGCAGCACTCACATTCTGCGCAACGGAATCGGGTGCGGGCGCCACTTGCGCCGGCTGCGCTACTCGTGCCTGCAGAGTGAAATGAAAGGTGCTGCCGCGCCCAAGCTCGCTTTCGAGCCAGAGATTGCCGCCAAGCATTTTCACGAGTCGCGTACAGATCGCGAGACCCAATCCAGTCCCGCCGTACTGACGAGTACTCGATGAATCTGCTTGCACGAAGGGACTGAAGATCACTTGCTGCCGATCCGCGGCAATGCCGATGCCGGTATCGGCCACTGCAATCTCCAGAATGCATTCGTCGCGTACGCGCCTGGAGACTTGCGCGCTCACCTGTATGTGGCCAGCCTCCGTGAACTTCAGTGCGTTGCCGAGGAGATTGCTGAGAATCTGTCTGAAGCGTTGCGCATCGCAGTGCACGAACTCCGGCACATCGGGATCCACGGCAACCTTGAGTTCCAACTGCTTTTGCTGAGCGCGTAAGGCGTGCGCATGCACCACATCGTCGATAAGCGGGCGCAACTCGAAGTCCAGCTCATCCAATTGCAGCTTCTCGGCCTCGATCTTTGAGAAGTCCAGGATGTCGTTGATTACCGCGAGCAGCGCATCGGCGGAGGTCTTCACGGTTTGGACGCACTCGCGTTGTTCTGCCTGCAGCGTCGTGTCCAAGCACAGCTCACTCATGCCGATGATGCCGTTCAGCGGCGTGCGAATCTCATGCGACATGCTGGCGAGGAATTCGCTCTTCGCGAGATTGGCAGTTTCCGCCGCGGCGCGCGCCTGTTCCATGGACACTTCGGCTTGCTTGTGCAAGGTGATGTCGTTCGCGACTCCCAGCACATGCGTGACTTCGCCATGCTCGTTCGTGATCGGCCGCTTCACCGTGTGTAGATAGCGAGTGTGCCCAGCGGCGTCGGTATGTGCCTCGCCATGGACCACTCTCTCCTCACGAGTCTCGATCACTTCTCGATCGATGCGATGAAAGAGCTGCGCCTGCTCAGGCGGAGCGATGGCCTCATCGTTGCATCCGATCAATTCTTCCGGTGCGGATCCGGAAGCTTCTGCGAGCGCTTGATTGACCAGCGTGAAGCGTCCGTCGCGATCTTTGACGAAGATATAGTTCGGGCACATATCGATGATCTGACGCAGGAACGCGCGCTGATCGTCGATTTCCGCCGTTTGCGCGCGCACCCGGCGTTTGAGTACCGCCGCCCAAAACGTAGCTAACAACATCGAGGCGATCAGCAGCGCAAGCAAAGGCCACGCCCGCCGCAGGCTCCACCACGGCGTGGCGCTCAACACGTGCAGATCGTCCGCAGAGCGCAGCAGAATGCGGAAGGAGATCGGGACCGAGTTGTAGTCGCGATAGAACGGCCGCTGTCGTTGGACGACGCTCACACCGGTCAATCGCACGATGCTTCCTTCAGGCACGGTGCGCGGCAACGTGCTGCCTTCGAGTTGGGCATTGAAGCTGGTGAATCCGGAGTTCAGCACGAACGTTTGCTGACTCTCGCCGCGTGCTTGACTGACCAAGCGCGCCTGCACTTCGACCAGCCGATTGTCGAAGTTGCCCTTGAGGATCTCCTCAGCGGTCACTTTCTGCGGCGCGATCGTCAGCGATGACGTGATGGGATGCACGACGGTATCCGTCATCACCGGACCGTGATCTGTAGGCATCGGATACCCGATCGCCTCGACGGCATCTCCGGGCTGCGCGTTCGCCTTCTGCACGAGAATTTCGACGCTGCCGGTGTCATCCTGGACGTACATGCGCGATGCGGACGTGAGAACGACCATGCCCTGAATGCGTGCTCTACGCGTGTTCGGCGCATCGGGCGAGAAGCGCAGCAGGTCTTTGATCTTCTTTGGCGCGGCAGATTTCGGCTCGCGTACCGCGGGCACGATTACCTGGAGAGAGGCGGGCGAATCGATGAACATGCGATAGCCCGTGAGCACGCGATCCTTGGTGAAGGAGGTCGCGAACACACCCGTCGCGCGCACACGCGCATCGACGAGATTCTCCATCTCGCCTGGCGCACCGGGAGAAACCAACAGTGCGGAAACGGGACCCAACTGCGTGACGAGCGTGAAGGTGTAGCCGCTTACCGAATGCGTGATCGGGCGCACCAATCCCTCGATCTGCACCCAACGCGAATCGAACACTCCGCTCGGCGCTGACTCTGGATCGACCGGCGAAGCTTGGGGCAACTCGCCGGGCCCGAGCACCTCTACATGCGGATGAATGATCACCGGCGCGAATCCACCTGCCCAAGTTGCACCAAGCAGGCGAATGCGTGCTCCGGTATGCAACGTATTCATCGGCAGATACGAGGAATCGATGTAGATGCCTTGATTGCCTACCTGCACGAAAAAGCAGTCCCGCTGATAGTGCACGGACGTCAGCACGGCTTCGAAGTCAACCGGATACGCGCGCTCAGCCTCGCTGTTAGTGAGTTTGCGGATCTGCTCGAGGCTGGTGAGCACCGGCCACATCGCCCGAGCTGTACTGGAGATTGCAGTGGGAGCGATGCGCTGCAGATTCGCTCGTTGAAAGGTGACGGTGAAGCGCACGCGTGTGGGCCAGCCTTCCACCTCGACTGCGTCGCCGGCTCTAAATTGTCTGGCTCCGCGCACGATGGCGGGGAACCATAGACCATCGCTGTCCAACACCACTCGGTCATCTGCTTCGATACTGACCACTTGCGCGCGTAAGCGAGTTCGGTGGCCGGCTGCCAGCCAGCGCGGCTCTGCAATCATCGAGTACAGCGAAGGCGCGAGCGGAATTTGCACTGGCGCGACAGTCATCACGCTCAGATCTTCAGGCGAACTGAGCCACAGTACCGGGCGAAGAATTTCCGCACCTGCTTGCGACATCATCTCGACAGTGCCGCGGACCTTCACGCGGGCATCGATGATCGGTTTGGGATCGAGCGTGTCGGCGTTGAGAACCGTGACCGCAACTTGCTCACCGTTCTCGGCGAGCTCCAGAATCAGCCGATCGCCATTGCGGATTGCGTCGCGCACGACCCCTTGAGTCTCTACGCGACGTCCATTGCGAGCATCGTTCGTGGCGATGAGATCAGCGAGCTGCATGGGCTCAGGATTCGGCAGCAACCCGCGTTGCAAGCTGTCGATCTTCACGTCGCGAAATTCGATGCTGCTCAACCCAAGTTGCACGTCGACCGGACGCGCGACCACGGCATCCAAATCAACCCGATCGCCGGGCCTCGGCACCATACGTGTCGCCCCCAGCGGCAAACGTAGTCCGCCGGACGGGTCTTGCACGAACATCGCTTGCTGCTGCGAATCCACGAGCGTGATCGTGGCGGTCATACGCACACGGTCCCCCAGTTTCGCGCGGCGCAAATCTCCGATCGCCGTGCGCTGCGTTTCGAACCGCTGCGCGCCGCCGCTCAGTACCCACAAAGCAAATGCAAGGACCCCGACCGCCAACACGAAAGCGATGACTCGGCCCAGGATGCCGCTGTGCGTTGCGCGCCGTGATTCGGTGTTGTTGTTGGACATCCCGCGATGCGATCCCGTATGTGCGTCGACCTCGAGGGCTCGGCGTTCGCCTTCGGCGCATCGCTGTGTGGCGCTTGTGTGATGTGCCGCCCGGTTGCTTCGTTCAACCGGTCCATCGGATCGCCTCGCCGCCCGACTCATTCGTGCGTATCGGCGCATTGCAACGGAACATAAGCGCAATCCCCGATATGTCGGGCATCACTCTACTTAATGGGATCGTGCTGAAGAGTGAGGCAACTCTGACTTCGGCTCGCCTAAGCGTCAGATGTTAGCGGTGACGTTGGAGCAGGCATTGCCGAGCCGCCCCGTACGACTATGGATGAGTGACGCAGTTCGCGAAATGCGCTGTGAAGTACTAGCTCTGCGGAACCCCGTAGGTAGCGAGGATCGCGGCAATTTCGGCGCGATGCTGCCGCAAGACCTGCTCGATTTCTTGCTTCAGTTCACGATCTTGCCGCCGCATGCCCATTGATATGTCAAACACCATCGGCGCGCTGGCACGACGAGACGTCGAAACCACGTAGCGATTGCTTTCCGAGTACATGCCGACGACACCGAGGCCGCCTGCTAGTCTTGCTTCAATACGGCACAGCAGCTACGAACGCCTGCTCCGATTTTCCAGTATGCCCGCTAGCGCCAATCCAGCGGCAAAGCCCGCATACACCGCGAAAATCGAGCAGGCGCTCAAATGCTTCTTGAAACCAGGACGAAAGCGTCTGGGCGTGAAGTGATAATCGACGAAGTACGCAAAAGCCGTCACCGCTGCTGCTTCGGTTACGATCCTCGCCGCGCCTCTGCGCTCGCGACCATCGCTAAAGAGCCGTTCGTATGCGGTCGCCCACATCAACGAGGCGCTGTGATGAATCGCATATCCCAGCGCCGTGTGCCGAAACGTGGGCTCGCGCGTGCGCGCCTCCTCCTCACCCCAGATCCACTGACTGGGACCATTGAGCGGCCCTGCCGCACCATCGTCTTCGGCTATACCGCCAAGTGCCAACGCAGTCGCAGAAACGGCACTCGCTGCGCTTCCCGATATCAATGCGGCGCGACCCGCCTCTTTCAGTCTGTGTAGTTCGTGCTGAACATCCATGGATCGATCCTGGTGACGAAACACCTATGTTCGTCGATGATCAGCAACATTCTTCCTCCATCCTGAGTTCCTGAAATGATCGTTCTGCTCACCGGCGCCACGGGTTTCATCGGCTCGCATTTGGTTGTCGCATTGCGTAAGGCCGGCCATGAGGTGATTGCAGCGGGACGAAACGACGTGCCAGACGCGAAGACGATTCGCGCTGACTTCACGCTGGACACCGATGCAGCCGCATGGACTGCGAGACTCAAGAACGTCGATGCCGTTATCAATGCTGTCGGCATTCTTCGCGAATCGGGCACTCAATCGTTCGAGAACACCCATTCGCGCACACCAACGGCGCTGTTCGATGCGTGCGTTCAATCAGGGGTCAAGCGCGTAATACAGATCTCCGCTCTTGGTGCTGATACGGGAACGACGAGCTACTTCCGTAGCAAGCACACGGCCGATGCACACTTAGCATCACTGAATCTGAATTGGACGATCATCCAGCCTTCGATTGTTTACGGGCCCGGTGGAACGAGTGCGCGATTGTTCACGATGCTCGCGAGCCTGCCCGTCATCGGTCTGCCCGGAGATGGCAAGCAAGCAGTGCAGCCGATTCACATCGACGATCTGTGCACGTCAATCGTGCGAGCCTTGACGGTGCCCGAGACGTTTCGCCGCACGGTGCCGCTCGTCGGACCTGAACCGCTTGCATATCGGGAATTCCTCGCGCGCCTGCGAATGCAAATGGGCCTAGGCAAGGCGCACTTCATGCCGATTCCGCGTGCACTGATGCAGCTCGGCGCGTCAATCGCTCAACACATGCCGGGCTCGCTGCTGGATCGCGAAACGCTGACGATGCTCGAAGCAGGAAATACTGCGGATCCCGCGCTGACAACAAAGCTGCTCGGTCAGCCTCCGCGATCCGTCGATCAATTCATCGAGCGCGACACTCGAAACGAAGCGCGCCACTCTGCGCAACTGCAGTGGCTCCTACCTATATTGCGATTGAGTATCGCGGCAGTGTGGCTTTGGACTGCCGCTGTTTCCTTCGGCCTATATCCAACGCAAGCTAGCTATGAATTGCTCCGGCGCGTGGGCGCACCTGAAGAGCTCTTTGCGCTGCTGCTCTACGGAGCCGCCACTCTCGATCTTCTACTCGGCCTTGGAACGCTACTTCTCCGCAAACGCCGTTGGCTCTGGATTGCACAGATCGTGTTGATCCTTGGCTACACGGTGTTGATTGCCTGGCGCCTGCCGGAGTTCTGGCTTCACCCCTATGGCCCGATTCTCAAGAACCTTCCGATGCTGGCGGGGATATATGTGTTGTTTGTGTTGGAGCGGGATAGGGACGGGAAATGAAGGACGGATCGCTTCGCGATCGGGAAGGACTAACGTCGGGACAGAAACCGGAGGAACGATGGACGACTTTGTCGTCAGGAAGGCCTTCAGGCAGGAAGGACGCGTCGCGTCAGGAAGGACGTTGTCAGGTCAGAGAAGGAAAGGATGGACGCTTTGCGTCGTGAAGGACGGACGTCGCGAAGGATGCTGTTGCATCGGGAGGGACTTCGTCGGGTCAGAGAAGAACAGAGGCAAGCCGACTTTGTCGGCAAGCAAGCCTAGCGGCAAGCAAGCCACTGGCAAGCGAGCGCTACGCGCAAGCCAGAACTCTTGGAGTGACTGGTGACTAGTGACTGGGGACTAGCAAGAAAACCCCGTGCGCTCCGCGTGAAGTTCTCGAGTGACTGGTGACTTGCCAGACTGAATCCCTCGCCTCGTTCCCGGTGCACCTCGTGGAGATCTTCTCCGGCGGCGCAATCGCCCGATTCCCTACGTCATCCCCACGCAGGTGGGGACCCATCTCGTCCAAGAAACTCTCGAGCCAATGCCGACATCAGTACAAAGAGCTGACATGCGGATGGGCTCCCACCTTCGTGGGAGTGACGAACTCACCAGACACTTCATGTGCGTATCGTCACGACCGAATGCGCACCGATATTTCCGTTGTGAGTTCTACATGACGCGGCCGTGGTGCGTCGTTGTCTTCTTCGGACCCGACGTGAGTCCCTCTCGATGCGCAGCATCCTTCCCGCCGCGGGCCTTCGCGACGACGCAGTCGTCCGTCGCTACATCACAGCTCACACTCGACACCTCGCACCTACGCCATCACACTGCAAACCATGTCGTACGTCACCGTTAAATGGCTGCACATCTTGTCTTCGACATTGTTGTTCGGGACCGGACTCGGTTCAGCGTTCTACATGTTCTTTACGAGTCTCACGCGCGATGCGCGCGCGACAGCAGTCGTGGTTCGCTATGTGGTCATCGCAGACTGGGCATTCACGACGCCGACGATCATCATTCAGCCGCTCACCGGCTTATATCTCATTCACCTCGCTGGATTTCCTTGGCAAAGCGCTTGGATCGTTTGGGCATTCGCGCTGTACTTTCTAGCAGGTGCATGTTGGCTGCCGGTTGTTTGGATGCAAATCAAAATGCGCGACATGGCGCAAGTCGCCGCGGCGAACGATCAACCTCTGCCAAGTTTGTATTGGATCTACCTGCGACGCTGGGTCGCGCTCGGCATCGTCGCGTTCTTAGCGCTCGTGCTGGTCTTCTATTTAATGGTGGCGAAGCCGATGTAGGACCCGTATGGATACAAAGAGTGCAAAGCGTCCACTCGGAGCCGGAGGAACACAAAGCGCACAAAAGGGAACACAAGGGTCACAAAGAAGATGGACGGTCAGAGCCAAGAGGTCTGTTCCCTGTGAAGTCCCCTCGCTTTTTCGAGTCATTCAGAAGTAGAGGATTGGGTTGAATATGCCATGGCGTACTTCGCAGGTGGTAGCCCACCGAGTGCGCTGTGGGGGCGTTGGTGGTTGTATCGATCGCGCCAGTCCTCGAGCATCTGACGCACTTCGGTCATAGAGTTGAAGACATAGCGATCGAGGACTTCAGTGCGCAGTGTTCGATTGAAGCGTTCAATCAATGCGTTCTGCGTCGGTTTGCCGGGCTGTATGAAGCACAGCTCGATCATGTTTTCACGTGCCCACTGCGCAAGCGCATGACTAACAAGCTCTGGCCCGTTATCCAAGCGCAGACGCTTAGGTTTGCCGCGTACTTCTATTAGCTCATTGAGTGCGCGGATGACGCGAGCCGATGGCAAGCTCGTGTCGATCTCGATCCGCAGCGCTTCGCGGTTGAAGTCATCGATCACGTTGAAAGTGCGAAAGCGTCGCCCGCTCCACAGCGCATCCGCCATGAAATCCGCTGACCATGTTTCGTTGAGACGCAGGGGAATGCACAACGGTTGAGCGATGCGTGCGGGCAGCCTTCGCTTTCCACGCCGCGGTAGATTGAGCTTGAGCTGCGTGTAGACGCGCCACAGCCAAGTCTTTCCCCACGGCAGTCGCTCCGCTCGAAAGCTGTCGTACAGCAACCCAAAGCCGTGTCCTGGATTGTCGCTAACGTGCTTTGAAACCGCTTCGATCACAGGCTCATCGTTGCGAGGGCGCGCTCGATAGTACGGCGCCGAGCGTGACAGTCCCAGAACACGACATGCACGGCGCATGCTCAATCCGTGCTCTTGCTTCATTGCCAGACCAAGTTCCAAACGCTTGGCCTGGCTCAGAGTTTTTTTGTCATCACGTCCTTCAACGCGTGATGCTCAAGGGCCAAATCGGCATACATCTTCTTCAGCCGAGAACACTCGTTCTCCAGTTCTTTTAGCCGCCTGAGTTGCGAGACCTCCATCCCGGCGTACTTCTGCTTCCAGTTGTAGTACGTCGGTTCAGAGAACTTGTACTTGCGGCAGGTCTCCGCGACCTTCGCTCCAGCTTCAACTTCTTTGAGAATCCGGACGATCTGTTCTTCGGAAAACTTCGACTTCTTCACGTAGAGCTCCTTTATGTGGAAACTCTACTTCCAAGTGGCTCGAATCGGCGAGGAGACTTCACCTGCCCTCAAACATCCTGTTACAACCAGAGGCATCGAGCCGGGTATCTGTCAGATCTTGTTCTGACTAGTACACCTGATGGCCCGCGTCATCGCACTCGCAACGTGTTTTCATCTCATCGACCCATCACTTCTTTTTGCGTTCTCTGCGGCTAATTCTCTTCTCTCTTCTGACACGCATTCCTGTGCGTTCTTTGTGTTGCGTCTGAATTCTTGCCGGACGTCTACCTACTAAGTCCGCGGCTGTTCGCCCGCAGGAACACGAGGCTTGTCTGCACCAATGATGTCCTGAAGCTCGTCGTCTTCCAGCGTCGCAAGTCCGCTCACTGCCGGACCATGCAACACACTGCCATACGCACTGAAGCGCGAGCCATGGCACGGGCAATCCCACGTCTGTTCAGTCGCATTCCATTGCACGACGCAACCCAAGTGCGGACATTTTGCGGAGTGGCAATGAACTGCGCCGTGCTCATCGCGAAACACAGCCACCTTCTTCAACCCATGGCGGATCAACGCGCCTTCACCCGGTAGCAACGCAGCCGCGTTGGGCTCATCGCCGCTTGATATCCAGTCGGTGTACTGCGCCGCGATGTTCGTTTGTTCTTTGATGAACTCAACTGCTTCTTTGAGCGGCTTGCGGCTCGGATCGTAAATGCTCAGCCACGGATTTTGCTTTCCGAGAATGAGATCCGCGACGAGCATTCCCCCGATCGTGCCGTGCGAAATGCCGTTACCGGAATCGCCCGTAATCACATAGACGTTCTTACTTCCTGGATTGCGGCCAAGGTACGCAATGCCATCGAGCGGCTCCATGACTTCGCCGGACCACCGATAAGCAGCGGGACCCGCCTGCGGAAAGTGCTCGCGTGTCCACTCTTCGATCGCACGATAGTGCTCCTGCGGATCCGGCTCTTGCCCGGTCTTGTGATCGGCACCGCCGACGATGAGCAAGTCGTGCTCCTCGTCGGTGCCTTCTGCGATGCGCACATAGTGATATGGATCGCCATCGTCCCATAGCAGCATCGGCGGTATTGCACCCTTCTTGATGAGCGATGCGACGACGTAAGTTTGATAAGCGTTCTGCTTGACGTGAATCGAAACGCGATCGTTGAAAGGCGTATTCGTTGCGACAACGACAGCATCTGCATGCACGCGACCTGTCGGCGTCTTGACGTTCACGCCATCGGCGGTCTCTTCGATGTCGAGCGCCCGAGAGCCGCAGTAGATCGCAGCCCGACGCGTCTCCACCGCGCGCGCCAGCCCTGCGAGATACCGCAGCGGGTGAAACTGCGCCTGATTGGGAAAGCATAGGAACGGGCCGTCGACGCGCGCATCGAACGGCAATCGATCTGTGCGTCCCACCGCAACTCCCGCGCGACGTGCAGCAGCGAGTTCGGCTTCGAGCGATTGTTGTTGGGTCGCATTACGCGCGAACAGAAATCCATCGAGACGTCGAAACTCGCAATCGATGTGTTCGTCGGCGACGATCGATTCGATCAACTCCGCCGCGGCCGCGAAACTGTCGGCTACCTGTTTGGCTGCGTCTCCACCGTACGATTCTTCTATATGCGAATAGCGATCATCCGGCACCGCGATATGCGCCGTCGTGTGACCAGTCTCGCCGTCACCCACGCCTAACGCTTCGATTACTGCAACGCTGACTCCCTGGCGCGCCAATTGATATGCGGCAGTCAGGCCGGCAATGCCTGCCCCAATCACGCACACCTCGACGCTGAGGTTAGCGGAAAGAGGCGGATAGACGGGCATGCTCGCCGTTGCACTCCACAACGAATGCGACTTCAGATGATCGGATTCCATGGACACCTCAACCATCGATGAGCGAACGGGAGCGACGTGTGCGTCGTAGTTCAATCAGGATCGGCGCGCCTGACCAGCTCTGCGTAACTGACCAGCAACGCGAGTGTTCCCTGCCCACGGGGGCGTCAAGACGTTGCGACGAGTGCCCCGTGTAAATTCATCACCACCAATCGAGCGCGCCTGCGGCGAGCCACACTGGATTCACACCCCAGAGCAGAAAATTGCGAAGTGCCGATTCGTCCTCCATTCACGCGCTGTCAATGAAAGGTAGGGACGTACGTAGAACGCGGTGTGGGTACTTCCACCGCCGCTCCCACTTCTTCCAGACCGCGATAAATCTGTGCGATAAGCCGGTCGGCACTGTATGGCTTTTCGACCCACCCAAGAGGCCGAGCACGCGCGGCCTCGCGGCGGATGCTCTCGTCGGCATGACCCGTCGCGAAAATGCAGCGGATTCCGAAGCGCTCGTAGATCACGATCGCCGCTTCAACGCCGTCCGCATTGCTGGACATACGAACATCCATGACGATGAGATCGGGTTTCTCGCGTTCAGCAAGATCGAGCGCGCTAGCGGCCGTCGTCGCTACGCCCACACAGTCGAATCCCGCTGCCGCCAGCTGTTGCTCGCAATCGAGCGCCACAAAATATTGATCTTCCACGACCAGAATTCGTGGAGCTCGTGTAGTTGCGGTCATAGCCTGCGCGCTTGCGTACCTCGTGTTGTTTTGGGCGCTTGGCGGTGCGGATCAGTCCGTCGACCGCTGCGTGCAACAGATTCATGCAGTTCCTGCCCAACTGCGCCAGAGGAATTTAGGTTCCCGCACGTCCGCGAACTCACTCGCGCGTTGAAACGTTGTGCGGACAACACTACTGCCGCACGAGGACCGCATGAATCTGACCGGGTGGCACTCGAGAGACTGCGAGAAATGAGTGCACACGTGAATAAGGATCGGCCACTATCGGACGGCACCGCGCCGGAGAATTCATCTCGTGCAACGCGTATTCCGCGGCACCCATGGCCGTTGATCAAATGTGCGGCTCTGCATTGGGTCACCGATAACTCATCCACCATCGGCGCGGCGCTCGCGTTCTATTGCGCATTCTCGCTTGCGCCATTGCTCATCATCTTGGTGACAATCGCCGGCTGGATCGTGGGGGAACAAGTCGCCTACGGACAACTCAGTGCGCAACTCACTTCTCTGTTTGGGAGTGCGACGGCAAACATCTTGCTGCACGCGATGAAGAGTTCGCAGACGGCGCAAGGAATGGTCGCGACGATTCTGAGCGTACTAAGTTTGCTGGCAGGCGCGACGACCGTCTTTGCCGCACTGGAAAGCGCTCTCGAACAGATTTGGGGTGCCAGAGCGTTCGTGCCACCAGGTTTGCGCGGTTGGGTGCGCACGCGATTGCTCTCCTTCGGCGTCATTCTTGCGGTCGGATTCCTACTGCTTGTCTCGCTTTCCATCTCAACGGCGCTCAGTGCTTTGCGTACCGCCCTGGCACGACGCTTCGAGGAATGGGTATTGGTTGTCGGTGGGTTGGATTTCTTGATCTCAATCGGACTGATCACCGGACTCATCGCACTAATCTATCGCTACATGCCGGCGCGCCGCTTGGCGTGGCGTCCGATCCTGATCGGCGCGCTCGCCACTGCGTTGCTGTTTCACCTCGGTCGGTGGCTGATCGGCCTATATCTCGGGCGCTCGACCCAACCCTCTGCATTTGGAGCCGCAGCCTCGTTTGCCGCGTTGCTGCTGTGGCTCTACTACTCGGCGCAGATTTTTCTGCTAGGCGCCGAATTTACCGCCTGTGTCGGTGGGCTGCGTGATGACAGCCATCCCGAGCCTGCGGAGAAGCGAAGGGAACAATCATGACTCGACGCAACAAGTGGCTGCTCACGCTCGCGATCATCGTGGTGGCACTGATCGGCTTTCGACTCGCGTTACCCGGCATCGTCAAGGATGTGACGAACGAAAAGCTGCAAGCGCTCGATGCGTACACCGGACACATCGATCAAGTGCACCTTGCACTTTGGCGCGGCGGTGCTCGTGTGAATGGATTAAGGCTGACCAAACGTGATTCGCACTATCCGGAGCCGTTTCTGCAAGCCGATCAAGTCGACTTCTCTTTGGAGTGGCGCAACGTGTTTCGCGGGAAGTTGGTGGCCGAGGGTGAGATCCTGGAACCCAAGATCCATCTGGTGCAATCAGAGTTGAAACAGAAACGGCAAATGGGCACGGACACGGACTGGCGCCAGACGATCCAGAAGCTCTTTCCGATTCGGATCAACACCATCCGTATACGGAACGGCTTGGTCACCTTCGTGACGGATAAGATCGCAGCGAAAGATGCCGTCAGAGTGCAAAACATCAACGGCGAAATCACCAATCTCACCAATGCCACGGGTAGCGACGAAGAAAGCTTCGCTCACTTCAACATGTCTGCGCAGGTGCTCGATGACGCGCCGACACAGGTGAGCGGCACTATCAACCCGTTAGCTTCATCGCCGACCTTCGATTTCGATTTCAAGCTCGAGAACGTGAAGTTGCCGAAGCTCAACCCCTGGCTGCGTCAATACATCAAAGCGGATGCCGAACAGGGCCAATTCGAGATCTACATGGAGATGGCCGCAGCGGACGGCAAGTTCAAAGGTTACGCGAAGCCGCTGATGCAGGATGTGAAGATGCTCAGCAGCGAGGATCAAGATGAAGGCGCGATCCACAAGCTATGGGAAGGTGTGGTGCAGTTCGCCGCCAACATCTTCTCGAACGACAAGGCGGACGAACAGGTGGGCGCGCGAGTGCCATTCAGCGGCACGATCAAGAACCCCAAAGCCGGCATCATGGCGACAATGGTCAGCGTCTTTCACAACGCCTTCGTCGGGGCGTTCGCTCATTCGTTGGAGGGCAGCATCTCTTTGCGCGACGTGAAGAAGAACCTGAGCGAACTGAACGACGATGAGAACCCAAAGGACAACAACGCCAAAGGCGAAGGCAAGAAAAACTCCGACAGCAAGTCCAAGAATGCCTCTCGCGATGGCCAAGCAAACGCTAAGAAGCGCGGGTAATTCTTAGATAAAGAGCCAGATGCAAGGTACGCTTGCGCCATCGAGCGCGCGGGTGCGCGTGCGAACTTCTTCTCCAAGAGGTGCACGCAATGATTGAAGAAAGATTTGAAGACCGATTCGAAGAAGATCTAGCAGTCGATGACGGGCGTCCGTTGGCCGTCGTGACCGGCGCGTCCAGCGGGGTCGGCTTTGAGCTTTCGAAGGAGCTGGCGGAACGCGGCTATGACTTGATCATGGCTGCGGCCAATGCAGAGAAACTGCGCGATGCGGCCCGCGTCATCACCGACGGCAGCAGCGGGATTCACGTGGAGATCGTGTCTGCAGATCTTTCCCGGGCCCACGGCGTCACCAAACTCTATCAAGCTATTCAACGCGACGGGCGCAGCGTCGACGTGCTGGCCGCCAATGCCGGCGACGGCATGGCCGGCGAGTGCACCAACGAGAGCGCGTTGGAGGATGAGATCGCGCTCATCAACTTGAACATCACTTCGCACGTGCAGCTCATCAAACTCGTCTCGCATGACATGGAATCTCATGGCGGCGGCGACATTGTGATCACCTCGGCGATGTCGGAGACGATGCCCGGCACTCGAACGGCCGTGTATGCCGCGAGCAAGGCATTCTTGCGCTCGTTCGGACACGCCATTCGTCGAGAACTCAGCGAGCGCGGCGTCAACGTCACGCTTCTCATGTCCGATGCGCCCGACGCAAAGATTTTCGAAGGTCTCGACATTCACCATGCCAAAGCCGAGGTCGCAGAAGATGATCCCGCGAAGTTCGCTGAAGCGGCGCTTCAGGCGCTTCGAGAGCATGATCGGCGTGAGGGGCGGAGGGATTGAAGACCGCGTGCGACGGACGACTTAGTCGGGACAGAACGGAGTAGCGACGGACGACTTAGTCGTCAGGAAGGCCTTCGGCAGGAGGGACGCGATGCGTCAGGAAAGACTAGCGTCAGGTCAGAGAAGGAAAGGACGGACGCTTCGCGTCGTGAAGGACCGTCGTCGGGAAGGATGCTGTTGCATCGGGAAGGACTTCGTCGGGACAGAAAAGAAAAAGAGGCAGGCCGACTTTGTCGGCAAGCGAGCCTATCGGCTGGGAAGCCGTTGGCAGGGAAGCGCTGCGCGCAGGCCAGAACAGACTTGTCCTTTCGGTCTCCGTGGTCTCCGTGTGCTCCGTGGAAACTATTTCCGAAGCGGCAAGCCGACTGTGCCGGCAAGCGAGCCTAACGGCAGGGAAGCCGTTGGCAGGGAAGCGCTGCGCGCAAGCCAGAACGGACGCGCGGCTCACACCAGACACCTCACACCTACGGCTTCCGCTGTTCAACACAACTCTGTGTGCTCCGTGCTCTCCGTGTCCGCGGTGTGTATTCTCTTTGAAGAGAAGGCAAGCCG
>JAEWBG010000104.1 GCA_023391335.1 Pseudomonadota bacterium | reverse complement strand
TAGCGGTTAGCGGTTAGCGGTTAGCGGTTAGCCAAGATGATGCTTCTTCTCTCCGATCTCCGATCCACGATCTCCGATCCACGATCTCCGATCCACGATCCACGATCCACGATCCCCGAACCCCGATCCACGATCCCCGATCCACGCCTGCGCATACTCAACCCGCAGCCACTTGAGCTTCATGAGCAACCCGATGGCTCGATGTCACCAGTCCATCCTTCAACCAGATCTGACGATCGGTTTGATTTGCGACGTCTTGTTCGTGCGTGACGATGACGATGGTGTTGCCGAGGCGATGAATCTCTTTGAACAGCGCCATGATTTCCTGTGTCGTGTGGCTGTCGAGCGCGCCCGTTGGTTCGTCGGCGAGAATGACCTTCGGCTTACACACGAGGGCACGTGCAATGGCGACGCGCTGCTTCTGTCCGCCCGAGAGCTGATTTGGCATGAAGGTTTTGCGTTCCGACAAACCGACCATCTCCAAATACTCTTCGGCGCGGAGGTTACGTTCTCTGCGGCCGACGCCTTGGTAATAGAGCGGTAGCGCCACATTTTCGATGGCGTTTTTGAATGGCAGCAAATTGAACGACTGGAAGACGAATCCCAGCAGCCGATTACGGAGATGAGCCGCATCGGTTGCCGACAGATTCGTCACTGGATGGCCTGCCAGTAGGTAGCTGCCTTGGTCAAAAGAATCGAGAACCCCGAGAATATTCAGCAGCGTCGATTTGCCCGAGCCGGACGAGCCCATGATGGACACCAATTCACCTTCGCGAATGTGCAGATCGATACCCTTGAGCACGTGCAGCGACTGCTCGCCGGAGCGGTAATACTTGTGAATATCGGTGAGTCTGATCATGACCGTGACTGTCTCATGAGTCCCCTGCCTCCGTCAGTATCTGAGGTGTTGTTGTGCGCCGGCGCGAGTGCCACGTGCGGTTCAGACGCATGCACCTGGGCATTAGGTTGCACTCAGGTGTAATAGTTCGCTAGACACATCGAAGCGGCGCAATCTACACAACCCATCTCGGCAACGGAGCCAATTTGCAATTCTCTAGATTGAGCCCGGCGGGAGCGCCATTACGTTTAGTCCTAGACACGAATGTGGTCCTGGACTGCTTCGTTTTCCGCGATCCGGCGACTCGTGATCTGGTTGAGGCCATTGAAACTCATCGCGTAGAAGCGCTGGTTCACGCAGTGACGTTGGATGAATTCGAGCGCGTGCTTGCTTATCCACAATGCCGGTTAGATCCAGCCGAGCAGCGAACGGTGCTGGATCGCTACGTCCGCCTCGCAACGGCTGTGTCGATGCCCCTCGGCTTCAGCCGCGTAGATCCGCAGCTCCCACCCGATTTCCCACGCTGTCGCGATCGAGATGACGAGATTTTCATTGCGCTCGCGTATCACACGCAGGCAGATGCGCTCGTCACGAAAGATAAGGTTGTCCTCAAATTGCGTAGGAAGGCACGCAAGTTCGGCGTCGCGATCGTTGCTCCGCGTGAGTTGCAGGTGGTCGATTGAAGATCTCCACGGGGAACACCGGGAACACGGAGGCAAGACAAGGAACGAGTGAGGGAGTGAGAGCGAGCGTTGCTCGCGTCAGGGCTTCGCGTGAGGGCTGACGGTGACTGACCTCTGGCTGGCAACCATCAACGCTCAACTTGAATCGCACACACCGCATCCATTTGCCTGCGGCTCTGTTCTGACCTGCTGACGGCAGTCAGCTTGCCTGCCGCGCTCTTCTTCTCCGCGCGGTTACCTTGCCAATGGCTTGCCTGCGCGCAAGCGCTTCCCTCTTGTCCCCCGTTGTCAGTTCTCAGTTGACGGTTGGCAGCCAGCAGCCGTGGCGCGGTGTCTCTTCCCGAATCCCCAGTCCCCAAGAAATTCCCCCTCACTTGTCTGCTCACGCCCTCCTCGCCCGTCTTTAGAACGAAGCAACTTCAGGAGGAATCGCCATGTGTCCCGCTTGTATAGGCACCGCGGCCTCGATCGCGGCGAGCGTCGCCGCGGTCGGTGGCGCGTGCACCGTTCCCACTCGCTGGTGGTCGCGGCTTGCCGCGCGCGTGCGCTCCCTGTTTTCCCATCGTTCTGGAGATCCATCATGAATCGACCCAACGTCGTATCACCCGAAGAATGGCTGAGCGCTCGCAAAGCGTTGCTGGAAAAAGAAAAGGAACTCACGCGGCAGCGCGACGAGCTCGCAGCCGCACGCCGCAATCTGCCCTGGGTGAAGATCAATCGGAACTATGTATTCGAGGGTCAAAACGGTGCGGTGACATTGGCGGATCTATTCGGCAAACGCAGCCAGCTCATCGTGTATCACTTTATGTATGGGCCTGGATGGAAGGAAGGTTGCCCGAGCTGCTCATTCTTGGCCGACTATTTCGACGCATCGATCCCACATCTCGCTGCGCGCGATGTCTCCTTCGCCGCCGTGTCGCATGCACGCTATGCGGAGATCGCGCCATTCAAGAGTCGCATGGGTTGGAAATTTCCGTGGGTGTCGTCGTTTAACACTTCATTCAATACCGACTATCACGTCTCGTTCTCTGCCGAGGAAGTCGAAGGCAATCGGATGTTCTACAACTACGAACAAACTGGTAAGCCTGCGCCCGAAGTGCCGACTGCATTGTTTCAAGAAACGCCCGGCGCGAGCGTGTTCTACAAAGATGCGAACGGTGAGATCTTCCACACCTATTCTGTGTACGCTCGCGGTTTGGAGCCTGGGTTAGTGGCCTATTTCTTCCTCGACCTAGTGCCTAAAGGTCGCGATGAGGCCGGACTGCCGTGGCCGATGGCATGGGTACGTCATCACGACAAGTACGAACAGAGCGTCGCTTAGTTCATCATTGAGGCGATTGCAGCGAGCTATCTGGAGAAATGCATGCACTTTGCAATGTTGATCTACGAACCAGAAGAGGGTTACGCAGAGCGCTCGAATCCTGAGAATGAGGAATTCTGGTCGCCATGGCGTAAATATCAGCAGTCACTGTTGGAAGCCGGCGTGATGGTGGCGGGAGCGCCACTGCAGCAGCCGAGTGCGACGGCGACCACCGTGCGGATTCGCGGCGGCAATCGTCACGTACAAGATGGGCCATATGCCGACACCAAGGAGCAACTCGGCGGTTTCATCATCTTGGATGTGCCCTCGCTCGATGTAGCGCTCGAGTGGGCAGCGAAGTGCCCGGCCTCGACGTACGGCGCGGTTGAGATTCGGCCCATTGCCGATCTCTCCCGAGAGTTCCAGGCCAACAGCGTGCACTTGCCCGATCGGGATGTCTGATGCTCGAAGCGCGATCGAGGCGGTTGCGCGGCACTCGTACAGCCGCCTTGTGTCCTTTCTTGCCGCACGCTTTCGCGATGTTGCAAGTGCTGAAGATGCTTTGTCTGAAGCGATCATGTCTGCCCTTCGCACTTGGCCAACACAAGGCGTCCCTTCCAATCCGGAAGCTTGGTTATTGCAGGCGGCTAAGCACAAGCTGATCGATCGTATCCGTCACGCGCAAGTTCGTGATGCCAGCGCTCAAGCGATGCGCGTGCTGCTCAATGAAGCCGAAGAACTCACTCTCACGACACGATTCCCCGACGAACGATTGAAGCTCTTGTTTGTGTGCGCGCACCCTGCAATTGACGCGCGCATCCATACGCCTCTCATGTTGCAAACGGTGCTGGGACTCGATGTGGATTCCATCGCCCAAGCATTCCTCGTTCCCTCGGCAACCATGAGCCAACGGCTCACGCGTGCGAAGACCAAGATTCGCGAGACTCGCATCGAATTCGAGGTCCCTAGCGGCGAACAACTCAGCGCACGGTTGTCCGCTGTACTGGAAGCGATCTATGCGATCTACAGCCGCGGTTGGGAAGATGTCGACGGCGCCGATAGCGAACGTTCTGAACTTACCGACGAAGCGATCTGGCTCGCACGTACCGCAGTCGAGTTGCTGCCAACAGAACCAGAGGCGCTCGGATTGCTCGCGCTCCTTCTCTATTGCGAAGCTCGCCGCAACGCGCGCCGCGAAAGCGCGGGCGAATACGTGCCTATCTCCGCGCAGGACGTTTCGAAGTGGAATCGTGAGCAGATCACCGAAGCAGAAGCCCTCCTCTCACGTGCCGCGCCGATGAATCGCCTCGGACGATTTCAATTGGAGGCGGCGATCCAATCCGCTCACGTCGAACGCATGCGTGGCCATGCCGTCGACTGGGCCGCGATTGCTTTGCTCTATGAAGGCGTGATTCGAATTGCACCCACGTTCGGCGCGATGCTCGGTCGCGCTGCTGCAGTGTCTGAAGCGTACGGACCTGCACGAGGATTGCAGTTGCTCGACGCGCTTGCGTCAGATACTGCAACTGAAACCCATCAGTCGTACTGGGCAACTCGCGGATTCATCTTGCAGCGGCTGAGTCGGTTGGAAGAAGCGCGATCGGCGTTTGAAGCAGCGATCGCACTCACTCGCGATTCTGCGGTTCGGGCTTTTTTGCAACGTGCTGCGGAAAGTTAGAAGCGGGTATTCAAGATTTCACACGGAGGACACGGAGAACACGGAGCAGAAGCAACAGACGAACACAAAGCGCACAAAGAGAGACAAGGAGCACAAAGAAGAGTGCAGATCCTTTCCGTTCCCCCGTCCTCGACGGAGTCAGGTTGGGGGCGACGAAGCATTATCATCGCCCTTCTCGTCTACTTGCAGCATCTGCAGCAGGCGCATGCATGCCTCGCGCTCACTGCGAGCGCGACCACTGCGGACGCGTATCCAGACCAAACCACTCGTACCGGCCAGCAAGCAGATCGCCGTGTAGAAAACTAGAAAACGAACGGCATGAATCAGACCCAGGAACTGACATGCCCACAGCACTGCGACAAATGCACCAATCACCGCCACGTGCCAACGAGCAAGCCGCAGCGCTTGCATCAAAGCGTCCGCACGACGAATTCCGGTAAGCAAAAGCGATTGCGGGGTCTCGTCGTACCATCCGAGCACCGAACGACGCACCACCATACTCATCCAGCACAGCGGTGGCACAACGATCAGCATCACAGCTGCGCTAAGCGCAAATAAGACGCGTTGCTCGGGAACAGAGACTGCCATCCAAGCGAACCACACACCCGTCGTGAGGGCTAGCAGGCAGCCGACCACTTGGCCGGCCAACGCCAAATGCGGAGCCCAACGGCGACGCCGCAAACGCGCTAAGACGGCCTCCGTATCATGCGCCTGCGAGTGCCACGTATTGCGAAGCTGATGCAGAAATTCATCGTTCATGGCTAAGCATTGCCTTGAGTTGTTGCTTGGCACGGTTCGCGCGTACACCGACGTTCGCGATGCTGATACCCAGCGACTCGGCGATCTCTGCGTAACTCATATCTTCGAGGAGCAACGTGATGACTTGCCGATACGGCAGCTCCAGCCGCCTCACTGCGTCCAGAACTCGATCACTGCGCTGGGCGCTGAGCAAAGCGTCCTCATAGCGAGGAGCCTCACAAACTTGATCCTCCAAGGGCAACTCACTCGTGCGCTCGCGCATACGTTTGGCGACGTGACTCACGCAACGATTGTGTGCGATTCGAAACACGAACTGCTTGAGCTTGCCGGGATCTTCGAGGCGCTCCAGCGAGGTGAGCACGGCGATCAGCACCTCCTGCAATAGATCATCCTGTAGAGATTGATCCCGCTCGTACGATGTCACGACGCGGGCCAATGCCGGCTCGAACTGCACGATGACTGATTCGGCGTCCATTAGGGGACTAGTCCCGCCGGCGTGACGTTTCTTACAACGAAATAGTTGTAAGGAATCGCATACGAATTCTGACTGCTGGTGCTGAACGACTCATCACAGCCTGGAGTGTCCAATGGTTCGTATCGCGCGCATTGTATTTCTCTTTGCATTCGCCACGACTACGTTGCTCCTTAGCGTGAACTCACACGCGAGCCACTCAACACTAGATCTTTATACAAACCTAGTCCTTCTCGATCCAGAAAAAGAAGGCCGCACAGCCAACGCATACATCCTGGTCGCGGATCGAAAAATCGTCGAAGTCGGCACTGGCACTCCGAATGCCAAATCTAAAGCACGCATTCACAATATGGGTGGCCGATTTGCTCTGCCCGGCTTCATCGATGCCCATGCGCACATCACCTTGGGACCGCAAGTCGTTCAGGTTCGCGACGGCATACCTTCGATCACTTTCAAGAGCGACGATGCAATCTCCCAACGCTACGGCCGGATCGCACTAGCCTACGGCGTCACTACAGTTCGCAATCCGGGCGGAGAAACGGCCGCCAATGCTCGCTACGAACAGATGGTGGCAAACGGCCAGTGGATCGGACCCGACGCGTTGAGTGCAGGGGCGATTGTGGAACCTCCGCCGTTCGATCCTCCCTACTTCGTTTATCCGCGCACCGAAGATGAGTGGCAAGCGGAGGCTGCGCATCAGGCCCAACTGGGAATGAAGTATTTCAAGCTCTACTCGGAGCTCACCGAAGAAGAAGTCGCGAGGGGCATCCGAGTCGCACATCAGCACGGACTCAAAGCGATCGCACATCTAAACAAGGTGAGTTGGACACGGGCGGCGCAGCTTGGCATCGATGGTCTTGAACATGCGTTGGCGACGAGTCCCGATTTGCTCGAGCCACAACAGCGTGCGACGTACATTTCGGAACTCGGTGCAGACTCAAAGTTCATGTATCGCTGGTATGAACTCGCTGACTACGACGGTCCACGCATACGAGAGATGATCCACCTAATCGTAGAGAAAAAGATCGCGCTGAATCTGACGCTTGTCGTGAACGAGATTGTCTATAACTCCGACAATCTCAACCGCGCGTATCCTGCCGAGTTTCGCCGCTATGAAGATCCCAAGACTCTCGAATCGGCACTCACAGGATTGCGTCTTAGCAGCACAGGTTGGACTCCCGACGACTTTATCCGCGCGCGGGCAATCATGCCCAAAGTGCTGCAATTCGCGCGCAGACTGTACGAGGCCGGCGCGAAAATGATGATCGGGACAGACGGTCATGGCGGCTCTTGGTTCTACGCGCGCGAATTGGCGCTGCACGCGCAAGCCGGCATTCCCATCTGGGCAGTCCTGCACATGGCAACTTCGCAGGCCGCGGACATTCTTGGAATCGGCAGACACACAGGCCGCATCGCACCCGGATTCGACGCGGACGTCGTGTTTCTCGATCGAGATCCCTCCCGCGACATTGGTGCGGCACGCAGCGTGCACTCCGTGCTGTCGAAGGGGCGCTACTTCGTATCGAATGAGTTGCTGCGGCAGCTGGAGGTCGCGACACCTGTCGCGCGCGACTAAGTCTTGTCCCTTCGCGCTGAGCTTGTCGAAACGGCTGCTAGCTCGTTCGGTAAAGTTAGCGGATAACACCATTCACCCTCTCCCCAACCCTCCGCCACCGAGGGGGAGGGAGTTTGATCCGCGAACCCCGATCCCCGATCCCCGAACCACGAACCCCGACCCACGACCCACGAACCCCGACCCACGTTTCCCGTTTCCCGTTCCGGGTTCCCCGTCCCCGTTCCCAATCTCCCGCCATACCCGTACC
>JAEWBG010000103.1 GCA_023391335.1 Pseudomonadota bacterium | reverse complement strand
ATGGAACTTCGCAAACAGCACACAGAGCGAAACGCGTCTAAAGCTCCCTCCCCCTCGATGGCCCTCGATGGGCTGGGGAGAGGGTGCGATCTGCGTCAATTCGTTGATGACGCTCGTGAGTACATTTAATACGATCGAAATCTAACACCCTCTCCCTAACCCTCGGCAACTGCTCCCTGCGTTGCCCTACCTCCTGCATCCATGCAGTCGTCCCCCGTCCAGGGGGAGGGAACAAGAAGACGCTTCGTTAAGGTCTTACCAACTGCACCAAGGTTCACGACCTCGCCCCGGACTAATCCGTTTTCTAGCCTGCGCGAAGCGCTCGCCTGCCAGTGGCTACCTTGCCGAAGGCTCGCCTGCCGGTGAGTCGTGCGCGACGACCGGCTACCCTCTTGGGTCTTTGCTCTGGCCCGCCGCTAGGCTTCCCTGCCCGCAGGGCTCGCCTGCCAACGGCCACCTTGCCCGCAGGGCTCGCCTCTTATTCTTTATCAGTCCCGACGAAGTCCTTCCCGATGCAACAGCATCCTTCTCGACGCGAAGCGTCCGTCCTCCCCTTTTTCTGACCTGACGCTCGTCCTTCCTGACGCAACGCGTCCCTCCTGCCGATAGGCCCACTTGACGACTGAGTCGTCCGTCGTTGTTCCGCTCCTTCCCGACGTCCGTCCTCCTGCCTAGTCACTAGTCACTAGTCACTAGTCACTACCCATGCCCCACCGTGGAATGCTGCTACGCATTACGCGCATGTCCGAATTTTGAGCGATGCCCTCCAGCGCGACACTTTGCGATATCTGCTGAACAAGTGCGCCCTCAAAACGACCGCATGAGCTTGCTATGAATTTGCATTCATCCCATACGTCCGATGCACGCGTGGCCCGGCCTACAGCGCGTTCAAGCGACGGCGAGCCGTCGCTTCCTGAGCACTTGCGAGGTTTGTTGGAGGCATCAGCGTATTCGCACCCAGTCGATGCGATCGACGTTAAAGAGACGCACATTTCTTGGATCGTTTTGACGGGCCACTACGCGTACAAAATCAAGAAGCCGGTTCAGTTTGAGTTTCTCGATGCCTCTCAGCTCGAGCGTCGGCGCGAACTTTGCGAGGAAGAGTTGCGATTGAATCGTCGATTGGCACCGAGTTTGTATTTGGAAGTTGCGCCTATTACGCAAGACGGCGATCGCCTCAAGATGGGCGGCACAGGTCATGCGATCGAATACGCAGTGCGTATGCAGCAGTTTCGCGAAGAGGACGAGCTCATCTCACTATTGCGGCGCGATGCCGTCAGCTCGCGAGACATGCATGAGCTCGCCAATGCCATCGCGCAGTTTCACCTTCATGCGTCTGCCGTGCGTATGCGGGCTGACGAACCTGAGCAACTTCAGAGTGCGATATTCGAGAACCTCAATCAGCTTGCTGCAAGCGTCGAGAGAAGCGAATCGTTGGAGAGCGTGAAACGCCTGCGCCACTGGACGCACGCGGAGATGGCGGAACTCGCGGATGAATTCCGTCGCCGCTCGGCGTCCGGCTTCGTGCGCGAATGCCATGGGGATTTGCACGCCGGGAACATCGTCCGCATCGACGGTCGCTTGATCCCATTCGATTGCGTCGAATTCGATGCGGCATTGCGCACGACCGATGTGATGAGCGACGTCGCTTTCCTGGTCATGGACCTCCAGAGCCGAGGTCGACCCGATCTCGCCTGTGTGTTTCTATCGCGCTATCTGGAGATTACGGGTGACTACGAGGGCCTGCGTGTTCTCCCTTTCTACGCGGTCTATCGGGCACTCGTACGTGCCAAAGTGGATGCGCTGGGCGCAAAGACGGTGCGAGCGAATCGCGCCGAATACCTCCACCGTTTGCAGAGGCGCTTGGACGTCGCCATTGAATGGACCCGTCCGCGCCGCGCCGCATTAGTGATCATGCACGGGGTTTCGGGATCGGGGAAATCGTGGTTCAGCGAGCATCTGATCGGCCGATTGCGCGCCATCCGAATTCGTTCCGACATTGAGAGAAAACGGATCAATCTGCCACGCACGAGCGACGGCACCCACGTTGCCGAGCTCTATTCGCGGCTTGCGACTCATCGCACTTACAGCCGGTTGTTGGATTGCGCGGAAATCGGCTTGATCGGCGGGTTCAACATGATTGCCGACGCCACTTTTCTCGACCGCGCCGATCGCGAGCTATTCCGTGCGCTCGCCGATGCAACCGGCGCATCGTTTACGATCGTTGTGTGTCACGCCGATGAGGCCACACTTCACAAACGGATCGCCGCCCGCAACCTCGAAGCGCTGGATCCGTCGGATGCGGACGCACGCGTACTCGAGGCCCAACTGCACAGTATGCAGCCGCTCAACCCAATCGAGCTGCAACACGCCGTGGAGCTGGACACAGGCGATCCCGAATCGGTAAAGAATGCTTGGGCGAGAATCGAAGCGCGAACGAAGAATTAGGCGCATCGCCCCCTGCGGGTGATGACGTGATGAGGTGATGGGGTGAAAAGGCTTCGAGCGTGAACGGCGGAGCTGTGCCTCTCAGCTCGACCATGCTGTCAATCCCGACAAGATGAACAGGATGTCTGAACGCAGGAACACGCCTCCTTGCTCTGACCATCCTGTTAATCCTTTTCATCCTGTCCAATCTCCGATGTCTTTGTGCGCTTTGTGTGGCGTCCGGCTCGAGATAAGGCGCAACACAAGTAACACATAGAAAACCAAAGATCACAAAGCGGAGGACACCATTTTCATTCAGTTCTCTTTGTGCCCTTTGTGTTCCTTCTTGTGCGCTTTGTGTTTCGTCCGTCTCTGTGCTCCCCGTGCCCTGCGTGGAAATTCCTTCTGGGAACGAGCGAAGCTAAGAACACGATGGCCACCCGCCTATGACCGAAGGAAATCCCATGCGGACGCGGGTGCAACGGCTCTAAGACTCTGTGCGCTGTTCTCTTAGCCAACCTTTCGCTCTGGCCTGCGCGCAGCGCTTGCCTGCCTGCGGCTCGCTTGCCGTGAGGCTTGCTTGCCGACGCAGTCGGCTTGCGCTCTTCGGAGAAAGATTTCACACGGAGAACACGGAAATGAAGACGGCGATATGGCAGTTGGTTCTGTCCTGACGCTAGTCCTTCCTGACGCATCAGCGTCCTTCCTGCCGAAGGCCTTCCTGACGACGAAGTCGTCCGTCATTGCTCCGCTCTGTCCCGACGACGGTCCTTCCCGACGCGTAGCATCCGTCCTTCGCTTCTGTCCTGACGCGTAGCGTCCCGCCTGACGACAGTCCTACTTGATCGCGAAGCGATCCGTCGTTGATTCGCTCAGTGATGGCAGCGGAGGCAGGCTACGCGGTGACCTGCACCCTTCACTCCTCACTCCTCACTCCTCACTCCTCACTCCCTCACTCCCTCACTCCCTCACTCCCTCACTATCTCCAACGCGAAGTCCCTTCTGTAGAACCAGCGCTTGAGAATCTCTGCACCGAGAACATAGGCCATCGTGATTAGGATCAGCATGCCTGTCAGCGTGGCGGGCAATGGAATGAATCCGAACAGATGACTGAGTGGCAGATAGGGAATGGCCAACGTTACTGCGATCAGCAACATTGTCGTCGACAGAAGCAGCCGACCAGGACGGCTCAAGAAGAACGGACGGCGAGTACGCACCACAATTGCGATTACCAGCTCTGTCAGGAGCGACTCCACGAACCAGCCGGTGCGAAATAGATCCGGGGACGCATGGAAGGCGTAGAGCAGCACGCCAAACGTCATGAAGTCGAACACCGAACTCAAGAGCCCGAACTCCACCATGTAACGGGCGATGAATTTGATATCCCAGCGTCGTGGCTTGATCACGAGCTCGCGATCGACCGAGTCGCCGGCCAGACCCACTGCCGGGATATCCGACAGAAAGTTGTTCAAGAGAATCTGTCCTGCCAGCAGCGGCAGAAAAGGGAGCATGAGCGAAGCCGCGGCCATGCTAATCATGTTGCCGAGATTGGCGCTCGTAGTCGTCAACACATATTTAAGCGTGTTCATGAACGTGCGACGCCCCTCTTCCACGCCGCGCCGGATTACATCCAAACCGCGCTCGAGCAACACGAAATCCGCCGCCTCGCGCGCGACATCGACAGCCTGTTCCACGGAGAGGCTCGTGTCTGCTGCATGCATCGCCGGAGCGTCGTTGACGCCATCGCCCAGAAACCCGACTACATGGCCCATCTTCTTGAGCGCGAGAATGATCCGCTCCTTTTGATTCGGATCGACCTCGACGAAGAGATCGGTTCTCTCTGCATCTCGCCACAGTGCTTCGTCATGCAACTCATCGAGTTCGGCGCCCGTCAGTACACGCTTGCTCGACAGGCCCACGATGCTCGCAACATGTTTCGACACCTCCGCACTATCGCCGCTGATCAATTTCACCGTGATGCCGAGGTCTTTGAGTTCAGCGATTGCTTCCGCAGCCCCCGCTTTGGGTCGATCCAAAAACGTGAGGAATCCCGCGAAAATGAGATCCGCTTCGTCATCTCGTGTATACGAGGTCTTGCGATTCAGCGTGCGATACGCGACGGCAAGTACGCGGACTCCTTGTAACGCCCAGGCCGTGTATCGCTCGTCCAGTTTTTCACGAGCGGTTTCGTCGAGCAGTGATCCATCTGCAAGCGTCGAGCACGCCTGCACCATCTGCCGAAACGCCCCTTTCGCGATCAACCGAACTCCCTTGGCATCTTCGACGATCACGCTCACGCGTTTGCGGATAAAGTCGAAAGGGATTTCAGCGAGCTTCTGGATGCCGACAACATCCGGCTTGTTGTGGGCCACGATTGCGTCATCCAACGGACTCGCTAAACCCGACTCGAACGTAGCATTGAGCGCGCCCAGCGTGATCACTTCGGCGGATTTCTCTGCGTTCCAATTGTAGGCGCCTTCGAGTTGAATCACGCCCTCCGTGAGCGTGCCGGTCTTATCCGTACACAGCACATCCATGCTGCCTAGATTTTCAATTGCATTCAGGCGTCGCACGAGCACGCCGCGCTGCGCCAACATTTCCGCGCCTCGCGCCAAGTTGAAGCTCAAAATCGCAGGCAACAATTCGGGGCTTAAACCCACTGCCAGCGCGATCGAAAACAACAAAGTTTCGACCGGCTCTCGGCCCGCCAGGGTATGCGCCACAAACACTAGGAAGACGATGACGAGCATGGCGCTCGTGAGCAAGTAACCGAAGCGCTGCATGCCGCGATCGAATTCTGTTTTCGGCTGACGCTTCTCGAGCCTGCGAGCAATCGAACCGAACTGAGTCGCCAATCCCGTCTTGACGATAACGATGCGAAGCGAGCCGCTGCGCACGTTGGTGCCGAGATGAACGCAGTTGGTGCGCTTGGCCAAGGGCGTCTCCGCCGGCAGCGGGCCCGCGACCTTCGCGACTGGATAACTCTCGCCGGTTAATGCGGCTTCGCTCACGTACGCATCGTTCGAATCCAAAATGACGCCGTCAGCGGGCACCAAGCTGCCCGCCGCTAGCAAGACGATGTCGCCCGGGACAACCTCTTCGATGAGTACCGCTTGCTCCTTACCATCGCGAAGAACACGCGTTCGGGCCCGGATGCGATCGCGCAGTGCCGCTGCCGCTTCATGAGCGGTGTACTCGCGTCGATATCCGATCCATGCACTCGCGACGACGATCGAAATGACGATGGCGGCGTCGGTCCACTCGCCCGCGAAAGACGAGATGAGCGCCGCAATAATGAGGAGGAACAGTAGAGGATTGGCAAGTTGCCGCGCCAACACGCGCAATCGCGAATGGGAAACCTCGCGCGCGATTTCGTTCTTGCCGCACGACTGCAAGCGCGATGCGGCCTCTGCTGCAGTTAAACCTTGCTCGGACGAGCGAAGCCGTTCGAGCAGTTGGGTCGCCGACGCGGACCAATATGCATCCATTGCGAGATCATCGGACCGAAACGACCGCCTGCCAGGCAGAGCACACGATGGGGAGCTACGAGTTCGCCGACTCTGGAAGCCTGACGAGCAGCACGGGAACGGGCGACGTTCTCACCACCAACTCCGCGTCGCTTCCCATCGTCAAGCGGCTCACACCGCGGCGGCCATGCGTGCCCATGACGATCAAGTCGGCAGCGACTGCTTGGCATTGCTCGACAATCGTGTCCGAAGCGCGCCCGCCGAACCGCTCGACCAGGTGGGTTTGGGGTTCTAAATCGTTGCGGCGGGCGAATGTGGCGGCACGTTCGAGAACGGCCTTGCCGCCCTCGCGCAGCGATTGAGTGACGACATCGTAAAGTTCGGGAATATCGCCGTCGAGAAACACCAATTCATTCACCACATGCAGTAGGTGTAGCTTGGCCTTCTCACTTTTCGCCAACTTGACTGCCTCGGCTAATCCTCGCATCGAAGGCTCGCTGCCATCGACGGGAACCAAAATATTCTTATACATGGCCGAATCTCCTAGCACTGCTGTCGATGCTGCGCTCCGCCGCGTGCAGTCGCAGCAGTGGAATGCCTCTACCCTTTACGTACTCGCAACCGCGACGGGCAGCGCGCCATGGGCCTCGGCAGTCTGCGGTTCGCGAGCGGGCTCGCGGGCCTTGCGCAAGATCTCGAGGAACAGAGTGCGATCCAGCGTCTCCTTGGTCAGCAACTGTTCTGCTACCGCATCCAGCTCGCGTCGATGCGCAAGAAGCGTTTGGTGCACGCGCGTCTCGGCGTCGTACAGTAACTGGCGAATCTCTTCGTCGATGTGACGAGCCGTCTGCTCGCTGTATTCGCGCCGCGTGAAGGCCCTTGCGTCGCCCAAATATGACGTTCCGGATCGCACTTCGAACACCGCCGCACCCAGCGAGCCGCTCATTCCGTATTGCGCGATCATGTGATGCGCGAGATCCGTCGCGCGTTGCAGATCGTCGCTCGCGCCGGTCGACAGTTCGCCGAAGATCACTCGCTCGGCTCCGCGCCCGCCGAGCAACACGTCCAACCGGTCGAGCAGCTCCGCGTGCTTCATGACGTATCGATCTTCAGTCGGCAACTGCTGGGTAAATCCAAGGGCTCCAAAGCCTCGCGGAATGATCGACACCTTCGACACTTTATCCGTCGTGGTTCGCAATTCCGCAATGAGCGCATGACCCGCCTCGTGGACCGCGACTGTCTTTTTCTCGCTTTCATTCATGATGCGAGTTTTCTTTTCTAATCCCGCGATGGCGCGCTCGATCGCCGCATCGAAGTCGCTCATCGTGACGGCCGCCTTGTCGCTCTGCGCCGCATGCAACGCAGCCTCGTTGACGACATTGGCGAGATCGGCGCCCGCGAACCCCGGCGTCTTGCCTGCGACCGCAGTTAGATCGACATCGGAGCCTAAGACGAGCCGTTTCGCGTGCAGACGCAAGATTCGTTCGCGCCCGTGAATGTCTGGCCGATCGATTGCGACCTGCCGATCGAAGCGCCCTGGACGCAACAGCGCGGGATCGAGGATCTCAGGGCGATTGGTCGCCGCCATGATGATCACGCCGCGATTCGTGTCGAAGCCGTCCATCTCCACCAACAACTGATTCAACGTTTGCTCGCGTTCTTCGTGCGCACCGATGCCGCTTACGCCACGTGCACGCCCCAACGCGTCGAGTTCGTCGATGAAGATAATGCAGGGCGCCAATGCAGCGGCCTGCTCGAATAGATCGCGCACGCGCGCCGCGCCAACACCGACGAACATCTCAACGAATTCGGAGCCGCTGATGGACAAGAACGGCACCGCGGCCTCGCCCGCCACGGCTTTCGCCAACAGCGTCTTGCCTGTACCCGGCGCGCCCACGATGAGCACCCCTTTCGGTATGTGTCCGCCCAGACGCGTGTAGCGCTCCGGCGACTTCAGAAATTCCACGACTTGTACCAGCTCCGCCTTAGCTTCATCGATCCCTTCGACGTCGGAGAAATGCACATCGAGGTTCTTCTGCACGTACACGCGCGCCTTGCTCTTGCCGATGCTCATGAGATCGCCCGCTCCTTTTGCGCTGAAGCGTCCCATTAGGAGCATCCAAATCACGCCGAAGGCCAAGGCGGGGGCAATCCACGACAAGAGGATTCCCAACCAATTCGTGCCCGTCTCACCCCAGTACTTCACACCGGCCGCATCAAGCTCCGAGATCAGATCGGGATCTTCGATGCGTGCAGCTTCGAACGGAATGTCGACGTCGGAGGTGCGAATGTGCTTCTGCGTTTCCGCAGACAGCAAAGATTTGCCTGGATCGGCCTTGAACGTTCCCTGGACGACCTGTGGACTGATCGCAACGCTCTTCACATCTCCGGCTCGGACGAGTGCTTTGAATTCGCTGTAGGCGATGGGCACCCACGGCTTCTCGGCACGCCATTCGAGAACGGTCCAAATCAGCACGAGTAGCAGCAGGACGTTCCAAATCGAAATCTTGTTGAGCTGCACGCGCATAGGGGTCAATGAGGAGATCGCGCCACTTCGTCGGCGAGTGCATGCTGCTTAGCGGACACCTTCACGGGAGAGCGACGCACCGGCCCCAGGCTGCGAAGCGGCACGGGCAATTGCGCGAGTTGTTCTTTGCAATGATCGCGAATCTCTGCGAGCGGCAGCGGCGAACAGGTACGTTTGCCTGCACTCATCACGCGACGTAGTTGCGGTGTGCCCTCGATGTTTTCGTCTAGGCATCCCAACACGTCGGTCGCAATGAGGCCGTGCGGATCGTACTGCCTGAACACTTCGCGCGGTCCCGGCCAGGTTTCCTTGTCGATCGAAAGCTTGCGCGTTGCACGGCCCGCGTACTGCTGCAGTTTGTACGCGCAATCCAATGCGGGCACATCGCGCGAGACAGCAACGTGCGTACCGACGCAATACACATCGATCGGCGCACCCGCTGCCTGCAACCGCGCAATCTCATGTTCATCTAAGCCGCTGCTCGCCAAAATGCGAATGCCTTTGCCGCCATTAGCATCCAAGATCGAGCGGACACGCTTCGACTCTTCCAAGAGATCGCCGCTATCGATGCGGACCGCACTAACCTCCACACCCTGCTCCCGCAATTCGCGCGCGAGCGCCACTACGCGGCGGGCAGCGGTCGCGGTGTTGTAGGTATCGATGAGTAGCGTCAAATTCTTCGGTGCGCACTTGGCGATGTTGCGGAATGCGTCCACTTCATTGATATGCGCTTGAATGAATGAGTGCGCCACGGTCCCCGACACGGGAATGCCGTAGCGACGCGCGGCTTCGACCGTGGCGGTCGACTCGAATCCTGCGATGTAACACGCTCGGCTCGCCAAAAGAGCGGCTTCTGCACCATGCGCACGCCGCATTCCAAAATCGATGAGCTTGGCTTCGCCGGCAGCGAGACGACATCGTGCCGCTTTCGATGCAACGACGATCTGATAGTGAAGCAAGTTGATGAGCCGGCTTTCGATGAACTGCGCCTCGGGCAACGGCGCGGTAACACGCAGCACGGGCTCGCTCTCGAAGAACACATTCCCTTCGCGCATGGCATACACATCGCCGGTGAAGCGCCACTTGGCGAGGCGATCCAAGAACGTTCGATCGAAGCGCTCGGTGGACTCGAGCCAGGTGAGATCGTCAGATGAAAAACGCAGATTAGTGAGGTAATCCAACACGGAATCGACACCGGCGCACACCAGGAAATTCCTCTCGCGCGGCAAGCGGCGCACGAAGAATTCGAAGACCGCGGTATCTTCCATGCCGAGCTTGTAATACGCATCGAGCATGGTGAGCTGGTAGAAATCCGTCAGCAATGCGGATGCCGACGTGACGCTTGGATTCACGCTATCCATGATGGCCTACTGCTGGAGATTAGAGCTGCTGCGGTGAAGCGAAGCATCGCGCACGCGATGCGCTAACACGAATCGCATATCCCGAGTAGCGCTAGGGGATAGCCACGATCTGCGAAGGCCAGCGGCGGAGTTCGGTGGAAAAGGCGGGGAGGTTTGTGGTCAGAAACGGGAATCGGATTTCACACGGAGAGGCACGGAGATCGAATGAACGTGTGCGCTGCGCGTGAAGTATCCGGTACGTCAGTGTAACGACGGACGACTGCGTCGTCAGGAAGGCCTTCGGCAGGAAGGATCCTTTCGGATCAGGAGGGCCTCACGGCAGGACAGAAGCAGACCTGTCGGGCTTGTGCTGGTGGTGATTGTGCACCTCGTACCATCCTGTTAATCCTGTTCATCCTGTCCAAGAGTTCTTCCTTTTGCACTACTCCGTCTGTCTATGCGGGCTTTGCGTTGCGTCCGACGGAAGAACCTCCACGGGGAACATTGGGATATGAGAATCCCCCTCTTTCAGGTCACCAGTCAGTAGTCACCCAAGAATTTCCACAGAGCGCACAGAGTCCAAACAATCCGTCGCACCAGCGCAGGCGGGTGGCAATCTTGTGTTCGGCTTCGGTTCGGAAAAGATCTCCACGGAGAGCGCGGAGACCACGGAGACCGGAAGGACAAGTCTGTTCTGGCCTGCGCGCAGCGCTCGCCTGCGACCCAGCAGATCGTGTGCGACTCTGCGGGAAGTCCCGTGCGGACCAATGGCTACCCTCTTCAGTCTTCACTCTGGCCTGCCGCTAGGCTTCCCTGCCCGCAGGGCTCGCCTGCCAACGGCTACCTTGCCCGAAGGGCTCGCCTCTTATTCTTTTCTGTCCCGACGTCCGTCCTTCTCGACGCGAAGCGTCCGTCCTTCCCATTTTTTATCCTGACGCAACGCGTCCCTCCTGCCGAAGGCCTTACTGACGACAAAGTCGTCCGTCTTTCAATCTCAAATCGCCGTTCACGTTTCCGCCTCACTCGCATGCAACAAAGCAAGATCCAAGTACTTCTGTGCGATTTGAGACCACGGCTGCAGAGAACGCAGTTCGTCATCGAGCAAGTGCCAACCGATGATCTTTGCACGGGTCGCCGCGCGGTTGCTCTTGTAGAAATTCATCAGTCTGGAGGAAATCGAATCGCCGCTGCGAGTGCGGTACGCGTCGGCTACACGATCCGCGATCCACTCGTGGCCGGCCTGTCCGCATTCGACGGCGAGATAGGCTATCTCTTCAAACGGGTCGAAGAGTCGTAGGTCGTAGGAAAACTCCAGGCAGTCGATTACGCAATGCGGCGTCCCCAAGTAGATGTGCTCTGGACGCAGATCGCCGTGAGCCTCGATGACATGTGCAGGACGCGCGCGATCTTTGATCTCACCGGAAAGCAGATCCAATGCACATCGTTGCAAGCGCCCCAACTCCGTCACGGATCGCTGCGCGAGGTGCAGCGCGGGCGAAGCGAGCGCAAGCACGTTTTGCTCGACTTGAGCGGCAACACGAGCGCGATAAGCATCTGGATCGAGTTTCGCATTCGGCTGCGAGACATAGAAGTCCGCGAGCATCGCAGCGACACCCTGCACCGCCGCTTTGGTTACCGTTCCTTTCTCGATCGCAACATCGAGAAAGAGATCGCGCGATAGCCGGCGCATCTTCACCAACCACTCGACTGCACGGCCACGACCGTGAATTTTTAACGCGCCGTTTTCATCCAGCGTGAGCGGCACGACTTCAAGATAGACCTCGGGCGCCAGGCGACGATTCAATCTCAACTCCGCAAGGCATGTCTGATGCCTCGCTCCCAGGTCCGTGAGATCGAATCCCGGCGCCCGCATCGCCTTCTTCATTTTGTATGCGTGCTCTTCGGTCAGGAAGATCCACGCGAAATGCGTTTGGATCGCTTCCACTGCCGCTGGCTTGTCTGGATAGGCCTCCGCTCTCAGCAGTGCTGAAACTTTGTCCTCGGCAGTCGGTTCGCGATTCGTTTGCACGCAGTCGCATTCTACGTTCCGGCAGTGCTCCAGCGTTCAGTGAAATCCTGGAGACGGTAAGCGGATCTCCGGTTTTTACGATGCGGATCATCGGACGATACTTATGCATCAATTGAGGAGAACATCTCGATGGCCAAGATGATGAGAGCGGCAGTGTTCGTGAAGCCGGGTCGGATCGCGTTGGACGAGCGCCCCATTCCGGACATCGGACCGCTTGATGCGCTGATTCGCATCACGACCACCACTATTTGCGGCACCGACGTGCACATCATGAAGGGCGAGTATCCGGTCAAGCCCGGTCTCATCGTGGGACACGAACCGGTTGGGGTGATCGAGAAACTTGGATCGGCGGTGGAAGGCTACCGTGAAGGTCAACGCGTCATCGCGGGCGCGATCACCCCGAGTGGATACAGCAACGCGTGTCTGGCGGGATGTGGCGCGCAAGATGGCGCCGGCACCGCACATGGCTGGAAGGCGATCGGCGGATGGAAGTTCGGCAACACCATCGACGGCTGCCAAGCCGAGTACGTGCGCGTGCCCGATGCGATGGCCAATCTGGCACCGGTACCCGATGAATTGACGGACGAAGAAGTACTGATGTGCCCCGACATCATGTCCACTGGATTCAGCGGCGCGCAGAGCGGCCGCGTACAGATCGGCGATGTCGTAGCCGTCTTTGCACAAGGTCCGATCGGCTTGTGCGCAACCGTCGGCGCAAAGCTCATGGGTGCCACCAAGATTATCGGCGTGGAAACGGTGCCGGCTCGCGCCGCCATCGCGCAACGGCTCGGTGCGGATCACATCGTCGACTTCCGCAAAGTAGATGTCGTCGATGAAATCATGAAACTCACGAACGGACGCGGAGTCGACGTGGCTATCGAAGCACTGGGCACGCAGCCTACGTTCGAAGCGGCACTGCGAGTGATTCGACCGGGCGGCACATTGTCGAGCTTGGGCGTGTATTCGAAAGATTTGACGATTCCGCTCGGTGCGTTCGCTGCGGGACTGGGCGATCACAAGATCATCACCACGCTGTGCCCCGGAGGCAAAGAGCGCATGCGGCGGTTGATGGATGTCATCGCATCTCGACGTGCCGATCTCAAACCGCTCGTCACCCATCGGTTCAAGCTGGATCAGATCGAGTCCGCCTATGAACTGTTCGCGAACCAGCGCGACGGCGTGCTGAAAGTCGCCATCACTCCTTAGCAATTCGCGAACGGCAACGGAGCATAAATCGAATGAAACTGCGCACTCTTTCGGCCGCCGTTGTCGCCTCGCTTCTCGCTGCCTCAGCGACCGCGCAAGTCGCGGAAGTGCCGCAATGGATTTTTCGAATGGGCATTCATCCATTTCAGCCCAAAGAAAATAGCCATACTGTCATCCATCTCGACGACACAGCCGCAGCCACATTCGGTGCGACGTATTTATTCGATAAGCATTGGGGCATCGAAATGTTCGGCGCCACACCGATGACCCATGAGATGCGCCTCCGAGATGGAACGAAGGTGGCGGAAGCACGCGAACTGCCGACAACGATCAGTGTTCAATATCACGTTCTCGACACGACCCAGCGCGCTCGTGCGTACGCGGGCGTTGGAATCGCCCTAGCCGCATTTGCGAAAGAAAAAACCATGGGACCGTTCGGGGGTCAGAAGTTGGATCTCCATGAGTCCACCGGCCTCACTGCCCTGGTCGGTCTCGATCTCGACTTAGGTCATGATTGGTTTATCAATGCAGACGCCCGCTGGTTCGACATCGACACGCGCGCAACTCTCGATGGCGAACGCTTCGGAACCATTCAAATCGATCCGTTTGCGTTTGGATTGGCCCTCGGAAGGAAGTTCTAGCTGCGGCGAAGTGATGAGGTGATGAGGTGAAAGCGCGTTGCGCGTGAACGGGCGCAGCTCAACAGCGAACAACTTCTTCGCTGTGTATAGTCGGTTTGCTCTTAAGAAGATAGAAGGTTCACACGGAGAACACCGAGGGCCGGACACAACACAAAGCGCGCAAAGACGATGATGAGTTGTCGAATGCGTACGCTGCGCGGGTGTGGTGTGCTGTGCTGTGTAGGTCAGCATCACCGCTAAATTCTGGCCCGTGACTTGTGAGCCGCGACGAGAAGAAACTCACACAGAGCTCACAGGGCACAGAGTCAACACAATCCGTCGCACCCGCGCAGGCAGGTGGCTATCTGACTGCGAGCCGTCAACCTGAACCGGCAACGCATCACGACCGCGCGCATCCAGCTTGAATAGGAAATATGAGAGCGAGAACAGATCTCTTGGCTTCGACCATCCTGTCAATCCTGTTCATCCTGGCGAATCTCTTACTTCTGCTCCGGCGCAAAGCAAAACTAATCAACACAAGATAGCCACCCGCCTGCGCGGGTGCGACGGAATTTCTTTAACTCTGTGCGCTCTGTGTGAGATTCTTATCCGGTCACGAGTCTCAAGTCACAGGCGCGACTCCAGCTGCGACGTTTACGTACCCGTGACACGCGCAGCGCACATTAGAACTCCGCGTCCTCCGTGGAGTCATTTCCCGTTCCGTCTCTTCGCCCTGATGTCTGCGTGCCCCCCGTGGAGTTCTTGTTGCCGAACGCGAAGCTCTCACGCAAGCATCCGCGCGCCCTCACTTACTCACCTTTTCCATGCGCGTTTTGTGTTGCGTCCCACTCTCCGTGCCCTCCGTGTGAAATCCGACGCCAGCGCTTCCCTCCATAGTCCTCACGAGAAAGGTAGGTTCAGACAATGCCGTAAGCCTTGGCTCGTTAAGAACAAACCTACCAGGTGAATTGCTGAAGGGATGCCGCCATACTCGGCCTCAGGGAAGCGCCGGTAATAAGAACAAACGATGTTCCTCTACGCCACGACCGTTACGTTGAGCGCATGTCTGCTGTTCCTGGTCCAGCCGCTCATCGCGAAGATGATCCTGCCGTGGTTCGGCGGCACGTCGTCAGTCTGGATTGCCACCCTGCTCTTCTTTCAAGTGTGCTTGCTCTGCGGATACGCGTACGCGCACGGGCTCAGCAAGCTTGCAGCCCGACGACAAGTGTGGATTCACAGCGGACTGTTGCTGTTGAGCTGCGCGCTGATGCCCATTCTTCCGGCAGAAAGTTGGCGAACACAACAGTTCGACAATCCTGCGTTACAGATCTTATTGGTGCTGACCAGCACGGCGGGCTTGCCCTCTCTCTTGCTCAGCGCATCCAGCCCGTTGATTCAGACTTGGTATGTGCGCCGTTACGCGAGTCCCATTCCGCTATGGCTGTTTGCGCTCTCGAATTTCGGCTCGCTTGCCGCGTTGCTGAGCTTTCCGCTGCTGTTCGAGCCAACGTTCGATACTCACACGCTCGCAATCGTATGGAGCATCGCATTCGTCGGATTCGCGCTACTTTGCATTTGGACGGGATGGCGAAGCCGCGCATTCGACACCGCCGCACCGATTGAATCGATCGCGCATTCCAAACCCGCGGCCTTGCAGATGCTGCTGTGGATCTTGTTTGCGGCATGCGCTTCCGCATTGCTGGCCGCGACCACCGTACAGCTCACCACGAACATCGCACCGATCCCGTTGCTCTGGGTTGTGCCTTTGGCGATCTATCTGCTCACGTTCATCGTGAACTTTCGCGCCAAGCCGCTGTACCGGCGCACCCCGTTCTTCATGATGATGGTCGTGGCACTGGGTTGCCTAGCGTGGCTGTACGCGAATAGCGAAACGCAGCAGGACATCGCCACTGTCATTCCGATGTACTTGGGTTCCCTTTTCGTGGTGTGTATGGGATGCCACGGCGAAATCGCGCTGCGTGCGCCTGCACCGGAGTATCTGACTCGCTTTTACCTGCTGATCGCGTTCGGCGGCGCACTGGGCGGCGCATTTGTCACGCTGTTGGCGCCCATGTTGTTCGATTCGTATCTGGAGTTGCCGATCCTGATCTTCGTTACCGCCGAATTGATGGTGTACGCGCAGTGGCGGCGCAGAGGCGCTACGTTGGTGTTGTGGCCGCTGCGAATTGCGATGATCACAGGCGTGCTGGCGCTTGCGGGATATCTCTTCCGCGCTGAAGAACAATCGCGCGCGTATAGCCTAAATTTGAAGCGCGACTTCTATGGCGTTCTACAAGTGCGTGAGTATGTCGAAGCTGCCCGTCCGCGTCGCACGCTGGTCAATGGCACGATTCGGCACGGCTATCAGTTCGTCGAGCCCACGCTGCGATTGCTGCCCACGTCGTACTACTCGCAGAGCTCCGGCGTCGGACGCGCGCTACTGGCCAAGCAAAAGGCAGGCCCAATGCGAGTCGGGGTCATCGGGCTCGGGGTCGGCACGTTGGCGAGTTATGCACGGTCACGTGATCGGTACTCGATCTATGAAATCAATCCGGACGTCCTCGACATCGCGCAACACGACTTCACGTTCCTGCAAGCAGCACAAGATCGATCAGCCGATGTAAAGATCTTCTTGGGCGATGCACGCCTGACCCTCGAATCGCAAGCGCCGATGGAATTCGATGTGCTCGCAGTCGATGCTTTCTCGAGCGATGCGGTGCCCACTCATCTCCTCACAAATGAGGCGTTTGCGCTCTATGCCAGGCATCTAAAGCCGGACGGCGTACTCGCCATTCATGTGTCAAACAAGTACTTGAATCTCGAATGGGTGTGCGAGCGTGCCGCGCACAAAATCCAACGCACCGCGAAGCTCGTGGCAGACGGTGCCACCCCGCTTTCGGATGCGAGCTACTGGGTGTTGATCACGTCCGATGAGGAGCTTTGGCACGATGCTGAATTTGCGGATGCTCAGATTGTAGACATCAAAGTGCCGGATGACTTCAAAGGCTGGACGGATCGGTACAGCAGCGTGTGGGCGGTGCTGAAGTTGCGCTCATCTAGGATGTAAGGATCTCCGCGGGTACACGGAGGGTCGGACGTCACACAAAGCGCGCAAAGAAATAGGTGAGTGATTGAGAGCAATGCTCGCGCGTGTGCTTCGCTATAGGACTAAGAAACGCCATCGAGACACGGGCACATTGGGTAAGAGGTGGCCAACAGCTCATCTGACTAGTCACCGGTCAGTAGTCAGTAGTCAGTAGTCAGTAGTCACTCGAAAATATCCACTCAGGGCGCGGAGTTCTGAAGAATCTGTGCGCTGCTCGTGTCAGATGTGATGTGTAAGTGAGCAGGGACGGTCATTCGGAAGAGAATTTTGGACAGGATGAACAGGATTGACAGGATGGTGCATCTGATGAGTTCGTCGCTCCCGTGTCGACGGGAGGCTATCTTGATTCGGATGGGTCCCCGCCTACGCGGGGGACGACGAGAGGAGAAATCTCGCTCTGACCCGACGGAGTCCTTCCCGATCGCGAAGCGATCCGCTGTACTGTCACCCTTCCAATTGCCCTAACGCGCGATCTAGCGCTTCAAGCGCCTCGCGTCCTTTTTGCTGTCGCTCGAGATCGCGGATGCCATTCCATCGCTGAGGGGTGAAGACGGTATGCAGTCCGCGCTGTTCGAAGTCCCTGAAGATTTCGTCCGCCTTCAGCCAACCTGAGTCGCTGGCGAGTGCGGTTTCGATCCGTTCGCGAACCTCCGAATAGTCACCGTAGTGCTTTTGGAAAAACACGGAGCGCGCATCGGCTGCTTGGGTTGTAATGCGGCGGCGCTTGATGAGCGTCCAAGCCACGGCGGCAATGAGGCTCAAGACCATCACTGTGAGCAGCGTCGTCCTAGCGACGGCATACGGATCGGAAACATTCACGGTGATCGAGACCGTGCGTTTCAAACCGCCTTCGCTGGTCACCGTCAGATCGAAGTTGTGCGCGCCCACATCGGCGTTTGCCGGAATGCGAACCTGCAGCGCGATGTCGACAGGCGATCCGCCGGAGATCTTCGTGAGATCTAACGAAGGCGAGAACGGTCCAGCCGCAGAAGATGCAACTTGCAACGACGTCGGTTCTGAACTCGTTACGCGTGCGCGATTCACGACCGAGCCTGCGGAGCCAAGTGCGATTTGAACCGTGCCAGATCCCATCTGTTCGCCGGATGCGAAACGGAAGAATCCGCGCTTGACGATCAATGGCTCCGATCGTGTGATCGCAAAACGAGGCATGAGCAGTTGCTCGTCATCGACGCGTAGGCTTTTGACCGGTGTCGGCTCGCGCTGTCGCTCATCGGCGGTGAACGCGAGGATGTGCGGCCCGCCCATCGCGTAGTACAGGCTCAAAGAGGTGGGTTGCGTGTCGCTCGGTGCTTCGAACGTGATTTGCTCGCCTTGGCCGTTCTCAGGCCGCGCGAATAGTTGAGATTCGGATTCTAGGAAGAACTCATCGTCGGCGGTGAAGCCGCCGGTGCGTTGGATCGTTCCGGCACGCGTGGAGAAATGCAGCGCGTTCGCGCTGTAGTCGACCGGCAACGACGACTGGAACTCTGCTGTTGCGACGTTGGCGATCCTGATGGGCCGCGAACGCGAGTTCTTCTCGTACACGCTGATCTCGATCGGTGGGTCGAACCGCATCTGCACCGGTGTTAGGCGCGCGGAGTACTTCACCTTCGTCGCACCGACGAGTTCTTCTGCCTGCGGTGTCCACGTCGTTCGTGTTGGCGCACCAAATAAAATCTCAGTGCTGTACCGCTCGGCGCCGCAGGTTCGTGTCTCGATCGTGCGCTCGTTGCCGATCGTGCCTAGGCTTCGGCCGTTGCTATCTCGGAGCGCCATCCCGGCTGCGCGGTCGGCGGGATGCAGGATCAAATCGAAGTTGTTGCAGCCGCGGGAACTGAGCCGTAAAGCTTGTCCGATCGAATCGATGCTGACGGAGAATCTCTCGTCGCTGAACCGAATCGACCCGCCGATGTTCGCGCCCAGAGCCTCATATGACAGGAGGCTCGCGAGGATGCATATCGCAGAGGCAAGCTGCCGTGCCGGCGGGAAGAAACGCATTCGCTGATCGCTCCCATGCTTCTTTGCAGATCGTTGTTGATGCCGTTGCGGTTCTCATGACCTCAACGGTGAAGTGCGCCAAGCATCGCTCAGCGCGAACGAACTGACAATCGAGTTCAGGGAAACCCGGCACAAAGCGCCGGATCGAAGCGCCGCGGCGATTTGCCGAAGCGCTCGGTCCGATCAGCGCGGCACGTTCATTGTCCCGGGATGGGCAGGCACTCCATGATCTCCACAGCCTCACCCGGAAAGATCGTGAAGTGCGGGTGATTCTCGAACAAGCGTGCCGCCGCCTCGTGGGATTCAGCTTGAACGACCACATATGCGGCCATTGCGTTGCGTACGTCTTTGATGCCGCCTTTGGAGACGTGCTTCGTCTTTCCCAACGGCCCGCCGGTGTCGACGACCGCCTTTGCATGCTTCGCCATCCAGTCGCCCCAGGCTTTGATGCCCTGTTGCTCACACTCCTGACGCTGTGCATCGCTCAGCTTGTTCCACTCCCCGAGGGCCTCCGGCGTGCCCAGGTAAATGGCTAGGAATTTCTTCATCGATTAACTCCACATATATATGAGCGGCAGTCGGTGCCGCATGAGTATGACGAATGGGACTGGCCGGAATCGACATGGGCGGAATCGCCGCAACGTGAGACGACTGATCGCTGCGCGCAGGCCAGAACAAAGATCCAAGACGGTAGCCGGTCGTCGCGCACGACTCACCGGCAGGCGAGCCCTCGACAAGGTAGCCACTGGCAGGCAAGCGCTGCGCGCAGGCCAGAACACACGCGCAGCTCACAACCGACACTCCACACGGATCAACAAGGTGACGAGGATGCATGAAAGCAAGAACAGATCGCTCATCTCCGACCATCCTGTCAATCCTTTCATCCTGTCCAATCTCCTAACTTCTGCTCCGTGCAAATCGCAGTAAATTCGACACGAGATAGCCACCCGCCTTCGCGGGTGCGAAAGCATTAAAGCTCCGTGTTCTCCGTGTCCTCCGTGTGAAATCAGCCTTCCGACTTCCGGATTCTTTTCCGAACGCGAAGCGCTCACGCGAGCAGCACGCGTCCTCACTTACTCACCCATATTTTCACCCTTTGTCTTACGTCCGGGCCTCCGAACACACGCGCAGCGCACACTCGCTTTGAGTATCCTCTGCACCCTCGTGACCACGAATAAGGCTGATCGACATGAGCATCCCATCGCGCACATTTGGCCGCACCGGCTGGCAGGTTTCGGAAATCGGCTTCGGTGCCTGGGCCATCGGCGGATCGTGGGGCGATGTGGACGAAGGCCAAGCACGGGATGCATTGCTTGCGGCGCTCGAGACCGGGACAACGTTCATCGACACCGCGGATGTCTACGGCGACGGTCGCTCTGAACGCATCATTCGCGATGTGCTGAAACAATGGCGCGGTCATAGGCCCATCGTCGCCACCAAAGCCGGACGGCGGTTGTCTCCACACGTCGCTTCCGGCTACACACGAGAGAACTTGGAATCGTTCGTGGATCGAAGCCTCAAGAATCTCGGCGTCGAAACACTCGATCTCGTCCAGTTGCACTGCCCCCCGACCGAAGTCTTCTACAAGCCGGAAGTCTTCGATGCGCTGGATGCGCTCGTCGCATCGGGCAAGATTCGTTTCTACGGCGTGAGCGTCGAGAAGGTCGAGGAAGCGCTCAAAGCAATCGAATATCCAAACGTTGCTTCAGTTCAGATCATCTACAACATCTTCCGGCAGCGGCCCGCCGAACTATTCTTCCGCGAAGCTAAGGCGCGGAACATAGGGGTCATCGTTCGTGTGCCGCTCGCGAGCGGACTGCTGACGGGAAAGCTGAATCGCGAATCGAAGTTCGCTGCTGACGATCATCGCAATTTCAATCGTCACGGCGAGGCGTTCGATGTCGGCGAGACCTTCGCTGGCGTTCCATACGACGTGGCACTGGATGCAGTGGAGGCAATTCGGCCTCTCGTTCCGGCAGGCACCACAATGGCTGCATTCGCACTGCGTTGGATCTTGATGGCCGATGCCGTCTCCGTCGTGATTCCGGGTGCGAAGTCGCGGGCACAAGCTGAGCAGAATGCGGCTGCCGCAAAAGTACCTGCGCTCTCCGATGCAACAATGCAGACGCTACGCAAGCTTTACGAAGAGCGCATCGCGAAGTACGTGCATCATCGTTGGTGAGGAACATGAGCGCCGCAGATCCATTCGTCGTGAAGCGCTTGGGGCCCGCAGACCTCACATGCATGCGGGAACTGAACACGATGTTCGGCGCTGTATTCGAAGACGTCGAAAGTTTCTGCAAGCATCCTCCGAGCGATGAGTATCTGCAGTTGCTGCTCGCGAACGAGAGCTTCATCGCGATTGCATGCATCGCAAACGGAGTGGTAGTCGGCGGACTTGCCGCATATGAACTAAAGAAATTCGAACGGCAGCGCAGCGAGGTGTATTTGTACGACCTTGCCGTGATTGAGTCGCATCGCCGCAAGGGCGTGGCCACCGCGCTCGTCAACGAGCTAAAGAAAACCGCCCGGTTGCTCGGCGCATGGGTCATCTTCGTCCAAGCCGACAAGCCCGATGCCGGTGCGATCGCGTTTTACCGATCGCTCACCGACCACCAAGAAGACGTGTTTCATTTCGACCTAACGCTCTAACGCTTTACCGGTCTCAGGCTGGCCTCTCCCCCACTACTATAAGTTTAGTTGACAGCCATCCGTCCGCCGCGTACCTTCTACTAAACTTCTAGTAGAGGTAGCCATGGACATCTATTTGACGGATCGCGAGGCGGATGTGATGCGTGTCCTCTGGGATCGCGGACCTTCCGTCGTCGCAGAGGTACGCGAGCAACTACAGGACGACTTGGCCTACACCACCGTACTGACGATTCTCAGGACGTTAGAGGCCAAAGGTTTCGTCAAGCACGAAGAGGAAGGCCGCGTGCATCGCTACGTCGCCACCGTCAAAGAGCAGGATGCGCGCAAGAGCGCACTGCGGCACCTCACGAGCAAACTCTTCAAAGGCTCATCCGAGCTGCTGTTCACGCACTTGGTTTCGGATCAGAAACTCTCCGATGAACAGATCAAGCGCATGCGCAAGCTGCTTGGCGAAAAGTCGGGCAAGGAGAAGCCGTAATGCTCGCCTGGATGGCGTACATCATCGTGGTAAGCGCGTTGCTCGGTGTTGCTGCATTTGCGGCGGAGCACGTGGCACGGTTGCGAAGATCGCCGGGTCGATGGGTTTGGATCGCAACCATCGTTGCCTCGTTGCTAATACCGGTGCTCATCACGTCGGTTTCGATCGAGATTCCTGCGCTTACGGCTGCACCCGTACCCGTAAAAGCGACCCCACTTCGCGTCATCACCTCCGCCTATCTCTCCCCGACAGCATGGATCGATGCAACGCTGCCGCAGACCTCAACGTGGCGCAATCAAGATGCGATGTTGAAAGCAATCTGGATGTGGATGTCAGCGATGCTCATCGTGGCACTGGCCGCGAGTGCAGTGGCACTGTTCATCCGCAAGCGCAGCTGGAAAACGCAATCGATCCAAGGGGACACGATCTTTGTCGCACCGAACGTGGGGCCCGCGGTCGTTGGACTCTTGCGTCCGTGCATCGTCGTGCCCGACTGGCTCGTCGATGCGCCCGCCTCCACACAATCGATGGTTCTCGCGCATGAGCGATCTCATTTGGATGCACACGATCAGCGGTTGTTGACGATCGCTCTGTGCTTGCTCGTGTTTATGCCTTGGAATGTGCCGTTGTGGTGGCAGCTACGCCGGCTGCGCTACGCAATCGAGGTGGATTGCGACACCCGCGTGTTGAGGAGCGGACGCGCGGTGGAGGAATACGGCGAGACGCTCATTCAAGTCGGACAGCGACGCAGCACTTACATCGGTGCCGTGGCCGCCATGTCCGAATCCGTCTCGTTTTTGGAAAGGAGAATTGCACTCATGACTCGTAGTACCGCGAAGTGGTGGCGCATCGCCGCTGGAGGCTTCACCTCTTTATCTCTCGCATGCGTGGCTCTGGCTGCGCAAGTGAGTCCGCCGAATGCACAAGCGCAAACCGAGCAGACTACCAACAATGTTCCTGAACGAAAGACTGTCGCCGTCGATCCGGCAGTCTTGGATCGATATGTGGGCGAATATGCGTTGAGCGAAAGCATGATCATCACCGTGCGCCGCGACGGTTCTCGATTGCTTGCCCAACTCACAGAACAGCCGGAGTACGAAATTTATCCGTCGAGCGAGACGGAGTTTTTCTGGAAGGTAGTCGATGCGCAGATCAAGTTCGTCGTCGAAGGTGGCCGGGCCGATTTGGCGATCCTTCACCAATTCAACACGGATATGCGCGCACCGCGCGTTGAAGAGGGCACCGCGGCGCGCGTCTCCGCCGCGGTGGAGGCGAAGAAGCAAAGCCAAACCCCGACGCCTGGAAGCGACACCGCGCTGAGGCAGTTCATTGAAGCCGCGCAAACAGGCAAACCGAATCTTGCACAACTGAGCGGGCCGCTAGCGAAGAAAGTGCAGGAGCAGGCCAGTTCGCTGCAGGCCCATCTATCTCATCTGGGCGCAGTTCAGTCTGTGGAATTCAAGGGTGTGGGGAATCAAGGCTGGGATACGTATCAAGTCCAGCACGAGCACGGCATTTCGGAGTGGCGCATCGCCGTGGATCAAGACGGCGTGATTGGGGGCCTGTTGATGGTTCCGACACCTTGATGTGAGTTCACGCTGGCTCGCCTACAACGGCGAGCCAGTGCAGCCGTCCGCTAGATCCCAACTCGATGGACCGCAGTGCCGCATGGAACCCTGGCTTGCCGGCGCACATTTTCGTCGCTGCGCGAACATGCATCTGGGACGGAAGTTCGCATGGCCAGCACGTTAGACAACATCAAAAGAGCTGCGCAAATCTCTGCTGAACTGATCAGCCTTGGACCTTTCGGTGCACTGCGCGCGGCATTCAAGACGATTCTTGCACGTACCTTCTGGGACATCGAGGCCAGTCGCTTCCTAATGCTGGGGCTGCACGATGTGCGCATGCATCGATGGAGCGATTGCATAAGTTATTCGTTGGAACTCGAACCCGGCTTACGAACCATCAATTGGCAGGGCGACGCCCGCAGACTCACGGTCGACAAATTGATCACTGCTGAGCGGCTTGCAGATCGCCACCTCCCCTTCATCGCACCGATAGCGGTGATTGGACGAGACAGCGCACGACATCCGCATCACAACAAATTCCCGCACATAAATTCGGTCGAGGAACTCGCTCGCATCTTGGCGGCAGCGCCACCTCGTTTGTTTGCCAAGCCAGCAGATGGATGGCGCGGCACTGGCGTATTCGGACCCGAACGTCGCGGCGAGAAATGGCAATTGGGATCCGAAGTTCTTTCGGATGCACAGTTGGCTCAGCGACTTCTTGCCGCTGCCGGCTCTTCTGGGTTGTTATTGCAGAAGCGATTGTGCAGTCATCGCGGCCTCGCTCCGATCGGCGGCGATTTAGGATTGAGTACCGTACGCATCAACACCGCGCTCGTGCGAGATGGCGTGGAAATCTTCTTTGTGTTTGCAAAGATCATGGGCGCGAAGGGGTTGGTGGACAATTTTAGCGGCGGGAAATTCGGCAACCTATTGGCGTCCGTCGACAAGGACACGGGCACAATCACAAAGGTATTCGGGCGTAGACGTGAGCATCAGTACCTCATGCATCCCGTCACCCATCATCCCGTTACTGGCACGCGGCTGATCGGGTTCACGTTGCCGCTTTGGGAGCAAGCAGTGAGTCTCGCGAAGCAAGTTGCGCTCGCCTTTCCGGAGTCGCCGCTGATCGGTTTGGACGTGGCAATCACCGACGACGGGCCGCTGATTGTCGAAGCCCAGTCGGATTGGGATGCGAATGGGGCGCAACTGATGATCGGCAACGGATTGCGGCCCCTGCTGCGGGAAATCGTGCCGCGACTCGCTCTAAACGAAGACGTGAAGGATCAGGCGATGCAGCAACTGGGGCTATTCGGGGCACACCGCCGCAAACATCTGCCACGCCCACCGAGCGTGCCGCGTCACGAATACTCCTCTAGCGCCTGAACAGCGCAAGAGATATTCCTTCGCCCATCGCACGATAGCCGGCTGCCGAAGGATGGATATGATCGCCAGAGTCGAACTCCGCTTTGAGCCGATCAGGTTGTTGCGGATTCGCGGTCAGCTTGTCGAAATCGACCACCGCATCGAAGTGGCCGGGCGCACGGATCCACGCGTTCACCGCCTGCCGATCCGCTTCATTCAATGCTGTCGGATGGTAATAGTCGAAACCACCGAACGGCATGATCGTCGCACCGAATACTTTGATCCCATGCGTATGCGCTCTCGCGATCATCTCTTGGTACGACTGAATCATCCGCCGCACTAACTCATCGTGTTGAGCTTGCGAGACGTCGTTATCGCGCGTGAGTGTGCCGAGATCGTTCACTCCTTCGAGTACGATGAGATAGCGAACGCCGTCACGCGCGAGCACATCGCGATCGAAACGCGCGAGCGCATTTGGCCCGATGCCATCGTTCAACAAGCGATTCCCGCCGATCCCAACGTTCAACACGCCGATGTGACGCGTTGCCGCGGATTTTTGTAACTGATTCGCCAGGATGTCGGGCCACCGGTCGTTGCCGTTCGTCGTCGATCCGCGCCCATCCGTGATCGAATCTCCGAGCGTGACGACGGCAGCACCCTGCTTCGCTGGCACATCGATCGCTGAAAGGAAGTACCAATGCTCCAGCATCTTCGCATCTTGCAGTTCTGCAGCAGCAGGCGACGACTTGGTCGAGACGTATGAATTTGTGCGCGATCCGGGATGACCGGTTTCCTGCTCAGGCACCTGCTCGATCTGCAAGGTCACTGCGAGCAGCGAGAGCGGATCGACCGCCACGCTCAACGGATCGGATGTGATCTCGGCGCCCGCGGGAATCAAGACATCTTCGCGATTGCTGAACTTCACCACCCGATCCGAACTCGCATCGATGCGCCCCGACGCCGAGTCAATCGGACGCGCGACGTGTACCGAGTTCACATGCAACGGCTCCGTGCCGAATGCGTTGGACACTCGCAGTCGTATCGACGAGCCACCGATCGAAACGCGCACCACTTGCCGAATCGTGGCGTTGTGAAGCACATCGGCAGGTAGCGAATTCTTCGGCTCAACGATTTGCTGCGCAGAGCCCCACGTTCCGACCCAGTCAGCGGAGCTTGCCTCAACGGGCCGCGCAATTGAGAACGATACGGGTGCAAACGCAAAGGTGAGCGCTGCGGCGAGGATCCAAGAGCGAAGAACATGGAACTGTGTATTGCGGCTCATTTCGTGACCCACTGATTGCGACCACGCGATTGTGCCCGATCGCTGCGCCTGCGGCTTTCCCCCAGACAGTTTTTTACATGCATCCAGCGACCGTGTGCCCTCGACGCATCTCGTATTCTTGCTCCAGCCTCCAGCCTTCAGCCCGACGCAAGTGCTTTTTGAGAATGCGGAAGCGTGGGGGCCGATGTCCTTCGACGAAGGGCGAAGAATCAATCCAACGTGTACGAGGCAATGTGCTCGACGAGTTCCAGCTCGGACTGCTTCATGGGAACGCCGTACCCAGTGGGCACAAAGGAGATCCAGCCCGTGCCCTCGACGGGGACGAACCGTTTCAGGAATGCAGTCACACGCCCGTACTCGTCGATCGCGAGTGGAACCACATCTTTGGTGGATTCCGGGGGCAGCACCGCATACGAAGTCTTAAGCGACTCGGGCAGTCCCCAATTGCGCCCCGCTTGCGTCGCATGAGCGAAGTAGTTACCCGAATCCTCGAATTCGAGCACGGAAATCCCCAGTAGCTGTGCGGGTATCTGCGGTGTGAATCCTTGAAACTTGCCACTGGTATCGAACCGGTAGCGATTAGGTGCCCCCGACATCCACACGACTTTTCCGCCACTTTCGAGATAGCGACGCAATGGCCCCGTCGCTGGATCCGCACCTAGCACGGACTCCGGAATCATGGAGTAACCAAAGACAATCGCGCTTCGTTGGCCCGAGTGCGTATGTGAATCGATCCAACGCTTCAGTGCATCCGCGGAATCCAGCCGCTCATAACCGTGTTGCAGCAAGTGCGGAGCCAATTGAGCATCGACGATGAATCCCTTCGTGGAATCCGGCACGTTCTGCGGCAAATAGAACGCTTTGTTAGCGGACGCTTCTGCATCGCTGACGGCAAGCAATCGACCATCATCAGTGCCGAAGTACAGCGTATCCGCGTCACTCGCGAGGGAGGAATAGATTTCCGCTCCGACGTCGTAAGCCCAATGTTGCTTGCCGCTCGATTTGTCGAGTGCGTAGACCTTGCCATCGGCGCAGCCCCAGTAGCTCGTGTCTCCATCGATGAGTGCGGTCGTGTACGTGTGCGCCCCTGAATTGAATTCCCATTTCATCTTGCCCGTGTGCAAGTCCAGCGCATTGACCTTGTTGTTGATGGACCAGCCCACAAACACGGTGCCGTCGTCGACGGTGCTCGACATCGCCCACGTCGTGTCGTATGCGAACTTCCAACGCAGTTGATGCGTCTCGATGTCGACTGCGTACACATTGGCGTCGCGGGATGCAAATACCAGCGTCTTATCCTCCAGAGCCGGCTTCGAAAAGATATCGCTGCGAATGAATCCTTGGCTCAAATCGTATTTGGTACCTTCAGTGTCGAACTTCCAGCGCAGCTTGCCATCACGACTCAATGCGTAGACATAGTCATCCCCACTGGGCTGATAGATCGTTCCGTCCGCAACGAGCGGCGCGGCACGCAGGCTGTCTCCTGTTTGAAATTTCCAACGCAATTTGCCGCTCGCATGTTCAAGCGCATATAGAGCGCCATCGCCGGAGGGAACCAGCACCTGCTCCGCATCGACCACGGGCGAAGCGGTATAGAAATTCCACTCGGTCGCCGTGGGCAGCGTCGGCTGCATTTCGAACGACCAACGCACGGATCCGTGCTGTCGATCGAGCGCATAGACCTTGCGGCTACGGCCCGCGACGATCACCAACTCGTCGGTGACGGCAGGAGCGCCCGCAATTGCCGCACCGGTGTCGAACTTCCAAATCAAATCGCCTGACTTCTTGACCGCATACACGAACCCGTCCGCACTGCCGACATAGATCGCATCCCGTGTGACAGTCGGTGCGCCTCGGATCGGCCCGTTCGTCTGCACTGCCCACTTGATATGAGGGTGACTGATTTGCAGGCTCCAGGATGTGCTGGAGGCGAGAGCCCAAACGAGCGCGAGAAGAGTGCGAATCCAGAGTTGTAGCTTCATTGAACGTCAATCGTTGTTGTTGCTATTGGCTATCGACCGTTCACTTCGGCAGCGATCAGGCGAAAATGTTCCGACGCAATTCTCGCGTTCCATTCTCGATGTTGCGTTGACGCCGTTTGCCTGCGTTTCCACAGCCTCGCAATGAAGCGACCCCGCGCGGCGACAACTTCAAGTCTCAGCCGAGGTGTCCTCCCCGAAACGGCGGCGCAACGTGGCTTCGAAGCTACGCTGAGTCTGCGGCTTGATGAACAGGGTCACGACGTCGGGGCGAGCGTGGAGGATCTTCTTTTCCAGCGCCAAGAACTGCTCTTCGATTTGTGTTGCAACCAATTCATCGGCGAATTCGAGACTCAGCGCGACGAGAATTTGACTCGTGCCGAGTTGGACCGTCAGCACTCCGTTGACGCGCGCGATGTTCGGTTCGGATTCGGCCATCCGCCGGATCGCTTCGCTGAGTTGACGGTCCGCACGCTCTCCAATGAGCAAGCTCTTGCTCTCTCGCGCGAGCAATATCGCAGTGATCGCCAGCACGATTCCGATCAAAATTGAGCCCACTCCATCCAAGATCGGCATCTCATTGGCGGTCGAGAAGTAAGTTGCCAGCGCGGCGATCACAATGCCGACGAGTGCGGCAGTGTCCTCGAACAGCACCATGAACGAGGGTGGATCCTTGCTACGCCGGAACGCGGTGTAAACATCCATCGATCCTTTCGCGCCTTTGAACTGGCGCCACGAGACCCACCATGATCCGCCCTCGAAGAGAAATGAAAGTCCCAGCACCACGTAGCTAATCAGTGGATCTTCGATCGGCTCCGGGTTAAGTAGATGCGCGATCCCTTGATACATTGAAACGCCTGCGCCCAGCGCAAACACCAAGAGCGCCACAATGAAACTCCAGAAGTAGAGTTCACGTCCGTAACCCAGCGGATGTTCTGGGTCCGCACGCTGCGCTGCGCGCCGCATTCCGTAGAGCAGCAACAATTCATTGCCGGTATCGACAAACGAATGCACTGCCTCGCTTTGCATCGAGGCGCTGCCGGTCAACATGCCAGCAATCGCCTTGGTCAACGCAACCAGGAAATTGCCGATGAGAGCTGCGTAGACGGCGTGTTTGGATTCGGGTGCACGTGCCATGAGAAAGATTTTCCGGCCTTCTGTGCACCGCAATGCACACTGCACAAGCCGTGTTCCTCGCGGACAGTCACCAGCACGTAATTCCGGTGCAGTACTTAGCCGCTTCGTTTCTCCCCGCATGCAAGTTCGCTAACCAGGACGCGATTATTGAGCCGCAAGGTGGCAGGCGCGGGGCTGCGCGATGGACACGTCGATTGAATCGCCGACGAATGAAATATCGGATGCGGTCACAACGGAATGTACGTGGTGGTCGTTGAGCCGGCACCCAGCGCTCGCCTTTATGACGTTCGCATCGCTGGCCGCAATGACCAACGTTGACCGTTGGATCGCACATACCTTTTTCTATCGAGACCACGATTGGGTCGGAGCTCACGTCTGGTTCGTGAACGACGTCGTGCATGCAGCGGGTACATGGTTCGCTCGCGGACTGTTAGCCGCCAGCATCGCGATTTGGATCGCGGGCTATTTCCTCAAACCTCTCGCGTGCGCACGCCGTGCTGCAGGATTCCTCGCGCTGTCCTTCATCTTCGGCGTCGGCACGATTGGCCTGCTGAAAGAACTAACGCACATCGATTGCCCGTGGTCGCTGCGCGAATTCGGCGGCAGCAAGGAGTACGTGCAGCTACTCGAAGCCCCTCCAACCAATCAGCCTACTGGACGCTGCTTCCCCGCGGCTCATGCGAGCGCTGGATATTGTTTGCTCGCGCTCTACTTCATTGCACGGGAACGAAGCAGGCACTTGTCTCGACTTGGGTTGCTGATTGGGATCTGTGCAGGGTTGTTGTTCGGAATTGCGCAGCAATCTCGCGGCGCTCATTTCTTCTCGCACGATCTTTGGAGTGCGTTCATCGTGTGGTCGATCTGCAGCGCTCTTTATGTGCATGTATTCGGCTCGCGGCTGTGGGTCGCTCGTGACGGGGTCACGTAACAACATTCGGAACGGAAATTTCACACGGAGTTCACGGAGAATGCATCGGACGCAACACAAAGAACGCATAGGAGAACGTGTGATGTGCGGAGTGTCATGTGTGACATGAAGGAATTAGCCGCGACGATCCCCTCCCCTTGCGCGCCGCGTGCGGGGGAGGGACAGGGAGGGGGCGACTGCTTGGTTTGCGCGCGCCTTCGGCCCCGAGCGGCGAGAACGGGCAAGGGCCCCAGGCTTATACTTTTCCGGCGAGGCGACCTATGCGCAAGATCGAGGAAATCGAAGAGCACTCGGAGTCATCGTCGAGCGATTATCGCTGCCAGCTCTCGCTTTGAGGTGCCTAGTGCCAGAAGCGATTTCACTAGTAAGTCGAGCGAAACGGTTGGATCACCGGCTTCCATCTTTGCGACGCGCGACTGGCTGGACCGCAGGGCAGCAGCAAGTTGTGTCTGCGTCACGCCGCGCATTTGACGGCGTTCCTTCAGTCCGTCCGCTAGCCTCAGGCGCAGATCGATATATGCCTCTTCCTCTGGAGTCAGACCCAGGAAGTCCTTGGCATCTCCGATTCGCCATCCCTTGGCGGCCAGCTTCTTTCGTTTACCTTCTCGCATCGTCATATTCCTTGAGACGCCGACGGCACGTTTCCAAAACCGCCTTCGGCGTCTTCGGGGTCTTCTTGTGGAAAACCTCGGCAATTACAATGGCATCGCTATCGATGCGATACATCACCCGCAGTGTTTTTGGCAACTAGTTAACTCCCGGAGAAAAAATGGCAATCAACACACAACCTCGGAAGAAACTGAATACGCGGACAGCGCTGCGCAGCGGCATCGCGGGCCTGCTCGGCGCTGTAGTGGGTCGATTTGCTGCCGGCCCACTTTTGTCGATGTTCGAAGATTCTCCCGAATGGCTCGCGCCCGTCGTTGTGATCGGGGTTGCTGCGGTGTTCATGCTTGCGGTCCTGCTGTTTCCTCTCGCGATGCGTTCGAACAGAGGAAATAAAACGTGACTAGCGTTCCGACCGGCACAGAACGAATGCGGCCGTTTGTCCCGGCCAGAGACTACGAGTGCTCCAAGCAGTTTTACGAGACGCTCGGGTTCGAGAAGGTACTGGATGGTGAAGTAGCGATCTTCAGCGCGAGCTCCGGTGGATTCATTCTGCAGCGCTATTACCAGAAGGAGTGGGCCGAAAATTTCATGATGCAGATCATGGTCGATGATCTCGACGCATGGTGGACGCATATCGAATCGCTGAACCTGCCTAAGCACTTCGGAGTACCAGCGCCGAAGCCACCGACCCTGCAGCCGTGGGGTCTTCGCGTTGCCTACGTCGTCGATCCATCTGGCGTACTTTGGCATTTTGCCGAACGTCGGCCGCAAGCTAGACAAGACGAGTGATGCGAGACGGGATCGGAGCGGATGAAAGAAAATTTCCACGGAGGGCACGGAGAACACGGAGGCAAGAATCGGACGAGACAAAATGAACCCTCAGGACAAAGTGTGATGTGTGGAGTGTCAGGTGTGACACATGAAGGAACTCACGGCGACAATCCCCTCCCCTGCACGTCGCGTTCGGGGGAGGGACAGGGAGGGGGCGACTCCTTGGTGTGCGCGCGCCTTCGGCCGCGAGCGGCGAGGCTAGGCAGGGTGACCGTGTCGGATCGCTCCGAACAGCCTCAGCTCATCAGACGCCGCATTCCGCCGCAGCATCGGCGTATCACGTCGTGGAACGTCTCGCACCGCGCATCCTGGTGTCCAACTGATGCGAGATGGAGCGCTCGAATGGTCTCGGTGCTTGATGACCCCGAGTTCGCCAGGTCACCCTGCCTATCCTTCCGCTCGACGAGCGCACCCCGCTCCAGGCTTAACCCCCAGCCTCCAGCCGCGCCAGCCTTAGTTGATCAGTCCACAATCGCCGATATGATTGGGTCCTGTGATTCTGTGTTGTCGCCTAACACTCAGAAGGTGATGTGGAGATTCCGCATGCAGGTAACTGAAGACAAGGGGAATTGTCCGCGTCACTTCGGAACACTGTCGTGTTACAACACGACACTTAGGTCATCTATATCTTGTTAGGTACCGAAAGCTATGAGGTATCCCGTTGCTATCATCTGCGGAGCGTTCTTGGCCGTGCTCCCGCTTTTGATAGTGGTGTTCCCCGAATTTGCCTGGCATGTCTCGTGTTGGAATGTATTGGAGAATCCTCCACCTTCATGGATCGTCGGTGGCTTTCTTGAGAATCAATGCGAGGTCACCGATGGTCCAGCTGTGCCCTTGTACACTCAACTTCTCGTTCTCGGCATCCTCGCCGCCGGCTGCGCTATAGCAGGTGCAATGGCCGCCCGCATAGCCGAAGAACGGCCATTGCTTATTGCGTTTCTAGCGCCCGCTCTCGGGTACTCCGCTGTGTTCCTCGTGGATGGTTTTCAGTCGCACGTGTTGGCTCTTGGCGTATTGGCGGGGCTGCTCGGAATCTTCGGCGCTACTTGGAAGTACCTAACAAACGCCTGGAGTGCGACGCGTTCAAAGCAACGCGCGTCTCAGGCGTAGCGTTGGGCCGTATGAGTAAGAGAGCACGAAGCGCTGCATTCGCCATTGTCGGCGGCTCCATAGCTCTCTTATTGTGGATGCCGTTCCAAAGTCCGTGTCTGCTAGTTATGGATCGATCGGCAAAACCAATTCAGCTTGCGGCACCCGGGGAGAATCCTTTTGGAATGCTCGCTTGCGATGATTTTCGCTCCGCGTTCTGGCATTGGGCGGCAGTGTTGGCCTTCGTCGCTGTAGTCTCATTCATTGGTTATGTTGCAGGTCGCGCCGCATTGGGTGCAGTTGCTGCAGCGTCGTCTCTCACCCTAGCAATCATTGTTGGGCACCTCGTGTACCCATGGTTAGAGGCCTATTGGGCTACGGCAGTCGAATCATTGTTTGCTGTCGCGGTCGCAGGTGCCTTCGGTGCTAGCGCTGGTTGGCTTGCGAGTAAGAGAGCCCAATCGGGTAAGAGCCGGTATCTCTCCGGCTCTCCCCACACCACCTAGCATGCGGGTCCGCACTAGGCGGTTGAAGCAGAGTAATGAAAACGGGACCAATGATCCTTGATCGAGACCAAGCCTTGT
>JAEWBG010000093.1 GCA_023391335.1 Pseudomonadota bacterium | reverse complement strand
GGCTGGAGAGGCCGAATGGGCGAGAATCCTCGGATTTTGCGGGGCGAGTATCTGTAATGAATCATCATGTGCATGGGAATCATGTCCACGCCGGTGAGTGAACGACTTTCAGGCTCCAGCCTCCAGCCTGTAGCCCCCAGCCGTGCGCAGCGCGCGCCATGAAGAAAGGCACTTTCGTCAATCATCCGCCGCAAGTGAACCTACCGGAGGACAACCGTCCTCTGGTCGCACCGATCTACGAGTCCGTGAAGTTCACGTTCGATGATGTCGAGCAATCCGAACTGCATTCGCGCGGGGCTCGTGAAGGTTACGCGTACTCGCGCGTTTCCAATCCCACTCTGCGTCAGCTCGAACTTACGCTCGCACAACTGCAAGGACGCGATGACTGCATCGTGACCGCCTCCGGCGTAGCCGCAGTGAACTTGGCGCTGCTCGCGCTGTGTAAACGAGGCGATCACATCATCTTGTTTGCGGAGATGTACCAGCCGACGCGATACATGATCCGTCGCGTGCTACAGCGATTCGGCGTGAGCCACACGATGTTGTCCATCGAGGACACCGACGCCATCGCGCACACCCTGGCGACCGTGCCGACGCGGCTTGTGATGTTCGAGTCCCCGAGCAATCCAGTGCTCAAGGTTGCAGACATCGAACGCATTTGTGCAGCAGCCAAGAGCCACGGCGCGCTCACGGTTCTAGATAACACGTTCGCCGGCTTCCACAACCACGGCGACACCGATGTGGATGTCTTCGTGCATAGCTTGACGAAGTACGCATCGGGTCACGGCGATGTCATGGGCGGTGCCGTAGTTGCGAATCGTGATCTCATCGCCACGATGAAACGTGACTTCATCATCATGGGTGCGACACTCGACCCGCACGCCGCATTTCTAATTCAGCGCGGAATGAAGACCTACTTTCTGCGCTATGAACGTCAGTGCGCCAACGCGGCGGCCATCGCGGAATTCTTGCAATCGTGCCCTGCGATCGACAACGTGCGCTATCCGGGTCTCTCGTCTCACCCGCAACACGAGCTCGCACGCAAACAGATGCGCGATTTCGGAACGATCGTCACCATCGAATTGCGAGGTGACGCGAGTGCGGCGAAGCGCTTCTCCGAAGCACTGAAGCTGTTCGCGATCTCTGCGAGCTTGGGATCCACCGAATCGCTCGTACAGCCCGGCCGATTGATGCGCCCCGCTGACCTCAGTACACAGGAGCGCGAGTGGGCAGCGGTGACGGATCAAACCGTCCGGCTGTCGATTGGAATCGAAGAGCTGTCGGATCTCAGAGCGGATCTTGAACAGGCATTGGAAGGGATCTGATCAAAAACAATCAGCGCGCATCGTCGCTGTGGCATTACCAGCCAATTTGTAGCGATTCCTGGATCCGTGTCGGCGGCGCATTAGAACGGTGAGCACGTGTTCTGGACGGAGAACGCAGGTCAATGGACAAGTTCGATCGTATCTTTCAGCTCCACGCAATTTTATCCGCTCGGCGTACGCCCATTCCGCTTGAAGATCTACTAGCCCGACTAGAGTGTTCGAAGCCGACATTGCATCGCGTGATCGCAACGATGCGAACCGTGCTCAACGCGCCCATCAAAGCGACGAGTTTGGGATATCAATATGTCGAGGCGCCCGGTGGCTCAACATATGAGCTGCCTGGCCTATGGTTTACCGCCGCAGAACTTCAGGCGCTGGCGATCGTGCAGCGCTTGCTCAAAGACCTCAGCAATGGGTTGCTGGAAGAACATATCACGCCGCTAGCTAGGCAATTGGACAAGCTCTCACGCCATCGGCGATTGAACTTAGGAGAGGCGGCTGCGCGACTTCGATTCCCTGCACTTGCGACACGCGCGGTGGGGCCTGCTTTCCAGATTGTCGCCTCTGCCACTTTGCAGCGTCGGAAGGTTTGGTTTGAGTACCACGCGCGCAGCAGCGACGAGCGCAGCGAGCGCACGGTGTCTCCGCAGCGACTTACACACTACCGAGAAAGCTGGTACCTCGATGCGTGGGACGACAAGCGCGACGCTCTGCGCACGTTTTCAGTAGATCGGATTCATCGTCTCACGATTCTTGACGACAGGGCGGCCGATATCGCCGAGTCTGAATTGGATGCTCACTACGCAAGTGCGTACGGAATCTTCGGCGGAGTTGCCGATAAAACAGCAGTTCTGCTGTTCTCGAAGGAGCGGGCGCGTTGGGTTGCGGATGAGCGATGGCATCCTCAACAACAAGGGACATATCGTGAGGATGGACGATACGAGTTGAAAATTCCTTATGGGGATTCGCGCGAACTTTTAATGGACATATTGCGCCATGGTCCCGATGTCGAAGTGCTCGCGCCGGCCTCTCTCAGGGCAGAGGTCATAGATCGAGTCTGCAAAACACTGGATTCATATCAAGACTGAGGAGTAGTCTCAGCCCTCGACGCGAAGCGCTACGCACATTGATGACATAAGCGAAGCGCAAGAAAAATCTCTAGCAGTATCGCGTTTTGAGACTCGCAGCGGGTTCAATAGCTTTCATCTGAAACTATTGACGAGTGGAAGAGGGGAACGGAATGACAACGATCATCGTCGCCGCAATTGCGGCAGTCGTTGCTGCGTTTGCAGCGTGGTCTTTGCGAGGCATGCGTGCCGCTGCTGCCCAGGCTGCACTCGAGGCGCGCCTCTCGGCGGCTGAGCAGCAGCATGCTGAGCGTATCGCGGAGTGCGAAGCGCTCAAAAGTGCTCACTTGCGAGTGGTTGAACAGCATCGCCAGGAATCCGAACGGCGTGCTGCCGCGGAGGAGCGGGCAGGGCGCCTGCCCGATCTGATCGCAAAACTCGAACAGCGCGATCATCTGATCCTTCAGCAAGGAAGCAAGCTGGCAGCACTCGATACACAGCTCACAGAACAGCGCAACGCTTTCGATGAGCAGCGAAAACTTCTCGAGCAGGCGCAATCAGCGCTCGCCGATTCATTCAAAGCGCTCTCAGCGGATGCGCTCAAGAGCAACAATCAAGCGTTCCTCGAATTGGCAAAAGCAGCACTCGAGAAATTCCAGGAAGGCGCACGCGGCGATCTTGAGGCCAGACAGAAAGCCGTCGATCAGCTCGTTAAGCCGCTCAAAGAATCACTCGAAAAAGTCGATGGCAAGCTTGGCGACATCGAGAAGGCGCGGCTGTCGTCGTACTCGGCTCTGAACGAACAACTCAAGAGTCTCGTCGAAACTCACTTGCCGGTACTCCGCAACGAGACTGCGAATCTCGTGAAAGCGCTGCGTCAGCCAACCACGCGCGGACGCTGGGGCGAACTGCAATTGAAGCGTGTCGTCGAAATGGCCGGCATGCTCGACCACTGCGATTTTCTCGAACAGGAAAATCGCACGACCGAAGAAGGCAAGCTGCGTCCTGACCTCGTCGTCAAGTTACCTGGTGGACGCAACATCATCGTGGACGCCAAGGCGCCCGTCGCTGCATATCTCGAAGCAGTGGAAGCAAGCGATGAATCAACGCAACGCCTGCATCTGGCAAATCACGCCAAGCAAGTGCGCAGCCACATGGCCGCACTCGGCCGCAAAGCGTACTGGGATGAATTCGAGCCTTCGCCCGAATTTGTCGTGATGTTCCTTCCGGGCGAAGTGTTCTTCAGCGCAGCCCTACAAGAAGATCCTTCGCTCATCGAATTCGGCGTGAACGAAAAGGTTGTCGCTGCAACTCCCACAACATTGATCGCACTACTGCGAGCTGTTGCATACGGATGGCGGCAGGAAGCGCTCGCACAAAACGCGAAAGAGATCGCGCTTCTCGGAAAAGATCTCTACTCGCGCATCAGCACGCTCGCGGAGCACTGGAACAAGGTGGGCGAACGCTTAGGAAGAACTGTCGAGGCGTACAACAAATCAACGGGCTCGCTGGAGAACAGCGTCCTTCGTTCAGCACGCCGCCTGCGTGATCTGAAAGTCAGTGCTGATGATGCCGAGATCGAAGATCTGCAGCCGGTCGAGACGACGCCAAGGATGTTGCAGGCGGAGGAGATGGTGGTGGAGTCGGACGAGGAAGAGGCGTGAACATCTGACGTTGCCGTCGTCATTCATGCGGGAATCGTCATGGCTAGGCACTCAAGAACTTCTGAACTGCTCGTATGCGGTTTGCTGCGCAGTGATAACAAAGTCTCGAATGACAACAGAGTGAAGGCATGAACTACTGCGATTTCTTTCATCGGGTTACTGGCAAGACCGAGCCCTACGCCTACCAGGAAAGATTCGCTCTGGAACCTTGGCCCGACATGCTCGATGTTCCAACCGGCATGGGCAAAACCGCTGCTGTCACGTTGGCATGGTTGTGGAAACGCGGTTGGCGAGAAGGCGGGCGCCGCAGCGATATCGATGTCGCAACTCCACGTCGGCTGGTCTGGTGTTTGCCTATGCGGGTACTGGTCGAGCAGACGCGAGAGAACATTGTCAATTGGCTGTCCAATCTCGATGTTCACGGTGCACTAGGCGCCGGCAAGATATCCGTCCACGTACTGATGGGTGGTGAGGAGGACGTCGATTCCTGGGCCGAACACCCGGAAGAGGACATGATCCTCATTGGCACCCAGGACATGCTGCTCTCGCGCGCATTGATGCGCGGCTACGGCATGAGTCGCTATCAGTGGCCAATTCACTTTTCATTACTGCACAACGACTGCCTGTGGGTGTATGACGAAGTGCAATTGATGGGTGCAGGGCTTGCGACTTCGGCCCAACTCGAAGCCTTTCGTCGTAGTTTCGCACTGGCGAGGACCAGCCGTTCGCTGTGGGTATCGGCGACGCAGCGTCCCGAGTGGCTCGCGACCGTGGATCTGCGGTCACACATGGACTCGTTGCAGCGTCACGCCATAACCGATGCAGACCGGCAACAGGCCAGCGAGCGATTGAACGCTGTCAAGTCGCTGCAGGCGACCACATTTGTTCTCGACAACGACAGCAACAAGCAGAGTGCCCGGCTCTACATCGAGGCGCTGTGCGCGGAAGTGCTCGCCCGCCACGACACAAGTGCGCAAACGCTGGTCGTCCTCAACAATGTCAGTCGTGCACAGCAGTTGTTTCGGTTGCTGCGCAACGTGCGGGCGGACAAGACCGATCTTCTGATACACGCCCGTTTTCGCCCGGCTGAGCGCGCCGAACAAACGCGAAAACTGCGCGATGAACCCGGTGTCGATCGCATCGTCGTTGCAACGCAAGCTATCGAAGCAGGTGTCGATATTTCCTCCAAAGTTCTGTTCACTGAGCTGGCGCCGTGGGCGTCGCTGGTGCAGCGCTTCGGTCGCTGCAACCGCTATGGGGAGTACAACGAAGATGGCGCGCGCATCTTCTGGATCGATATCGAATCCGACAAGACACTGGTCCGCCCCTATACCAGTGAATCAATGGACGCAGCGCGCGCCAAGCTCGCGACGCTTGCGAGCGCCAGCTCACAAGATTTGCCATTGACAGACGAGGCTCGCCCGCTCACGGCGGTACTGCGACGCAAGGACTTTCTCGATCTGTTCAACACCGATCCCGACCTCTCCGGCTTCGACGTCGATGTTTCCGACTACATTCGCGACAGCGGCACGCCCGGCGTACAAGTGTTCTGGCGCGAGTTCAAAGATGATCCTAACTTGCCGAAACCCCAACCGCGGCCCAGTCGCAATGAGCTGTGCCCGGCATCGATCGGGCAAGTCATGACGTTCGCCAAGCGCAAGGATGTGACGCTCTGGCAATGGGATGCACTGGACGGTCAATGGGTGAAGCTTGCACGTGATCGCAATGTGCGTCCTGGAATGGTGCTGCTCGCGTGCAGCGCCGACGGCGGTTACGACGCGATCATTGGCTTTGATGCCGGCATCAAGAAACCATCGGTTTCGCTCGTGCCGGTTGCGATAGATCGCGATAGCGAGCGTGACTATGCCGATGATTGGCGTTCGCGACAGAACCATCCCGTGCTGCTTGCCGATCACCTAGCGCACGTCGCCGAGCACGCCGCTCGACTCTGTGCTTCAGTCGGGGAATCAGGTCATCGCGATGCGGTGATACGCGCCGGTCGCTGGCACGATCTCGGCAAGCTTCATGAGGTGTTTCAGCGCTCCATGTACCGCTGCCGCCCACCTGCTGACCCGGCGCAGCCCCTCGCCAAGTCCGATTGTCCCGGACCGATGCGTCACGGCCGACGCTTCTTCCGCCATGAACTCGCTTCCATGCTCGGCTGGCTGGCTCAACATGATGGCGAGCCTGACGCCGACCTCATTGCGTACCTGATCCTTGCTCACCATGGGAAGGTGCGCATGAGTCTGCGTGCCATGCCGAATGAGCCGGCCAGTGCCGACGGCGGGCGATTCGCCCGTGGTATCTATGAAGGTGACTCGTTGCCTGCATTGGAGTTTGACGGCGAGCAGAGCGTTGCCATCACGTTGAAACTTGCGCTGATGGAGATCGGGCTTGGTGCACAGGGCCCTTCCTGGAGCGAGCGTGCACTTCGGCTGCTGGATGAATTTGGTCCGTTTCGACTTGCCTGGCTAGAGACATTGGTGATTTTGGCCGATTGGCGTGCCTCGGCTGCGGAACAGCTTGTACAGCAGGGGAGCAACCAATGAACGAGATCGTACTTGAAGGCTGCACGGCGACGCCGCTTGCGGGCTATCTCAAGGCACTGGGTGTGCTGCGGTTGATATCGACGAAGTATCCCGAAACGCGGGGCGCATGGCGAGGAGAGCGTTTCGTGCTGATGACATCACTTGATCGCGATGGCATCGAACAATTCTTTCTGAACGACTATGTACCGACGCCGATCATTTCACCTTGGAGTGGCCGCGCTGGTTTCCTTGAAGGCGATGATGGCCAAGACTCGAAACGCAAAGGCGCGATCATTCTTGGACGCATTGAAGCTGCTGTAGGAAAGCGTTTTGAACCATACCGACGAGTTGTATCCGCCATCCGAAACGTACCCGTGATTCAGCAGCTGGATAAGGCGCGCGTCGTCCGAAAACGTCTTGAGGCACTCAAGAAGTCGAAAAATCTCGATCAGGCTGGCATCGACCAGTTATCAGAGATCAAGCGAGAGGAAGAGGTGCTGAAGAGCGCGCTATTGCGGGCTATTCGAAACGAATTAGATGATGCCATCTTGCCGTGGATCGATGCGTGCTTCGCTTTGTCCGGTGATGATCGAACACCCGGCCCCCTGCTCGGCTCCGGGGGCAACGAAGGGAGCATGGATTTCTCTATCAACCACGTTGGCTATTTGCTCGAACTAATCGACGAAGGTAGTGACGATCCAACTGCGCTTGCAACACTCCTGATTGGAAACAGCCTGTTTGCCGAGAACTGTGCGCGCGAGTCGTCATCGAACATCGGTTTTCTCGACACGCTCGCGACTGGTGGCGCGAACATGACTGCTGGATACGAGGGTGGCTCATCCGGAAACATTTGGGATAGCGTGATCGCAATGGAAGGCACCATCCTGTTCGCTTCCCTCACGACCAAGCGACTCGAATCTACTGCGTTCGGGCGACCAACCTTCCCTTTTGCGGTAGCGCCTAGCTTTGCTGGGAGTGGCGGTCTTGCTCCAAGGGAGAGTGCGCGACCTGAGCTGTGGCTGCCTATCTGGAGCAGCGCGTCGGCCATATCCGAGGTTTCAGCCCTTCTAGCCGAGGGGCGCATCATGAAAGGGAGGCGCGAAGCGCGAACTGGCATTGATGTGCTGCAAGCCGTCGCATCCCTCGGTGCGGATCGTGGCATTACTGCATTCAACCGTTTCGGATTCTACGAGCGTCGTGGCCTTGGCTACTACGTCGCGACGCACCTTGGACGCTTTGATGTTCCAGAAATCGCGGCCGACAACTGGTTGATCGCTGAGCTGAACCAGCTTGGTTGGCTAGATGCCTTTCGCAGATTCGCTGACGGTGACAACGTGCCTGCGCGATTCTCGACGCTTCGCAAGCGCCTCGAAGATCGACTCTTCGCGTTGGCTGGAAAGATTCCAAGTAAGCAGGAGGCACAAGCGCTGCTCATCCTTCTCGGCGAAATCCAGTCTGCGCTTGCGGTGAGCAGCAAGGCACGCGAGGCTGTGCGTCCTTTGCCGCGGCTGTCCGAACGGTGGGTGATCGGCGCGGATGATGACGCGCCGGCCTTCCGCATCGCTAAGGCCTTGGCGGGGCTGCTTGGTGTCGATGACGAGCCACTGCCACTGCGCGCACAGCTGTTTCCAGTCGATCGTCGGTTCGACGAATGGCTGACCCCGGAGGCCGGCGAGAAGAGCCGCATCTGTGACGGCACACTGGGGCACCTGATCGGCACGCTACCGATGCTCTTTCAGCGCCGACTCTGGCTAGCCGAGCGTCTCGCCATGGGTGACAAGCCGCTGAGCAGTATGGCGGGCGCCACTCTTGAAGATGTCGCAGCATTCCTGCGCGATGACAGCATGGATGCACGCATCAACGACTTGCTGCCCGGTCTCGCGCTGTGTGACATCCCTGAGGACATCGACCGCAGCGCCGGCGACGGCGTTGCGCCCGCTGCGTTCGCGCTAATGAAACTTGCATTGACGCCTGAACGCACGCTGCATGCGCTCGAAGCGTTGGCCGAAGGGCAGCGCTTACCTGTACCCGCCGGAATGCTGGAGCAGCTTGTCGCGGGCAATCACGGCAATCGCGCGGTGATCTCTGCATGGCGACGCTTGCGAGCGTCTGGCCTGTCACCCCTATTCACAGCCGGCACGCTGCCGACGTTGGCCGGCATCAGTCCCAAACGTGCCGCTGCCGCTTTGCTGATCCCGCTGCGCTTTGGAGCCACAGCTGCGTTAGCACGCGCCGTCTTGAAACAACCCGAAACTGAATCCGTCTGATAGTGCCCGTCAAGGAGAACAACGATGAGTCTCGATCTGTCCGCACTTGCCAATGCTTCGCGCCTGCTGTTGCGCGCCAAGCTGAAACCCTTGCAGGGTACGCGCTTCCAGCCTACCGGCTTTCCCGAAATTGGCGCGGCCCAGTACGAAGGTCCTGATGGCACGCCGACGCTTCTCGTGGAATCAGCGCAGAGCATGGCCAATCGCATGGAGGCCGTGTGCTGGGACAAAGTGGCCGATGACTGGGTCACGCCGCTCAGAGGTCTGTCGGTTATCAAGGTCAAGGATAAGGCCGGCAAGCCGCTGACTAATTCCGTACTTGAAGCTCATCGCATCAACTCCGAATACATTGCACGCGCCGACGATTTCAAGCCCATTGCTGATGCGATCAACTATCGGAAAGACAATCGCTTCTCAGTCCGTGACCAACTTGTTCCGATGCTTTTGAAGTACGACATCAATAGTCTGTTGCACGGCGTGTTCCTAGAGGAAATTGCAGGCGTGATCCGCCTGCCTCGCGCGCTTTCCGGATTCGTGGAGGCTGTCGGCGTAAAAGTCGCGTCGAGCGGCGGCGTAAAGGTGGGCTTGGACGCAAGCCTCAAGGACGGTGAAGGGAACGTCATTTACTCGCGCGACGAATTCACCTCTCCGGACATTGCTGCCTACTTCAATCTCGACCTTGCACAATTGCGCGGTTACGGATTCAAGCAATCGGTGGTCGATCTACTCGTCGCGTTGGCGCTCTACAAGATTCGCGCCTTCCTCGACACTGGCCTGCGCCTACGCACCGCCTGCGATCTGGAATGTGAAGCGCTCGACGTGCAGCGACCGGGTGGTTTTCAGATGCCAACACTTGATGCGCTCACTAACGCATTGCCAGATCTGATCAAAGCTGCAGCAGCCGACACAACATTCGAGACTACAACGGTGACATATACGGGCGGTGGCAAGGCTGTGAAAGGTTAGGACTGAACCATGCTCGCGCTCACCTTCAACTTTCCTGCCGGCCGCTACCACGCAACGCCGTGGGATCGTCACGTCAATGAGGGCGCAGTGGCTTGGCCGCCCGAGCCGTGGCGCATCCTCCGTGCGTTGATAGCCACTTGGCATCACAAGCTAAAGCACAACGGAAAACACAATGAGGCGACGCTCGAAGGGCTGATCGAGTCACTTGCCGGTGAGCTACCGGAGTACACGCTGCCTGCCGCGACCCACAGCCATACGCGGCACTTCATGCCACAAAAGGAAGCGAAAGGCGTCTTGCAACTTGATGGGACCGGGCGGCGCTCTGTAGTGGTTAAGAAAGGTACGAGCTGGGTGCCAGATACTGCGTTGGTCTTCGATGCTTTCACCGCCGTCGACCGCGAAGATGCGCTTGGGGTTGTATGGCCGAACGTCGAACTCCCAGACGATCAACGCGCACTGCTGGATGATCTCCTTGCCGTCATGGGTTATCTCGGTCGCGCTGAGTCCTGGGTCGAAGCTAAGCGCATCGACACAGCTCCAGACGCGAACTGCGTACCGGGTGACGATGCAATCGATACTGATAGCGGCGAGATCAAGGGTGAACTCGTGACGCTCTACGCGCCGTTGCCATCTGCTGAGTATCAGGCGCTGCGTGCTCGCTTCCTCGTCGACAAAAAGGCACAGAAGAAGCTTGGCAGTACCTTGCCGGAAACTCTGCTCGATGCGCTCAGCGTCGATACCGGCGACCTGCGCAAACTTGGATGGAGTCAGCCTCCGGCCGCGCGCAAAGTGAGTTACCTGCGTCCGCTTGATGCGCTACGGCCGAAGCCCGCGATTCGACGAACGCAAGTGCACGCGGTCACAGCCATGAATTTCATCTTGAGCGGCAGGCCGCTGCCGCGCGTGGAAGACACCTTGCGTATCGGTGAGCTCATGCGCATCGCTACCATGGGTCAATGCAAGCGTGCTTTCGGTCAGGACAGCATCCCACACATCTTTTCAGGGCATGACCTTCCGCTGGGTAATCGCCATGGCCATGCCTTCTATCTTCCTTGGGACAGCAACGATGATGGCAAGCTCGACCGCATTCTGGTCTACGTGCCTGATGGGATGGGCGACGCTGAGCAGCGCGCACTCACCAAGGTTCAAAGGCTATGGGAGAGCGGCGGTACCGAGTGGCGGCTGGTGCTTGAAGGCAGCGGTAGCCCCGACGTTGCAGCGAATCTGGCTAGATCCGGCACAACCTGGGAATCCGTTACAGCCTACCTGCATCCGTGGCACGTCAAGAAGCGCTTCAGCATTGAAGATCAGATTCGACGTGAATGCCGCGAACGTGGCATCCCCGAGCCGCTTGCGGTCGAGACCTTCGACGAAATGAATATCGGCAGGGGACGCAAGCGTCGCCCCATTCACTTTCATCGGTTCCGTAGCCGCCGCGGTCTCACACAGCCCGACCGCATTGGAAGCTTCCAACGGTTGACTTTTCCTGAGCCGATCGCCGGCCCGCTTGCGCTTGGCTTTGGTTGTCACTATGGGCTGGGATTGTTCAGGCCGGTGCTCAGTCGTCAGTGAAGCAAGGCGTGTGCGAGGGAGAGAATCTGATGTCTTCAGAGCCAATCAGCGCCGATGCAACAGCCAAGCTCGGAGCGATAGATCTCTCCCTTCTCTCCGACCCCGCCGTCAGTTACGCCTCTTACCAAAACAATGTCCCGCTGATTCGCAACCTCGTGCTGACGAACAGCACGGATGACCAGCTGCGCGATGTCGAAGTTTTGATTCGGTGCGAGCCGGACTTTGTCGAGTCGGTGAAGCTGCGTTTCGAGCGGCTCAACGCGCGCGAGGTGCGTGCGTTGAGTGCGTTGGATCTGAAGTTCAAACATCAATATCTCGCGGAGCTCACGGAAGCGGAACGCGGTCGCATCGTTGTCGATGTCATGGCGAGTGGCGAATTGGTTGCCAGCGAAAGTCGAGCGATCGATGTGCTTGCGTACGATCAATGGGCAGGCACACGCTCGTTGCCAGAGCTGCTCGCTGCATTCTCATTGCCAAACAATCCTGCGATCGATCGATTGATCTACTCGGCGAGCGAGCTGCTGTCGAAATCAGCACGCGGTCGCAGCATGAACGGCTATCAGTCGAAGAATCGCGACGATGTGTGGGCGCAAATGTCTGCGATCTATAGCGCGATTGCCGCGACGAAGCTGCATTACAGCGAGCCTCCCGCATCATTCGGCACGGACGGTCAGAAGATCCGCACGCCGGACCGCATCATGGCTGGCGGGATCGCGACGTGCCTTGACCTGACGATGCTCATCGTCTCGTGTCTTGAACAGGCGGGATTGCATCCGCTCGTCTTGATGAAGAATGGACACGCATGGGCAGGCTGCTGGCTGATCAATACGACATTGCCTACATCCGTATTCGATGACGCGCAGGCGTTGAGAAAGCGCGTTGCCAGTGGCGAGCTGCTGGTATTCGAGACGACGGTGCTGACCGATCCATCATCGCCCTCGCTGCGATTCGCGTGCGAGTTGGGTTTGCAGCATCTGCAGAATGAAAACGAGTTCCTGTGTGCAATCGACGTGAAGCGTTGCCGCATCGAGCAGATTCGGCCTTTACCGATTCGTGCGGAGGGCGGCATCGCGTCGGCGATCGTCGGCGTTCGCGAGTCGACGCCCACGCAGATCGAAGCGCCACCGCAATTGCCGCCATTGGATGGCGAAGCCATTCTCATCGACGAAGAAGCGCGCCCTGAAACGCCGGAAGGACGATTGGCTCGATGGAAATCAAAGCTGTTGGATCTGACGCTGCGTAATCGGCTCATCAACTTCAAGCCTACGAAGACTACGCTGCCACTGAGAGTTCCCGATCCGGCACATCTCGAGGATGCGCTATCCGACGGCGAGGAATGGAAGTTCCGCGCGCTCCCTCAGATCATGCAAGGCGGTGATCCTCGCGTGGCAGCGGTCGCCACTCGTCGCGCCGAGGAAGACCCCTTGGATGCGCTTGCCCGGCAGGCCATGGAACACAACGAGCTGCTGGCAACCGTCGATTCAAAGGGGCTCGAATCGAGGCTCTACGAACTGTATAGCGCAGCGCGGCTTGGCCTCGAAGAGGGCGGAGCGAACACGCTGTATCTCGCGATCGGTTTCTTGCGCTGGGCTGAAGATGAGCGCGCGGAGAAGACGCACTTGGCCCCGCTGCTGCTCGTGCCGGTCACGCTGACGCGCCAATCCGTCAAAGCGGGGTACGCAATAAAGCGGCACGACGATGAAACGATCATCAATCCGACGCTGCTGCAACTGCTCCGAGAAAACTATAGGTTGACACTGAGAGGATTGGAGACGCTGCCGACCGATGAGAGCGGCGTGGATGTGAAGAAGATCTGGCAGATCTTTCGTCTGGCGGTGAAAGACATCCCGCGTTGGGAAGTGGAAGAGCAGGTATATCTGGGCATCTTCTCTTTCACCAAATATCTAATGTGGAAGGATCTGCAGGACCGCACCGAGCAGTTGAAGAAGAATGCTGTTGTCGAGCATTTGATCGAACGTCCTCGGGAGGCGATTGGATCCGCTGAAGATCTGGCGCCGCGTGAGGACTTGGATGAGCGGCATGCTCCTGCCTCGTTGTTGACGCCGCTGCTCGCCGATTCTTCTCAGCTGAACGCAGTCAGTCGCGCGGGTGCAGGACACAACTTCGCGCTGGAAGGTCCGCCTGGTACCGGAAAATCTCAGACGATTACGAATCTCATCGCTCACTTTCTCGGGCAGGGCAAGACGGTTCTGTTCGTCTCGGAGAAGATGGCGGCGCTGGATGTCGTGCAGCGAAGACTGAATTCGATTGGCTTGGGGCCGTTTTGTTTGGAGTTGCATTCGGCAAAGGCACGAAAAACAGAAGTCCTCGCACAACTTCGAGCCGCGATGGATGCGGCGCAGCGGCTTTCGACAGCGGAATGGGAGCGGGAGGCGCAACGATTAGCCTCACTGCGAAACGAGCTCAATGATTTCGTTCGTGCGCTGCATAGGAGGCACGCGAACGGTCTCACGATCCGTGAGGCGATGGATACCGCGATTCGGTATCGACACTGGACGCCCAGCGCTATGCCATGGGCCGATCCGAATATCCACGACGAGCAAGCGCTGGAGAACTTGCGGCAACTGTCGCGCTCGTTGCAATCCGTTAGTAGCGAACTCGGTGTACTAAAAGGTCATCCGCTCGCATTGATTCAACATTCTGAATGGACGAACGCTTGGGAAGATCGCTTCCTCAAAGGCTGCATCGCGCTTGATGCCGCGGCTCGCCAGATGCAGGGGAGCGCGAAAGAAGTCGGCTCGATGCTGGGGATTAAATTGGATTCCGCTTCCGCGGCCGTGCTGGGCGGAATCGACGGTCTGATCGATGTCCTATTGGAGTCGCCGCAGATTCCCATTGAATTCATCGCGCATTCGGGCGATCCCAAAGTGTGTGCCGACGTGCAATCGATGCGAGCGCACGGTGAACGCCGCCAAGAGAGCTTACGACAGTTGGCGGATGAATTTCGTCCGCAGGCGGTGGATCTCGATGCGCCGCGATTGAGACAGAAATTGAATGCCGCACTGGGTGCGTGGTGGCTGAAGCGATGGTTGTCGCAGCGGGCAATCGCGAGGCAACTGGCGGCATATACGAACGGCAACAAGCTGAATACACAAAGGCTGCCTGCGATCCTCGATGCCTTATGCGCAGTCAAAGCAGAAGATCAGGAGCTGAAACGAACCGAACAGCAAGCGGTTGCGTGGTTCGGATCTCAGTATCAGGGTGCTGCCACCGATTGGAGTGAAATCAAACGTTACGAGCAGTGGAGCCGCAGACTTGAAGTGGCGCTTGGCTATTTCGCGTCTGAGCGCAACCCGGATCTCGTGACGGCACTCAGACAGAAACTGCGCAAGCTCATGGCTGACAATCGGACAGCGTTCCAGAACGGCGGCGCCCTGTGTTCGCAGCTCGTTAGCTTCCGTGATCGTTGGCGGGCCTTGTCGGAACAAGCGAAGGCGGTATCGAGCGACGCAGGTACTGCTGCATGGCTGGAGGGAAACGAGCGTTCACCGGGATTGACCACGCGATTACGGTCGCTCGTCGTGCAGTGGAGCGGCGCGAAGCGCTGGCTGCGCGTGTGGTGTCGCTGGCGAGACTTACGACAGCAGGCGACGAGTGTCGGGTTGAGTTCGGTGATTCAGGAAGTCGAGAGCGGATCGATTGCGCCGACTGACCTTGCTGCTTACGCAGATTACTCGTATCAGGTGTGGTGGCTGAAAGCCATGATCGATCGAGAGCCCGTGTTGCGCAGTTTTTCGAGCACGGATCATGAGAGAAAAATTCTCGAATTCCGTCAAGCTGACGAGAAGTTTCAGCGGCTCACAGAGAAGTACATTGCCGCGGTGCTCGGCGGAAAAGTCCCGCGCGTTGCGAACGGACAGAAGCCGGATCCTGAGTTGGCGTTGGTATTGCGGGAGCTCGCCAAACAGCGAGCACATTTACCCGTTCGAAAGCTGGTGCGTGGGATGCCGAGTCTATTGCCCAAACTGAAGCCGTGCCTGTTGATGTCGCCGCTTTCGGTTGCACAGTACCTTGATGCGGAGCACGCCAATTTCGATGTCGTCGTGTTCGATGAGGCGTCGCAAATACCTGTATGGGATGCGGTCGGTGCCATTGCCCGCGGCAGGCAGCTCATCGTCGTGGGCGATCCAAAACAACTACCGCCGACAAACTTCTTTAATCGTGCGGATAGCGAAGACGAGCTTGAAGAGCAGTCCCAGGAGGATGCGCCGGTCAAAGATCTGGAAAGCATCCTCGATGAATGCCTGGGTGCCGGATTGCCGACGCTACGTTTGGAATGGCACTACCGCAGCAAGCACGAAAGCCTCATTACCTTCTCGAATCACCGCTACTACGAATCGAGACTGGTGACATTCCCGTCGCCCATCACTCAAGACATGGCGGTCAAGTTCGTCGCCTTACCGGGAATTTACGATCGCGGTGGAAGCCGGACCAATCGAGTCGAGGCGGAGGCGATCGTAAAGGAAATCGTGGATCACTTCTCCGATGATGCGCGTCGCAAGCTGACCTTGGGTGTTGTCACGTTCAATCAAACGCAGCAGCGCTTGATCGAATCGCTCCTGGATCAGGAATTGGCGAAATCGAGCGATTTGGAACAGCGAATCGCCGAGCACGGCGCAGAGCGGTTGTTCATCAAGAACCTCGAGAACGTTCAAGGCGACGAACGCGATGTGATTTTGTTTTCGATCACGTACGGCAAGGACGCAGCCGGTCGTATGCCGATGAATTTCGGGCCGCTGAATCAAGAAGGAGGTCATCGCCGTCTCAATGTCGCGATCACGCGAGCTCGGGTGGGCGTCACGATTTTCAGCTCCATTCGTCCGGAGGAAATCGATCTTTCTAGAACTCGCGCTGCCGGGGTCACGGACTTGAAGAACTATCTTGAGTTTGCAGCGAAAGGTCCGCGTGCCCTTGCAGAGCAGTCGAGTCCAACAGGTCTGGGACCAGAAAGCCCGCTCGAGCTGGAAGTCATTCAGGCACTTAGAATCAAGGGTTGGACGGTTCATCCTCAAGTGGGTTGTTCAGGGTATCGCGTCGATATGGCGGTCGTTCATCCGAGCGAGCCAGGTCGATATCTCTTGGGCATCGAATGCGATGGCGCTACGTATCACTCTCTACCGACGGCACGCGACCGCGATCGGCTGCGGCAACTGGTCCTCGAAGGATTGGGCTGGAGCTTGCATCGGATCTGGTCTACGGATTGGTGGACAGATTCGGAACGCGAAATGCAGAAACTCGAACGCGTGCTGAATGCGAGGCTTGGGGAAGCGAAAGCTCACTGAGTTTTGCATGAAACACAGCAGCCGTGGTGGGTGATCTGCCCTACGGAGGTTTTAGTTTTCTCGTGTTCTCCTCGTGTTCGTATGATTCGCTGCTGCTTCATAGTCCTGTCGCGATTCTGTTGATGCGATCAGCTCGAACTATCACAGGTGCGGCAGTACTTCCATTTTTTCGACATAGACGCGCTCCTCAATGGTCTCTCAAGCAAACCCGCTGACCAGCCTTTCGCCAATGGCGCGCACGTGGCCTTGTGTGTGGCCTTCGAAGTTCACGAGAAGCAAACGAACTGAACCGCCTCTCGCAAATGGCGCGGGTATTCAGGCGCCGGTCATGCCCGACGAAGATCCATATCGTGCGCTCGATGAACTGATGACGTCGTTGAATAGCTGTGTCCGCTATGGCCCGACCGCAGTGTGTTCGTCGGATGATCTTGTGAGAATGGAGATCTCCTAGGACCTCAGGCAATTCGAACCCGGCTATTTCAAGACGTTCGCACGGCTTCATGTTTGCAAGCGTACGGAGATGCCACGGCGCATTTGTTCTGCTGAATCGACTTCTCAGAATTTTTGCGCGCGTGCAGATTCGGCGCGCTGATGTTGCTGTTTTGCTATCCAGGTCGCAGATTTCGGCGTTCGCGTGCAGGAAGTTCGTGCTTCATTGAGCAAGCACAGGGCTTTGGTGTATGGCGGAGGAAGCGTCTTCGCAGCAGGAATTGCCGCTGCCTTTCCCCGAATTATCGGGCGACGTGCCGTTGTTGCCGGCACGAATGGTCAATGAATATCAATATTGTCCGCGACTCGCGTATCTCGAATGGGTTCAGGGCGAGTGGGCTGAATCTTCGGATACGGTCGAAGGACGATACGCCCATCGTCGTGTCGATCGTCAGAGCGGCGATCTACCTCCTGCCGACAGCGAAGATGAAGAGCGCGTTCACGCTCGTTCAATCACCCTTTCCTCCAACCGCCTCGGTCTCATCGCGCGAATGGATCTCGTGGAGGCCGAAGGCAATCGCGTTACCCCCGTCGACTACAAACGCGGCAAGCGGCCTCATGTGCCGCGAGGCGCTTACGATCCAGAACGCGTGCAATTGTGCGTGCAGGGATTGATTCTCGAAGAGCACGGATACGTATGCGAAGAAGGCGTGCTGTATTTCGCTGAAAGTCGCGAAAGGGTGCGCGTCGTGTTCGATGATGAACTTCGTGCGCTGGCCAAGAACGCCATCGATGGATTGCGGCTCATCGCCATCGGCGGACGCATTCCCACTCCGCTCGAAGACAGTCCGAAATGTCCCCGATGTTCGCTAGTGGGAATCTGTCTTCCGGATGAAGTTCATTCACTGCTAAAAGAAAACGTCTCGACGCGGCCGCTAGCTATCGCTCGCGAGGAAGCTTTGCCGCTTTATGTGCAGGCACGCGGAGCTAAAGTGGCTAAGCGCGGCGAAACACTCGAAGTCAGTGTCGAAGACAAAGTAGTCCAAACAGTTCGGCTCGTGGAAGTGTCGCAACTCGTGCTGATGGGGCAGGTGTACGTCACGACTCCTACTTTGCACGAGCTTATGAATCGCGAAGTCCCGGTCTCATGGCACTCGTTCGGCGGATGGTTCATGGGCCACACCGTTGGCACGGGTCATAAGAACGTCGAAGTTCGCACTGCTCAATACCGGACGAGCTTCGATCCACAGGCGTGCCTGCGTTTGGCAAAAGGACTCGTCACGGCGAAGATCCAGAATCAGCGTACTTTTCTGCGAAGAAATTGGAAGAGCGGCGACTCATCGGAAGCAGTCCTCGAGGGGTTTCAGCAAGATCTTCGCGGCGTGCAGCGGGCAGAAAATTTACCGGAATTGCTGGGCGCGGAAGGGCAGGCAGCAGCTCGATACTTCCGGAATTTCTCGGCGATGATCAGTCGCAAGGACGATGAGTCTCTGCAGTTCGATTTCGAGAAGCGCAATCGCCGCCCGCCTACTGATCCAGTCAATGCGCTGCTGTCTTACGGCTACTCGCTTCTCACGCGAGCATGGACCACCGCACTCACGGCGGTTGGCTTCGATGCTTACCGTGGTTTCTATCATCAACCTCGATACGGTCGCCCGGCGTTGGCGTTGGACATGATCGAGCCGTTTCGGCCGTTGATTGCGGACTCGAGTGTCATTCAGGCGATCAACAATGGCGAGGTTCGCCCATCTGATTTCTTGAGCGTTGCTGGAAGTGTCGCGTTGACTGATGACGGCCGAAAGCGATTTATCACTGCGTTCGAACGACGTATGAGCCACGAGGTCACGCATCCTTTGTTCGGGTATCGCATTAGCTACCGGCGACTGCTCGAACTCCAAGCGCGATTGCTCGCACGACATTTGCTTGGCGAAATATCCGAATACCCCAACTTCACCACACGATGAGTATGAACGAAGAGCACCTGTACATCGTGACGTACGACATCGCCGACCAGAAACGTTGGCGGCGCGTGTTCAAGATCATGAATGGGTACGGCGAGTGGTTACAGCTGTCAGTGTTCCAGTGTCGGTTGAGTCGCCAACGGCAGGCGGAGCTGATCGCACTGCTGGATGGGATCATTCACCACGACGCGGACCATATCGTGTTTGTCGACGTCGGGCCGGCTGACCGTGTCGTACCGCGGGTGGTAAGCTTGGGCAAGGATTTCCAGCCAGTTGCACGCGAACCGATCGTCATATAATCGCCGCGCCACGCGAGCGCTGAGGTGATGATCAAAACGCCGGGCAGCGCTCGCAATCGATAGCTCTTTGAAAACACGGAGACTCTTGTTCGGAAGCTCTCTTCCGAACGATTTTTTTATGTTTAAACGCCCTGGAAAACTCACAGCGCTCGCAAACTCGGACAAAATCCGAGTGCCTGCGTGCGGTTACAACCGGGCCGGTGATCCGCAGCTAATCGCTGCGGCCTCATTGAAGCCCCTTGGTGCCGATCGACACGGACTGCTTTTCACCGTGGTGATCCGCAGCTAATCGCTGCGGCCTCATTGAAGCGAACGCTAGCCCTTCATAACCAAGAAAGAAGCGCACGTGATCCGCAGCTAATCGCTGCGGCCTCATTGAAGCGCTAACGTCTTCATCACCTGATGAGGACTGGCCGCAACGGTGATCCGCAGCTAATCGCTGCGGCCTCATTGAAGCGACGGACAAATCCGCGCATCCCCTGGAC
>JAEWBG010000100.1 GCA_023391335.1 Pseudomonadota bacterium | reverse complement strand
ATGGAACTTCGCAAACAGCACACAGAGCGAAACGCGTCTAAAGCTCCCTCCCCCTCGATGGCCCTCGATGGGCTGGGGAGAGGGTGCGATCTGCGTCAATTCGTTGATGACGCTCGTGAGTACATTTCATCCGATCGAAATCTAACACCCTCTCCCTAACCCTCGGCAACTGCTCCCTGCGTTGCCCTACCTCCTGCATCCATGCAGTCGTCCCCCGTCCAGGGGGAGGGAACAAGAAGACGCTTCGTTGAGAGCCTTACCACGGACCAAAGTGTGCGTGGACGTGTGACGTGTCGGGTGTGGCGCGCGTTGCGCTATGCCCTGCGCGCAGCGCTTCCCTGCCAGTGGCTATCCTGCCGAACGCTCGCTTGCCAGTGGCTACCCTCTTCAGTCTTCACTCTGGCCTGCCGCTAGGCTTCCCTGCCCGCAGGGCTCGCCTGCCAACGGCTACCTTGCCCGAAGGGCTCGCCTCTTTTCTTTTCCGTCCCGACGAAGTCCTTCCCGATGCGACAGCATCCTTCCCGACGTCCGTCCTTCCCGATCGCGAAGCGATCCGTCCTTTCGATTCGTTCTGACCTGACGCTAGTCCTTCCTGACGCAACGCGTCCTTCCTGCCGAAGGCCTTCCTGACGACAAAGTCGTCCGTCGTTTATCCAGTCCTTCCCGATCGCAAACCGATCCCTCCTCACTTCTCACACCTCACACAGGCGCAGCGCACGCCACGCTCACACGGGCTCCGTGCCGGTACGGAGAAGGCTTGTGGTTTCTCTGATGGGTTTCGATGTGCGAGCAACATAGTCTCGTCTCACACAAGGAGTGCTTCGATGCTCGAATTCATGCTGATGTTTGCAATGGTGTGCGCAGTTGGCTGGACACATCGCCACGATGAGCATTCGGTCGACACAGCTCTGTCGCTCTTGAAGCCGGACACGAACGACGGCCACTAGCCGTCTGCCGACAGCAGCTAACCGCCCATGCCTCTGCACAACGAGGACCTCGCCGCCGCATTCGATGAGATGGCGGATCTGCTTGCACTCAAAGCGGAGAACCAATTCTGCGTCAACGCATATCGCCGCGCATCGCAAGTCGTGCGAGCCTTGCCCGTCGAACTACAAAGCAAAATTGCCGAGGGTTTCGATCCGGACGAGTTGCCCGGCATCGGTGCCGATCTGGCTGAGAAGATTCGCATCTTCATGCAAACGGGCGAGCTGCCCGGGTTGGCATCTTTACGTCGCTCGGTTCCGCCCGGTCTGCGCGAAATCATGAGCGTGCAGAACATCGGACCGAAGCGCGTGCGCGCTTTGTATGAGGCACTGGGGGTGCACGATTTGAAAACGCTGCGCGCGGCATTGGCGCAACATTTGGTGCGTCAAGTCCGTGGCTTCGGGGCCAGGACCGAAGATCGATTGGCAAACGCATTGGACGACATCGAGGGTCGAAGCCGCCGACTGCTCAGATCGACAGCGGCGCAGTACGCGACTGCACTCGAGGCCTATTTCCGCGCACTTCCAGGCGTGACGAAGGTAGACATCGCAGGCAGCTTCCGTCGCGGACGCGACACGGTGGGAGATCTCGACGTCCTCGTCTGCTCGCCTGGCGCGGTCGACATCGGCAATGCATTGCTCAATTACGACGAAACCGCATCCGTGCTCGCTAAGGGACCCACGCGATCCGCAGCGGTGTTGAAGAGCGGATTGCAGGTGGACGTTCGTCTCGTACCTCCAGAAAGTTACGGGGCGGCGCTGTATTACTTCACGGGTAGCAAGGCACACAACATCCACGTTCGCCGGCTCGCCATCGCACGCGGCGTCAAGATCAACGAATACGGCGTCTTTCGCGGCCGCAAGCGCATCGCGGGCGATACCGAGGAATCGGTCTTTGCAACGATCGGGCTGCCCTACATCGAGCCGGAACTGCGCGAAGATCGCGGCGAGATCGAGGCTGCTCAAGTGCACGCATTGCCGAGCTTGGTCGCGCGTCAGGATCTACGCGGCGATCTTCACGTCCACACTAAGAGCACGGATGGCACTGCAACGCTGGCTGCAATGGCACAGGCTGCTAAGGATGCCGGGCTCGAATACATCGCGATCACCGATCATTCGAAACATCTGGGCGTGGTGCGGGGCCTAGATCCCACGCATCTGGCGCGACAACTGGATGAGATCGATGCGGTCAACGCATCGCTCGAAGGCATGACACTCTTGAAGGGCGTCGAGGTCGACATCCTGGAAGACGGTTCTTTGGCCTTGTCCGATGCCGTGCTCAAGAAGTTGGATATCGTGGTGGCCTGCGTACACGATCATTTCGATCTCTCGCGTCGAAAACAGACTGAGCGATTGCTGCGTGCATTGGATCGGCCTTACGTCTCAGTACTGGGCCATCCCACCTCGCGCTTGATCGAGGAGCGCCCTGCCATCGAATGCGATTGGGACAAAGTGTTCCGACGCGCGCAAGAGCGGCCGATCTACTTGGAGCTCAATTGCCAACCGAATCGTCTCGATTTGGACGACGTGCTGATTCGCGCGGCCAGTGCTTGCGATGTTCTGATTAGCATCGGGAGCGATGCGCACAGCACAATGAGTTTCGAGTTCCTCAACGGCGGCGTTTTGCAGGCACGCCGCGGCTGGCTTGCAAAAGAGCAAGTCATCAACACCCGCTCGCTTCGCGATGTGCGCCACCTTCTGCGCAAGACGTTCTTGGGCTGAAGCTCACCTTCTATTGTTTAGACCGCGGTGGCGAATGCGCTCGGTCGCAAGATCGAGCACTGTGAATGCGAAGGCGACAGCAAGTACGTCTGCAAGATTGAGCGAGAGCAGTTTTGCAAACAGAATCAGCGGCAGCAATGCCTCGCCGATCTGGTCGAGACCGACGTACTCCGTGCCCGGCTTGGCGTGCAGGCGACGCTTTACTGCACTGGAAAGCGCATCCCCAAGAAGCGAGACACAACCGAACGCCGCGCCGACTTTGAGCGACACTCCGAACAGCATGCCAACGGCAGCGCATGCGGCAACGCCCGATAGAAATCCGCGCCAGGTTTTGTGACTACCCAACAGCCGCTCGCCATCGGCGAGCGTACAACCGAAATCGAGTGGCGTCGCAAATCGCCCTTGCGCTAACCGCGCGACGAGAATGGGCGTTGCGTTCGCAGCGCTCAACATCATCAGGGCTCGGAATGCGTCGAAGAGCTCGGTCATTGAATGCGTGCTCAAGAGAGGGCGAAGCGAGAGGTTGGACAGGATAAACAGGATTGACAGGATGGGCGGTCCTGAGCGATCTGTTCTTACTTTCATACATCCTGTTCATCTTGTTAATCCTGTCTAGGCTTCTATGGCGAGTGCGGTGTGAGCTGCCGATTGTGTGCGCTGCGCGCGTGTGAGCGTGATGCGTAGGTAAGTATCGAGCTATGTGACTTGTGACCGGTGACGAAATGGAACTTCGCAAAGAGGACACAGAGCGAAGCGCGTCTGAAGCTCCCTCCCCCTCGATGTCATCCAGGGGGAGGGAACAAGAAGACGCTTCGTTAAGGTCTTACCAACTACACATCGACGCGAAGCGTCCGTCGTTCGATTCGCTTATCTTTAAGGACTTCCCCGCTCAACCCTTCCGCTTCTGCTGATACGTCAGCTCGCTTCAAGTAAGCAAACTCTTGGGCGTACTCACGACTGCAAAGCACATGCGTATTCTTGCACTCGCCCTCGCCGTCTCGCTCTCTTCTTGCGCGGACCTTCCGGTGCAAGAACCTCCTGCGACTCCTGCAGCCACTGCGGTTTCAGCAGACGCACTGTGCGCTACGAAAGTGTTTGTGTATCCCAGCCGTGGCCAATCCGCTGAGCAACTCGATCGTGATCGATACGAATGCTATCGATGGGCCGTTGCACAGACGGGATTCGATCCAAGCCAAGCAGCGCTTGCGCCGCATCAGAGAGTGGACGTCGTGGCAGCACCGGAAGCCGGAAGTGACACGGCAGCCGGTGCCATTACCGGTGCCGCCGTCGGTGCGGTGGTATCGCATCCAGGACACGCCGCAGAAGGGGCCATCGTCGGTGCCGTCATAGGAGGTCTCGCCGGGGCCGCATCGGAAGCAGATCGCGCGCAGCAGGCAGAAGAATTGCGCAGACGTTATGACGAGCGCGAGAGCGCATGGTTCGAACGTCAATCGAATGAATATCGCCGCGCTTTGACCGCATGTCTCGAAGGCCGCGGCTACACCGTCAAATGAGAGGATGCATGAGTTCGATGAACTGCTCTCTTCGTGAATTGATAAGCGTCACCTTCATTCTCGCGTCGAGTGTCCTTGCGTCAACCGAGATGACGTTCGCAGACGACGGTGCTCGCGCAAGAGCCTTCGAGCATCTCGACAGTCACGATAGAAACTATCCGCCGCGAGGTCACGTGGTGCGCGAGTTGCCGCGCGATGCGTATGCGTCGCGCTGGCACGGTTCGACGTATTACTTTCACAGCGGCGTTTGGTACCGGCCCGCGCGGTCGCAGTGGATTGTCGTCGCACCGCCCATCGGTTTGGTGGTGCCGCTGTTGCCGCCCTTCTACTCGACGATTTGGATCAACGGCGCGCCGTACTACTACGCCAACGACGTTTACTATGCGTGGCGCCCTGCACTTCGCGGCTATGCCGTTGTCGAGCCGCCCGCCAAGCAGGATTCAGTTCGCACCGAATCGCCCCCAGCCGATTTGTTCGTCTATCCGAAGAACGGTCAGAGCGCGGAGCAACAGGCAACCGATCGCTATGAGTGCCATCGCTGGGCGGTCGGACAGACTGGCTTCGATCCAACCGAGCCTTCGGTCGGCACAGCAGGTGGCGCGCTTGCAGACAAACGCGCTGCATACTATCGAGCAATGAGCGTGTGCTTGGAAGGTCGCGGCTACAGCGTCAAGTGAATCGGGTCAGCTGCCCATTCGCCGACGTGTCAGTGCAACTCAGCCGCAGCCGGCTCTTCTTCAAGCGCCACCTGCGTGATCTCGGCTTCTGCTTCGAGCCAATCCTCGACCTCACGCCCGGGCGCGAACCCGCGCTTCTCCGCGCGATAGTAGGCTGCCTCGGCAATCATTCTTTGTCGCGACGCATCCGCGACGGAGGATGGCGATGCTGTGCGCTGCTCGGATTCGGGCGCCAGCGTGTCCGGCTGCGCCGCCGCAGGCTTGTGCCGATGCGATTTCGTCGCTTGCTCTGATTTGTGCTTGCTCATGATGTCGCCCCAATCTGGTGGTGTGAGAGCGAGTGTTCCTCAGGAGCATCGACTTGCGCATGCGGAAATGCTCGTAACGAATAGGTGACGTCAACGCAAGGACGGACGACTGTGTCGTCAAGTAGGCCTTCGGCAGGAAGGATCCTCTCGGATCAGGAGGGCCTTGCGGCAGGACAGAAGCTCATCGGTGTGAAGTGCGAGGTGTAGGTCGCGTCACCGCTTGCTTCTGGCCCGTGACTTGTGACTGGTGACCTGTGACGAATCAGAATCTCGCACAGAGCACACAGAGTTTAAGAGCCGTCGCACCCGCGTCCGCATCGGATTTCCTTCGGTCATAGGCGGGTGGCCGTCTTGTGTTTAGTTTCTTCGCTTTGCACCAGCAGAAGTAAGAGATTTGACAGGATGAACAGGATTGACAGGATGGTATGAGGCAGATGCTCCGCGTGGTGCTCACTTTTTTTTTGCGTTCTCTGCGGCTAATTTTCTTCCGTCTTTAGCGAAGCACTCTCGCGAGCAGCGATTCAAGGGCCGCTGACGAAATGGAACTTCGCAAACAGCACACAGAGCGAAACGCGTCTAAAGCTCCCTCCCCCTCGATGGCCCTCGATGGGCTGGGGAGAGGGTGCGATCTGCGT
>JAEWBG010000041.1 GCA_023391335.1 Pseudomonadota bacterium | reverse complement strand
ACCATTTGCACCACAGGTCTTGATGCTCCTGCGCGCTCAACTTACGCCATGCTCTTCTGCTCATGCTTCACCCTCCAGCTCTATCGCTTAAGATGGGTGTTGCACTGACCCCTTTAAACCGCCGTTCTGTCCGGGGCGCCTTCCAAAACCCTTTCGTCGGGCACATCGCTTAGTTCGTCGACACCTGCACGCTTCACGCGCGAAGCGCTCTCACTCCATCACCCCATCACTTCTTTTTTTGCGGCCCCATCGCTCGTTGCACTTCTGTCGGCACTCCATATTCCTTCGCGATGTACTCCGCATCGACGAGTCCGAGCGTCTCGCGGTGCACGACGTAGCACCAGAACGCTTCGCCCGCGATCGCGATGAGCTCTTCGCGATTCACGCCCTCTGTCGGATTTACATCGAATGCATGGAGACGATCTAAGGCGGAGCGCAACTTCCGTCCCGCAATCGCAAACGATAACGCTGCTTCTTGCGCAAATTGGGACTCGAGGGGATCTTCAAATTTCGGCATGGTGGCAGATGAAAGCGATCAATCTTCTCCCCCACGCTCCGCCATCGAGCGGGAGGGAACCTTCTTTAAGTCGCGACATTGCCAAAAGACACTCAGGGTTGCGACTTCGCCTGCGCATCCACGACGCCCGGAATGTCCTTCGTCGCGCGAGGATAAGCGCCCTTCAAATCATCGACGCCGGATTGCGGATGGGCCAGCGACTGCAAATCAGCTCGATCGCGACGCTTTTCATTCGTATCGACACCCATGCGTTTATCGCGCGTTTCGACTAAACCTGGCTTCGCTTCTCCATCGCGATTGAATGACCATGCGAGCGCGGGCTCGCCGAAAGGCAACTTGTCCGCCGGCGAGTCTTTCGATCCTGTGTTCCACACGTGCCACGTCTTACCGTAGCTGTTCATTTTGCTTTTCATCAATGCCTTCTCGGCGACGTCCGGAATTCCCGGCGCAATGAGCTGCCCCGAGAGAATCTCGCCATTGTGCGGATGCCAATACTTTCTCTCCGCAGCGGGCAGCGTGTTGAACACCTTCTCGGAAATGATGTACTCGATGCCGTTCAAGTTCGCATCGGGTCCATTGCCGTCGAACAGCGCGCATTGCGCAAAGTCCTCGTTCATTTGATGGCAATAGTGATGGGCCTCCATTTGATGCTCCGGATGATCTTTCATCGGATGGAACCCGTCCAAATAGATATCCATCTTGGCGACGGGAGAATTGCCCTGCAGAACTTTGGCGCCAACTTCCAGCGTCTTCGTCTTCGGCGACTTTTCCGATCCCGGCGGCTGTGCTGTTTGTTGCGCGAGTACAGGCGTAGTCGCCAAGCCGAACAACATCAAGAGCAAAGCCCGAGCCGCGGCACGCGATGCGCCGGAATAGTTACGCACGAGGAGTCCTCAAGAACGAAGCCGACACTAATGCGCAGCGGCGAATTCGCCCGGATGATTGTGCTCGCGCGCGCGACACGCGAATGCGAGAGCAAGACTGGTGCCGCCGGAGATGATGAAGCGAATACCCAGTAACGTGCCGATAGCCCACAGCGCAATCGCCGGCCATCCAAATGCGAGCAGAGTCGCGAGCACCACACTGGCAAGGCCGCTTAAGAAGAACCATCCCCAACCGTCGCGCGGGCGGGATGCCATTGCGAGCACGATTTGCAACACGCCCTCCGCGAAGAAGAGCGTCGCGATCATCAACGTCAAAGCCATCGCACCTGCGAGCGGATTCAGTAATGCGATGGCGCCGACGCCCGCTTGCAAGATGCCCACAAGCAAATGCAGCGCGAATCCACCCCAACGTCGAACCGTGAAGGCATGCACGACGTGAAACGCCGCGGCGATGATCAACATCAGTCCGAACACGGCCGTGGCAGCAAACGTCGCGAGCATCGGCGCGGCGATCGCCACGACACCGGCAACAAGTTGCACAGCACCAAGCGCTAACAGCCATGTCCAGCCCCGACTAAATGTCGGTGCAATATCCACATCGTTCTTTACCGCTGCGCCCATGATGATCTCCGTGAATGACGACGGAACGAGCGGAGGTGAATTCGGTTCCGTGGGCGCTTAGCGGATGGTGATCGCGGGTTCCCGTTACCTGTTCCAGGTTCACTTCGCTCGCTTATTTAAATTCCCAACCGCGATTCGCGATCCCCGTTCGACACCCTCTCCCCAACCCTCCCCCGTCGAGCCGTCGAAGGGAGAGGGAACAGAAAACACCTCGCCCCTTGCGGGAGAGGTCGCGCGCAGCGCGGGAGAGGACAACACCTCTCCCACTTTCGGGAGAGGTCGACGAAGTCGGGAGAGGGTCTGCTCTTCAACGCTCACCGAAGCGAGCGCATCCAGCATCGCTCGAGTTGCCGCGTCTTCTGCATCATTCGTCAGCAACGTGAAGTTCAGAAGATAACCTTCATCCAGCATCACTCCTTCGATTATCTGTCTGAACGAATTCGCACGCGCGGCGACGAAGCGTGCGTCAGAAGCTACGAAGTAGTAACCGCGCCCATTCGCGAAGTCTCGCAACGGAATCGTCTTCTCGATTGCCGTCGAGAGCGCGGCATCGCGCAACTCACTCGCGAGCTCCTTGATCGAATCACGCGTGATCGGTTTCTGTGCAGCATGCGTATCGATGATCGTCACATCGAGTATCTGCATCGTCGCGCCGTCGATTCGCTCACGCGCTTGGACGTGAACTGCGGGTCCTTGCCGTTGCGGTTCACGGATTTCCCAATGCTCAGGCCAGTCAATCCGCAGAAGCGGGCTCGCGGGTTCGGACGCAAGGGCTGAACAGGCGAAGAAGAATAAAGCGAACGAGACAAAAGATCGGAAGCTTCCATGCTTCATGAGTGAACTTCCTTTGTGCTGAACTCTATTGGTGGGTGGTATCGGTCGTTGCCGAAACGGCAGCCGAAGAGTTGTGCTCAGCTGCAGCTTTCCGTTTCGCCTCCAACTCCGCCTCGACCGCTAGCACTTCCGGGCTTGGCTGATGTTTGAATGGAAGGTTTTCGCAGTCGAAGGGCCACTGAAAGACCGTACTCGCTCGTTTCGCTTCTAGATTGGAATCGAATCTAACAGTCCGACACCACCTTCGGACCCGTTCTCTCTCATCAAAGGTCTTAGCGATGCCAATTGCATGCTTCATCGCGACCTCCTTCATTTGCAGCGCAAACTGCGGCTCACATGCTTGGTGGGCGAGTACACGCAGAGTACTGAAGAGTTCGTCGCTGTACCCACGTTCGGATTGCGGCAGCCGCAATGCAGGATCACCCTCACGATTGACAGTCGTGAATCGTGTCTCGCCTGGACCGCTCCCCATAGCCATTCTTATTTTTGGACCCTCACTGAGTATCGACGTACCGATCGCCACGTCCTCAACAAGCACGAGGCGTCCAGGTGTGAACCCCATGACGTAGACGGACTTATCGGCGAGCGGCCGATTCCATGTGAATACAGAAATTCGGAATGCACCCAATTGATCCGTCCTGACCGCGCGCGTCCCCATGCACGCCTCGGTGCGAGACGGGGGATGAGTCGGGGCTGGAAACACAACAAGGGGCTCTTCACCTCTAAAATCGGCCATCACCCAAGCACCCGGAATTGGTGCGCCAGTCTCGGCGTCTACCAGGTGCCCATGCACGACCCATTTATCAATCAGTGTCCAGTCGATCAGGAAAAATAGAAGAACGAACAAACTTGCAGAGCGCAGAGGATGGCCAGACATGCGTGCCCGCATTCGCGCGAGGGGCCCAGGACTCCTATCGGCGGGGACGATCATCACAGTTCCCAGGAATATTGCGGATCGGTGTGCACGGTTCAGCTCGAGGAACCAAGGTTCCCTCCAGTGTCCGTGCAGGGATCCACCCTATGTTTTCCCACCTTAGATCTGCAGCCGTTCCTGCAACCTTGTTCCACTTTTCAATCTGAACGGCATGGCCATCCGGCGTGGAGAGACCTTTTTCCTCCAGCCATGCGTTCAGAATATCTAACCGGTCCTGCTCTCGAGCTGCAGAAGAGTTGAACCGTTGCAATACGGTTTGTGCTTCGGACAGTTGTTGCGAGCTACGCCACTCGTCATACGTCTGCGTCACGCCCATCCTAGAGTTTGCGAGTGCACCGATGCTCCAATCCCGTCCTGCAAGATCGCTCCACTCAAGGGCTGGGGCGGACGCGTTTGCATCTATCTCTTCCGCAAAATCCATCTGCAACATATTAAATAGTTCGTATTCCATCCTTAGGGTGCGGAGCTCATTGTACTGCCAGATATCGCCGCTGCCAGGGTGGAATGTGGCGCCGACTGCCCCTGGGCCTTGGCCTCGCGCGGTGCACTGGGATTCGGTCAGTCCATTCACAGTCTGTGTGCCGCCCAACGCGTAGTGGATATCGCATGAGGTTTCGTCCTGGTCACGAGCCGGATAGAAGGTGCCGCCGGATGCGGCACATTGTTCGCGCGTGCCATTGAAACTCGTCGAAGGTTCGCCGTTGATCATCACGGTGCAGGCCGAAGGCGAACGATAGTTTTGGTTGTACGTGTGATCGGGCGCATGGCCGAACCAATCCGGAACGCCAATGCCTCCGTGTCCAGACCATGCGACGGGCGTATTCGTATCATTGCGATCGACTGAATACGGCATGTTGTAGGCGTCGCGATGGGCGAACGTGTCTTCGTACGCATGCATGTACTCGCCGTACAACTGATACCGCGCATTTGGGATGGTATCCGGCATCGGGCACGCGCCCTCATTCTGCTTAAGGCTGAGCCAAAGACGCATTAGCATGTCCGGATCGGTGCTCGCTCGAAGCAAATCCAATTGATGAGACTGAGGGTTGTAGAAACGCGTGAGTGGATCGGAACTGCTGTCACCGAAGTTTGGACCAGAAGCATCCATGACAAAGTGGTAAAGCGGCAGTGCATCAGAATTTGGAAATACGAACGCGTGAATCGGCTGCGTCAGATAATTCTCGTCGACATACTGAGCAGCGATCGCAAGCGTGCGCGCGATGTCCTGCGGAATCCCTGCCGCCAGCGCGAGGAAGTACGTCATGTAGTAGTGGACCATCTCGTCATACAGCCCCAGCGAATCGAATCGATTCATGGGATTGCTGTGGACGTAGGCGTACGTGTTGGCGCCGGCAGCAAGTCCGAGCGGATCTGACGTGAGATAGCGGCCGAGCGCGGGATCGTAATCTCGGTAATAGTTGTAGTACGTGCCGGCTTCTTGATCGGCATACTGACCTGGGCGGCGGAGATTCAGTTCGAATGAATGACCGTCGCTATCGGGATCTGCATCGATAGAGGCTTTTCCGAACGGTTCGTACTTCGCACGCCAGACTACGCGGCGATTCTCATCAGTTACCGCGATTGGCGCACCGATTTGATCCGTATGGATCCAGAAGACATTGCCGCGATCGATCAAAGCGATCGGATGGCTGTCGAGATACAGATACTCGCGGACAACTTGGCCGGAAGAATCAGCTTGTGCGACGAGGCGGCGCTGCTCGTACAGATACTCGGTCGTGAGCGGGCGACCCTGAGAATAGTCAGTCTTTGCGATGCGCTCACCGAACGAGTTGTACTGGTACTGCGCGATGAGCTTTCCGTGTCGTGATAGCCGGATGGGCCGCCCAGCGCTGTTGTACTCGTACGTGCGATCGCCGATCGATTTCACGTTTCCTGCTGCGTCGTAGCTGACGAGCTTGCCATCCACCGATCGCAATCGATTCGAAAGGGGATCGTAGTCGTAGCGAGTGGTTCTCGTGTTGCGCATCTCATAGGTACGATTGCCGTTCTGATCGTATTCATAAGTGAGACTCCCAAGCAGAGACGTGCTGCCCGTTAGATGATCGGAATTCTCATAGTCGAAATGCGATTGGCCGTCCTTTGCGCTAATCCCAATCAATCGATTTCCTTCGTCATATCGATATCGCTGATCTTCGATCCCGCGCGTTCCTCGATGAGTTAGCCGCGCGTCGTTGTCGATGGTGGTTCGCACCACGAGGTCATTGCCGAATCGCAGATCGTTCAATGAGGAGAGCGGTTTCGTTTGCCGCGGGCCCGCGCGCTGAACAAGAGGGTGATCGTTCAGCAACCCTTCTCGCCGGATTTCGCTGAGAGCACCGTCACGGTCGTACACATACCCAAGCCACGCACCAGAGAACAACTTCCGTTTTGCGAGTCGAGCGAGTGCGTCGTACCTGAATTCGGCGCGATATACGTGCGCCCCCACTGTCCTGGTGATCATCGTCCTCCGACCGTCTTCATCGTATTCGAACGACTGACGCTCGTTCGGACCCTCGATCGATACGAGTCGCCCGTTCTGGTAGGCGAGCTTCGACTCTCCGTCCTCGCTTTCAATTCCCGTGATCTCGCCCGCTGCGGAATAGGAGAAGCGGATCGATTTCCCCCGTGCGTCGATTTGTTCGATCAGATGATCTGCAGCATCGTAGCGGTATGCGACTTCCCCACGATCTGGACTGATTTCCGATATGCGTCGACCGAAGTCGTCGTACCAATATTGGGTGTGAGAGCCGTTGGGCGATGTGACCCGAGTAATGCGCTCGCTTTCGTCGCGCTCAAAATCCGTGGCGGTATTGGCGGCGCCGACGATTCGTTTCAGTTCGCCAAGAGCATCGTAGTCCAGATGCGTTTGCCGGCCGAGTGCGTCGATGATCGCGTCCGGTTTCGCATCAGCATCGGTGTAGCCCAATTGCTGTAAGGCAGGACCATCGCCGTCTCGCACTTCCGTCAATCTGCGCTCTGGGTCGAAGGCAAAGTGGAGGGTCTTGAGCAATCGCCCTTGAGCGAACAAGGATTGCTGGACGATCTGACCATCGAATGCGTACTGAGTGGCCTTCACCAACCCAGCGAAGCTGCGCTCGCTTGTGATCCGATCTGCTGCGTCGTAGTTCACCTGTCTAGTGTGATGATTAGGCAATTCGATCTCGTGCAAGCGCCCACGTTCGTCATATCGAAATTGGGTTGCGAGAAGCGCGCCCGTGTGGAGTCGCGTTGCCATAGAGACGATGCGCCCGTCGATGTCATAGGCCAATTCTGTTTCCGGCTGTCCCGTCCTGCGAATGCGCGTTGGGCGACCGGCAGCATCACGCGCCACGATCTCTTGTTTCACACCGTCGGGGGAGTTGATCGACCGGAGTCGATTTAGATCGTCGTACTCAAATCGAGTGACGTCGTTCACCTCGTCCCGTGGACCGTCGATCTCGGACAAATCCCCTGATGCTGTGTATCGGAGCCGGTACGTGCGTTCGATTGTCGCGAATCCGTTCTTCTCTGGAGTGAACCCGCTCTCGCGAATCGCTTGAGGAAGACCACGTGCACCTCGCGTGATCTCAATCCGGTGATGACCTTCTGGATTCACGCTAGGGTGTTCGACGGCACTGGGCATTCGCCCTTGGTTGTACTCGTATCGCGAAATGAGCACATCGTTTCTATACACGTGTGTCAAATGGCGCTCCAAGTCGTATTCGTAACGATACGCCGGCTGGTCTTTCGCATGCTTCTCGATGACTGCGAATGCATCCGAATACGAATACGAGACATCACTCTGACCGCAAACACCGCATCCTGGCCCGCGAACCTCGGTCACCAACGCAACCCCACTTTTAGTGGCCGTGAGATAACGTGTTACGCGGCCAAACGCATCGGTCACATCTGTAAAGCCATTCTCGTAGTGAAGCGTCACCTTGTCCGCATTCAATGCGTGACTCGAGAAGACACCGCGACCCTGTTCGTCGTACGCCCAGGTAGCAATGCGCTCGAACGAAGGTGATGCACCGTAGCTTGCGAGTTGCTCGCTGCCCGCACTGATTCCGGTGAGATGGTGCGGATGCCTTGCATCTTCGTAGTGATAACGTCGGGCGCGTCGATCGGTAGCGATGACTTCAGTCAAATTGCCGCGGCGGTCATAGCGATATTTGCGCGTGATTCCGCCGGTCACCTTCAGGCTGCTGATTCGTCCTTTTCGGCCGTACTTGAGCTCGAGCACACGAGCTTGCGGATCAGTAATTCGCGTCAATCTCTCGTGCGCGTCGTATTGGAGTTGAACTGCAACAGCGCCCTCACGAATCGACTTCAAGAACCCTTTCGAATTGAATTCGAGCTGTCGGCCACTATCCCACGTCCAGATGTATTCGACGCAATTTGCTTTTTGCAAACATGAGCTGTCGGGCCGTACTAACAACTCACCGTCGCTGGCTCGCTTTGCTCTATAGCGCCCCTGCCCTGCACGCATGAATGCAATTTCGCGACCGTCTGCCTGAACTAGTTTTAGTTCGGCAGCATCTGCTGCGTTCACCTGCACGCGAGCTTCGAAGCTATGCCGCCAGCCGGCACCAAGAACACCCGCTCGATTCGACAACTCGCTGTTGTAATGACGAGAGAAGCTGAGCCCGAGCAGACCCGGCAGCGGCGCGATGTCGACTTCATGCTGATACTTATTGCCGGTGACGACGTGAATCGGATTGCCAACGCTCAAGCTCGGCAGCGAGTTGGTTGGAAGCGAAGCACTCACATCCACAGTTGCGCTGAGCGGAGTTGCAAGAGCGGATTCGCTGGGCGCTTGCGGATCGGCTGGCTCGTTGCCGCCGCCATTGCACATTTGCGGATTGCCGCTGTTCTCGCCGCCTTCAGAACCGGTGCCGGTATTGCCATTGGTCCCGTCGCCATTGCTCGCGCCAGAACCGTGGCCTTCACCGAAGCCAAAGAATCCGTCCGCTAGCGAGCTGCCATCGTCGTCATCGTTGGTGCCACCGTCAGAGCTACCTCCACTGTCTCCAGCATCTTCTTCGTCAGTGTCATCCTCATCGCTACTGCGATCATCTGGTTCTGGGGGCGGCGTGTCCGCGGCAAAGCGCTCTGCGTCCGGCAGCTCATCGCGACCTACCATCGCATCGCTCAAGCGCGCGGGACTCTGCATTCGGACAGTAGATGTCGTGACGATCGGTAATAACGTCCGACGCAACAACTGCTGCTCGAATGCGTCCATCGCATCGGACCCACGAAGTGCTAGCAGCGTGCGCGTGATGAACCAGTTGACGAGCGGAACCTTCAGTTCGTATCCATACGTGATCTGGATGCGCAGGAGATTTGCGTCTTGGATATTGAGACCGCTGCGGGTGCCGATCGTCGTACTACGCGCCTGCAAGTGATCGTTGGGAATCTCGCGAACACCATCGACATCCTCGCCGAAGTCATCGAATGCTTCGCGCGTGGGATTCAAGATTCGAATGCGAGCGTCGGTCGCGAGATCAGCGTTCGCACGTGCGAGGGCGGATGCATAGCCATTCAGAGACGAATCCGGCGAATACAACGGCACAATGCCGCGGGCGAGCCCCTGCTTGATTGCGCTCTGCTGTGCATTGCTCACGGCACCTGCACGGGCGGCTTCCAATGCAGCGTGATTTAGTGTCGCCTTCGCTTCATAGATTAGGCCGAACTGAATCGCGCCCAAGATCACTGCGAGAAGAATGGGAAGCGCAATGACAGTCTCGATGATCGCGACACCACGCTGGCGGATCGATCCGTGAACGAACATGCATCCTTCCGTGAAGTTGAGGTGAGGTTTGGGTGAATTGTCGGGCCGCCCGGCCGGTGCGAGAGCTCGCTTATCTCGGACGTTGCAAAGAAATGGCGCTTTACGTGCCTAGGAAAAAGATTTCCCCGGAGCGCAGGAGGATGGGTGGATTCAGAAAAGAGACGGAGTATCTCCACGGAGGACGCGGAGAACACGGAGGCCGGAGGGGAACCACCATAGATAGGCGCTTTGCGGTTTCGCATGACCGATCTTGGGTCTGTTGAGCTGCGCGCGGCATCTAGAGCGTTCCTGGATCCCATTGCTCCATTCAGGAGCAGTGCCGAACCAAAGCTTCTCACCCTCTCCCTAGCCCTCGGCAACTGCTCCCTGCGTTGCCCTACCTCCTGCATCCATGCAGTCGTCCCCCATCGAGGGCATCGAGGGGGAGGGAATACGAACAGCTGTGTCGGTTGTACACACTTGCATGTTCCGAACCGGTTGCCACGCAACGAAGAGCGCGCAAGAAGTCGCAGCCGAATTCAATGAGCCCGCATCCGCGTCGATGGAACACCCATCGATCTATCGTCCTTAACCGATTCTTCACCTTTCTTCTTGCGCTTTACGATGCATCGATTGATCTGCCTCTATACGGTGCTTGAGTCGGCCAGATCTTTTTGCAAGGCTGGTGCGATCCGTACCCGGAAATTTCTTCTCGTTGCCAGGTTGTATCCAACATGACGCTAGCGAACACTATTGCCGTTTTGATGTTGACTGCAGGTCTTCTAGGTTCCTCTATGACGAATGCCGCCAAGCTTCCCGCCGATAATCCGTTTGCCAAGCAGAGTACGCTGCCCTATCAATTGCCGCCGTTCGACAAGATCAAGAACGACGACTTCAAGCCTGCACTCGAAGCGGGAATGCAGGAGCAGCTGCAAGAAGTCGATGCAATCGCGAACAACCCGCAGAAGCCGACGTTTGAGAACACCATCGTCGCCTTAGAGAAATCCGGTGAGCTGCTCTCGCGGGCGAACTACGTGTTCGGCAATCTGACGTCATCGAACACGAATGACACGCTGGAGAAGCTGGACGAGGAGATGTCGCCGAAATTATCGGCACACAACGATGCGATCTTCTTGAATTCGAAGTTGTTCGCGCGCGTGAAAGCGCTGTATGACTCGCGGCAGTCATTGAAACTCGATCCGGAATCGCTGCGCTTGCTCGAGCGCTATCACACACTGTTCGTTCGTCAGGGCGCGAATCTTTCGGAGGCGGACAAGAAAAAGCTCACCGCACTTAACGAGCAGATCTCCACCCTAACCACGAAGTTTCGGCAGACAGTGCTTCAGGGCGATAACGCCAACGCAGTCGTTGTGGACAGCGAAAAGGAATTGGACGGACTGACGCCCGAGCAAATCGCCACCGCCGGAGCCGCCGCGAAGGAGCGCAAGCTCGAGGGCAAGTACCTCATTCCGCTCGTGAACACGACAGGCCAGCCGCCCCTCTCGCAGTTGAAAAATCGCGCGCTACGCGAACGCATCATGAAGGCATCGTTGCAGCGCGAATGGAATGGACCGTTCGATACGACTGGACTGATCGCAGACATCGTGCGGCTGCGAGCCGAACGTGCCTCGCTGCTTGGGTATAAAGATCATGCTTCATACGTGCTCGAGGATGAGACGGCCCAAAACGAAGAGGCCGTGAACCAGATGCTCGGCCAGCTTGCGGGTCCGGCACTCGCGAACGCGAAGCGCGAAGCTCAGGACATGCAACAACTCATCGATTCGCAGGCGAAAGCAAACGGGACGAAGCCATTCGATCTAGCTTCTTGGGATTGGGCGTTCTACGCCGAACAGGTAAGGCAAGCGCGCTATTCGTTCGACGAATCGCAAGTGCGTCCATTCTTCGAAATGAATCGGGTCCTAGAGGACGGCGTCTTCTTCGCGGCGCATGAGCTGTATGGCATCTCATTCAAGGAACGCAAAGATCTACCGACGTATCACCCTGACGTGCGCGTGTTCGAAGTCTTCGATAAGGACGACTCGCCGCTTGGCCTATTTCTCGTGGACTGGTACGCACGCAGCAACAAGCGCGGTGGCGCGTGGATGAACAACTACGTCGAGCAATCGCGGTTGATGAACCGCAAGCCGGTCGTGGTGAACAACCTCAACATCCCGAAACCGCCGGAAGGACAACCGACGCTGCTGACGTTCGATGAAGTAACCACTGCATTCCATGAATTTGGGCACGCACTGCATGGATTGTTCTCTAACGTGCAATACCCGCAATTCGCTGGCACGAACGTGCCGCGCGACTTCGTCGAGTTCCCATCGCAATACAACGAAATGTGGGCCACCGAGCCGCGTGTGCTCGCGAACTACGCAAAGCACTACAAGACTGGCGAAGCGATGCCGAAGGAACTGATGGACAAGGTGCTTGCTGCGAGCAAATTCAACCAGGGTTTCGCAACGACTGAGTACCTGGAAGCCGCACTGCTCGATCAAGCGTGGCACCAACTTCCCGCGGGCAAGACGCCTCCTGCCTCTGAAGTCGCTGCATTCGAGAAAGCCGCGTTGGAACACGCGGGCGTGAAGTACGATCCTGTACCGCCGCGTTATCGGTCGACCTACTTCTTGCACATCTTTTCCGATCCGATCGGCTATTCGGCCGGTTACTACGCATATATATGGAGCGAAGTGCTCGCTCGCGACACTGAGTCGTGGATGCATGAGCACGGCGGGTTGAAACGCGAAAATGGCGATCGGTTGCGCGAGAAGATCCTGTCGAAGGGCTTCAGCGTGGATGCGCTGACGTTATTCCGCGACTTCTACGGCAAGGGACCGGAGATCGGACCGTTGCTGGAGCATCGTGGGCTGACGCCGGCGGCGAAGTAAAAGAAGAATGGCTCCACGGAGCACACAGAGAACACGGAGCTGAGATGGGAATCGCGTCATGAAGCACGCTGATGACGAATTCCTCTTACCTCCGTGTACTCCGTGAGCTCCGTGGAAAATCTCCTTGCTTGAGGTGGTACATGCGATGTCTGATTTGGGCACTAGCAGCAACGCTATGCGGATGCGCGGGGAGCGCACAGCACACGCAAGGTGATGCACCTGCGGGAATCAACTATCCCGTTGCGGAACGAGGTGATCACGTCGATGTGTATCACGGCGTGAAGGTGGCGGATCCTTATCGCTGGCTCGAAGATCTGAATAGCGCTCAGACCAAGGAATGGGTAAAAGCGGAGAACGCGATCGCTCAGCCCTATCTCGAATCGATTCCCGCGCGCGAACGTATCAAGCAGCGCCTCACGCAACTGTGGAACTACGAGCGCTTCCATGTCCCCGTTAAGCGCGGGGGACGCTACTTCTATCTTCGCAATGACGGTTTGCAGAACCAGAGCGTGCTGTACGTGACGAACTCGTTGGACGCGCCCGCTCGCGTCCTGCTCGATCCGAACACGCTAAGCCCAGATGCGACCATTTCACTCGGCGAGTTCGTTCCAAGCCCTGACGGCAAGTTGCTCGCCTATAGCTTGTCCGACGGGGGCACGGATTGGCGAACGTGGCATTTCAAGGAGATCGACAGCGGTCGCGATCTGCCGGATGTACTGCGATTCATCAAGTTCTCGGATGTCTCGTGGACAGCGGACTCGAAGTCGGTTTACTACACGCGATATCCAACGAAGCCCGACGGCACGGCCGATGATTCAAAGCAGCGGCTGATGTATCGGCACGTTCTCGGCACTGAGTTCGCATCGGACCCGCTGATCTACTCCGTCACGGAGCATCCCAGCGCGAACCCGTACGCAATCGTCACAGATGATGGGCGTTACCTGTTCATCTTCTTGTACAACGGATCGCAGTCGAACGCACTCTACTATCGAACGCTCGGCAAAGATGGAGCGCCCAATTCCGATGTCATCAAGCTGATCGACAACTTCGATTCCGAATACGACTTGATCGGCGAATACCAAGATGTGTTCTATGTGCGCACGACGCTGCAAGCACCGAACGGGCGCATCGTGGCGATTCCCGCCGGAACGTTGGATACTTCCAAGTGGCACGTGACGGTTCCAGAGTCTCAACACGCGATGGTGGCTGCGAGCGTCGTCGGGCGTCGGCTAATCACACAATATCTGGAGGATGCGCATTCAGTAGTGCGCGTCGCGTCGCTCGAAGGTCAGCCGCAATACGAAGTTAAGTTGCCCGGGCTCGGCAATGCCGACGGATTCTTCGGCGAGGTTGACGACAACGAGACATTTTTCTCGTACACCGACTTTCTAACACCTACATCGATATCCAAGCTCGACATCGCGAGCGGAAATGTCTCGCTGTTTCGCGCGCCCACCGTTTCGTTCGACGCGAGCAAGTACGTCACCGAGCAGGTGTTCTACAACAGCAAGGATGGAACGCGGGTGCCGATGTTCATCACGCATCGACGCGATGCAAAGCGCGATGGCACAGCGCCTTTGATGTTGTATGGCTACGGCGGCTTCAACATCCCGCAACTGCCTGGCTTCAGCGTACCCACGGCAGTGTGGCTCGAAATGGGCGGCACTTTTGCAGTCGCAAACTTGCGGGGCGGTTCAGAGTATGGCGAGGCATGGCACAAAGCGGGCACGAAACTGCAGAAGCAGAATGTGTTCGACGACTTCATCTCGGCTGCTGAGTATTTGATCGCCGAGAAATACACCTCGAAAGAGAAGCTCGCGATTCGCGGCCGAAGCAATGGCGGGTTGTTGGTTGGAGCTGCGATCACGCAACGTCCTGAACTCTTCGGCGCGGCACTCCCAGCAGTCGGCGTGCTCGACATGCTGCGATATCACACGGCTAGCGGGAATGCGCGGCAATGGTCTGCCGACTACGGACTCAGCGAGAACCCAGATGAGTTCCGCGCGCTTTACGCATACTCACCGGTTCATAACGTGAAAGCCGGCACGTGCTATCCGCCCACGCTCATTACGACAGCAGATCACGACGATCGCGTCGTGCCATGGCACAGCTACAAATTTGCAGCCCAATTGCAGCACGCACAGGGATGTTCGAATCCGATTCTGCTGCGTGTCGAAACACGAGCTGGGCATGGCTCGGGCAAACCCGTGTGGATGCAAATCGAAGACTGGTCGGATCAGTGGGCGTTTTTGGTGAAGGCGCTGCGAATCGAATGAACGCGAGCGTTTAGCGCTTAGTCTGACTGCCGAGTGTTCGCGTCCTTAGGATTTCAGCTCGCTTCCGAATCTTGATCGCCCTCTTCCTTGATCTCCTCACCCGGAATCGACCGCTGACCCGACGCCCATGCGCCAAGGTCTATTAGCTTGCAACGCTCGCTACAAAACGGACGCCAGGGCGATGCGTCGGTCCATTCGACGGGACGATTACAGGTGGGGCAAGGGATGGTGGTAGGCATGACGTACTACTCGACTGAAGCGAACGGATAGTAGGTCCAATGGGAGTCGATTCAAGTAGCTCGCCTTACGGAGCTTTGGCCATGGGCACGTTCGTGGTTGATCCGTTTATTCCCCGCAGGAGTATGTCGAGCTTCTGCTGCTGACCGGTAGCGGTGTAAAAGCGCACCAGTCGATCTCGCGCACGACGTACAGTCATTGGATCTTCGCTGGAATCGCTAATCAAGTCCCGGCAACCTTCAGTAAGGTTCTGTTCGGCATCTGCAACCAGACCTTGTTCATATAAGGCCTCTCCGAGGGCACATTGCGAACGGCCTGATCGGGATTCAGGAGCTCCAGCTCGCCTCCAACGTTCCATTGAAGCGCTCAACACCTTCGCCGCTTCCGCGAATCTCCTTTCTCCAAGAAGAGCCTCGCCCAGGTAGTATTCCGCGGACGCAACGTACTGATGGTCGGGCGGAAGTGTCTTCGCATACATATTTAGCGCATCGATCAGCAACACCTCCGCTTCGGCGAAGCGCTTCTGGGGCATGATCACCGACGATAGGACCGTTTCCAGATACCCGATCTGATGACCAATCTTGCCACCCGAGTTCCTGTGAATAGCAAGAGCCTGACGCAGTAATTGTTCAGATTCGTCTGCGCGGTGCTGCGCGAAACGCACGAGCGCCAGCGATCCGAGGGTGTCAGCAACGAAACCGCTGTTGGGGCCATATAGATCTTTTTGCGCTTTCAGCACGCCTTCAAAGATCCTACCCGCTTCGTCGTATTGGTTCTTGTACAGAAGCATGTCCGCCAATCTGTAATCGGCGAGGATTCGATCTGGATGTCGTGGCGGCACGCTTTTGTAAATCTCCACTGCTTCGCGCGCCATTCGCTCTGCTTCGTCGAATTTGTTCTCCCAGGAATATGTAACCGCAAGCTCGCTCAGTATCGTCGCGACTGCTGGATCCTTTGGACCATAGCGCTTGCTAAAGATGCGCAGAGCCTCTTCGAAATGCTGGCGTGACTGCAACATATCGCCACGAATACCTTCGAGTCGCCCAATGTCCAAGATCAGACTTCCGTATCCCTCCGAGTCATGATCTGCATGCTCATTCAAAGTAGCCAACGAACGCGAGAAGTTCTCGTCGGACTCCTTCAATCGACCTGCAAATCGTTGAGCTACGGCAAGCTCCGCAAAAATGGGCCCCAACCGGTCGCGATCGTCGGGAAGAGTCTTCAGCAAGCTGAGAGCCTGCTCCAGAAATGGAATAGCCCGCTCCGGGGCGCCTAATCGACGGTAAGAGCGACCAATTGCCTCCAGCAGGCGAGCTCGTACCGCGGGCTGCTGGTCGAGATCCGATTGAATTCGACCTGCAGCTTGATCGAGCAAACTTCGAGCCGTGGGCTCTTGACCCAAATTGTGGAATGGATCAGCAGCCGTAAAGATGTTGAGTAGAAAGTTTGATACGGTCTCTGCTCGTTGCCCGTCGCGAGTCGCGCGATCGAGCGCCACGGCGATTTGGTGTCGCTGTATCGACATCACGACTGCTACGCCGATCACGAACAGCAAGAAGAACGTCCCGCCGATCACGCCTGCGGTATGACGACGAGCAAACCTCTGGGTGTAGTAAACCCAATTTCCTTGGCGGGCCTGGACGGGTTGACTACTCAAATGGCGGCGCACGTCCGTAGCGAACCATTCCACGGATGTGTATCGATGCTGCGGCTCCTTGCGCAAAGCGCGCAGGACGATGGCATCGAGATCCCCCGTGAGTTGGCGCTTCAGGCGCTCCGGAGTCGTGTTTCGGACGGCTGCCAGGTCCGAAATCGGGGATTCATATTCCCGCGGACCATTGATGATTGCCTGATCAACAGCGACGCTGGGGCGGTCGGGGTCCGACACGCAGATCGTGCGCTCGAGTTCGAGCTGACTGGCCGAATAAGGGACCTTGTATGGGCGCAGCCCGCAAAGCAGTTGATACAACACGACGCCAAGCGAATAGACATCGCTCGCTGTCGTTACAGGCTGCCCGAGAATCTGCTCTGGGCTCGCGTACTCAGGCGTCAAAAGGCGATCGTTGACGCGCGTGAGTTCAGCGTTTGCGACTTCATCACCAGGCAGAAGCAGCTTTGCGATTCCGAAGTCGAGCAGTTTCGGAACGCCTTCGGGCGTCACGAGAATGTTTCCAGGCTTTAAGTCGCGATGGACGATGAGGTTTTGGTGGGCGTATTGAACGGCAGAGCAGATCTGCGTGAAGAGGTCTAAGCGCTGGCGAACGTCCAATTGTTTCTCGTCGCAGTACCGCTCCAGGGTCTGGCCCTGGACATACTCCATGATGAGGTAAGGGTGGCCTTCTTCGGTTTCCCCGGCATCAATCAGACGCGCAATGTTTGGGTGATTTAGGCTCGCTAGGATTTGCCGTTCAGCGCGGAAGCGAGCCCCGAAGCTACCTTGCACTGTGCTCGCATCGATGAGCTTGACTGCGACTTGGGCGGCGTACTGCTCGTCGGCTCGATCCGCCAGGAAGACTGTTCCGGTCCCGCCCTGCCCCAAGATAGAGGCCAAGCGATAGCTCCCGATCACTCGCCCGAGCATCATGCGGGCCTTTTCACCCGTCGGACTCGTGAGGAGATTGGCGCCGGCGGCGAGCGACCGTGTCAGACCGCGTTCGTCTTTAAGCTGCGAAAGGATTTGCTCGACGAGGTGCGCATCTTCGTCGGTTTCACGACGCAGGAAAGACTTTCTCTCCCCTGTTTTCATCAGGCGCGCGCGCTCGAACAGCTCTCGATGGCGTTCCCAATTGTCGCGTTTAGGCTGTGAGCTCATTAAGTTAAAAAACTATTACGCGCCCGGCTCACAGGCGCAGTGGTTTCGCATTGTGCGCATGTCGCTGTCGCCGGCCTGAGACCAGGCACTCATTTCTGGATTTGCGCTAATACGTCGCACTTAATGCCCCGGCTATCAGGGCAACCCCGCGCGCAATTCTCAGGCGCAGCACTGATTTCACGTGTAAGGCTTCCGTGGCGATATCAACGGACGTGACGTGCTTCACATTCTGTCGTAGCTTATGTGCGAAACGGCCGCTTTGAGCGGTCGGCCTTAGCACCACAGCTCATGGGGAGAAAGCAGATGCGTCGCAGTTTGATCGCGTTGGCAGTAGCGGGAGCTCTAATCACAGGCGCGCATGGGTCGGCGCCATCAGAGCATGGACAAATGACGGCTGAAGGCACCGCGACGGGCACAGCTCAGCGCCCGCGTGTCGAGGGTATGGTTGCCGATGGCAACGCCGGCCCGACCGCCCAACGGCCGCGCATCGATAGTCTCGTCGCTGATGGCAATGGCCAGAACAACCCGCGGCCGCGGATCGATAGCCTCGTCGCTGATGGCAACGGCCAGAACAACCCGCGCCCGCGCATCGATAGCCTCGTCGCTGATGGCAACGGCCAGAACAACCCGC
>JAEWBG010000090.1 GCA_023391335.1 Pseudomonadota bacterium | reverse complement strand
TTGATGGACTCTGATCGAATTAGAAAAGTCGTGATTGTTGGGGGCGGGACTGCGGGGTGGATGACGGCCGCTGCGCTATCAAACAAGTTGCGAGGTCAATACGACCTTCGTCTAATCGAGTCGAGCGAGATTGGCATCGTCGGCGTTGGCGAAGCAACAGTTCCGCATATCCGTTTCTTCAATCGCGCGCTGGGTATAGACGAAGCTGACTTCATGCGCCGGACCCAAGCGACGTTCAAGCTCGGCATCGAGTTCATCAACTGGGCGCGCATCGGCGACGCGTACATCCATCCTTTCGGGGATTTCGGCAGCCCGCTGAATGGGGTGAAGTTCCACCACTATTGGCTGCGAGCACAGCGTTCCAACCCAAACATTGCAGGCGAGATTGGCGAGTACTCATTCCCGGTACAGCTCGCGAAGCGCGGCCGCTTCGCCTTCCCCGCCGCCGATCCTCGATCCGTCGCCTCCACGTTTTCGTATGCGTTTCAGTTCGATGCCACCTTGTACGCGCCCTACTTGCGGGACTATGCGGAGCAGCGCGGCGTCAAACGCACCGAAGGGAAGATCACGGACGTGCAGCTTCGCGGCGAGGACGGGAGTATCGAGGCGGTCATCCTGGAAAGCGGCGAGCGCGTCGAAGGTGAACTGTTCATCGACTGCTCTGGGTTTCGCGGACTGCTGATCGAGCAGGCACTAAAGACCGGATACGAGAACTGGACTCACTGGCTGCCGTGCGATCGAGCGGTCGCAGCGCCTTGCAGATCGAGCGGCGAATCGGTTGCCTTCACTCGCTCCATCGCGCGGGATGCGGGATGGCAATGGCGCATTCCGCTACAACATCGAGTCGGTAATGGTTACGTGTACAGCAGCGAATTCATCTCCGACGAACGCGCTAGGGACTCGCTGTTAGAGCACCTGGAAGGCGAACCGCTCGCCGAGCCGCGAGTTCTGCGATTCGTCACCGGCCGCCGTAGACTAAGTTGGAACAAGAACTGCGTAGCCATCGGGCTCGCCAGCGGATTCCTGGAACCGCTCGAGTCGACCAGCATCCATCTCATCCAACTTGGAATCACGTATCTGTTGGAGATGTTTCCGGATCGGAGCTTCGATCCGGCGGTCACACGCGAATACAACCGCATCATGTCCGTCGAATACGAGCGAGTCCGCGACTTCATCATTCTTCACTATCACGCGACTGAACGAGACGACTCACCGCTCTGGAACTACTGCCGGACGATGCAGGTGCCGGACTCTCTGCGATACAAAATGGAGTTGTTCCGCGAGCGCGGGTACGTGGTTCCCTATAAAGAAGGTTTCTTCCTCGAACCGAGCTGGGTTGCGGTGTACTTGGGTCAGCGCGTCGTTCCACGGCGCTATGACCCACTTGCAGAGCAAGTTCCTCAGAGCGCTCTTGAGATCGAATTGCAGCGCATGAAGGAAGTGGTGGCACGGGCCGCACAGGCCACCGCCTCGCATGCAGAATTCATTGAGCGCTACTGCGCCGCTGCTTAGAGAAATTTGATGTCATCGCCCATTCGACGCATCGTCATCGTCGGCGCCAACGCGGCCGGTTGGATCACGGCATTGGAACTGTTGTCGTGGGGACTTAGCTTCGACGTGCGCGTCGTCGACTGTGGGAGCGCGCCGGAAGACCTGCTGGAGAGCGGAGAAAGCGGCTTGCCCTCCATGCGAGCCGCGCACGAACGCCTGCGGCTCGACTCATCGAGGTGGCTCCACCAGGTGAAGCCCACCTTCAAACTGGGCTCGCAGTTTCAGGACTGGTCGCAACCCGGGGCGTCGTATTTTCTGCCCTTCGGACAGAACGGCGCTCGCTTCGATGGGATTGCATTTCATCAGCATTGGCTGCGCACTAGGAAGGAATTCGACAGCCTGACGGCATTCTCTCTGGCAGCAACGGCAGCCAAGTTCAACAAATTCGCACTGCCCGATGCCGACTCGCGCTCGATTTACTCCACTCTGGACTTCGCCTTTCATTTCGACGCGTCCGCGTACGTGTCCTATCTGCGAACACACGCAGAACAGCGCGGAATTCGAATCGCTCAGGGCACGTTCACCGATGCACAGGTTGACGCAGAAGACGGCCTCATCAAATCTGTGCGGCTGGACACGGGTGAGATCATCGAAGCGGATCTGTTCATCGATTGCTCAGGCCAGCGCGGACTGCTGATCGAAGCAGCGCTACGCACTGGATTCGACGATTGGTCGCGATGGCTACCATGTGATCGCGTAGCGATCGTGCAATCCGCGCCGCAGGGCGAACTCATTCCGTATACCCGCGCCACCGCAGACAACGCCGGCTGGGTGTGGCGCATCCCGCTTCAGGATCGCATCAGCAATGGCCATGTCTACTGCGACCGCTTCGTTAGCGATGACGAAGCCATCGCAACCTTGCTCAAACGCTTGGGTAGCACGGGATTGGGCGCGCCGCGGGTCCTTCAGTTCAGCACCGGACGCCGCAAAAAGTTTTGGAACAAGAACTGCGTTGCCATAGGCCTTGCGGCCGGATGCGTGGAACCGCTCGCGTTCGCGCAACTACATCTGCTCCATCGCTCACTTGACCAGTTGCACGCATTGTTCCCTGAAAAGGACGCGATGCGTCTGGATAGCGATGAGTACAACCGAAGTGTCGGCGAGCTTTATGAACGCGCGCGTGATTTCGCAATCGCTTCGTTCCATTTCACGCAGCTGCGTACAGAGTTCTGGCTCGAGTGCGCTCGCACGCCAATTCCTGATCGATTGCAGCACAAGCTTGACGTCTTCCAGGCCCAGGGACGGGTCGTGCAATACGATAACGAGACATTTTCGGAAAGCGATTGGGCACATATGCTGCTCGGACTCGAACAATTTCCAAAACGCTGCGAGCTGCTGGCCGAAACCCTGGATGCCCCGAAGTTGCGCGAACAGTTGCGCAGCATGAAAACTGCTATTTCCAGCGCGGCGCAAAACATGCCCAATCATCGAACGCTACTCGAGCGATTCCTCGGAGCGCAGACGCCGCGATGAATGACAATCGCATACGCACCGTATTGATCGTCGGCGGAGGAACCGCCGGTTGGATGACGGCGGCCGCTCTCGGCCGTACGCTCAACAATGGGTTCACACAGATCCGCCTCGTCGAGTCCGATGAAATCGGAATCGTCGGCGTCGGTGAAGCCACTATTCCACCGATCCTGACCTTCAACTCGATGTTGGGAATCGACGAAAACGATTTCGTACGCCACACCTACGCTACCTTCAAGCTGGGCATCGAATTCGTAAATTGGTCTCGGCTCGGCCACCGCTACTTGCATCCGTTCGGTTCGTTTGGCCTCGACATCGAAGGAATCAAGTTCCACCAGATTTGGCTGAAATTGCGGCAAAGCGGTTACGAGCCGTACATCGATGAATTCTGTTTGTCGGCCGTTGCATCGCGCTTGGGCCGATTCGCTAGACCCTCGAATGACCCGCGCACCGTGATGTCGAGCCTGGCATATGCGTTTCACTTCGACGCCGGCCTCTATGCGCGTTACTTGCGCGCCTACGCGGAACAACGCGGCGTGAAACGCACCGAAGGAAAAATCGTAGACGCAAAGCTGCGCGCCGAGGACGGCTTCATCCAGTCGGTGCAATTGGATAGCGGAGAAATCATCGAAGCCGATTTGTTCATCGACTGTTCTGGCTTTCGCGGATTGCTCATCGAACAAGCGCTCAAGACCGGTTACGAGGACTGGACCCATTGGCTCCCGTGCGACCGCGCCGTGACTGTGCCCTGCGCGCATGCAGGAGAGCTCACGCCCTACACTCGCGCGACTGCACACGAGGCCGGGTGGCAATGGCGCATTCCGCTCCAACATCGCGTCGGGAACGGGCACGTGTACTGCAGCCGCTTCATCAGCGACGACGAAGCCACAGCCACATTGCTCAAGAATCTCGATGGCCAGCCTCTCGCCGAGCCACGCATCCTTCGCTTCACGACCGGCCGACGTAAGAAGTTCTGGAATAAAAACTGTGTGGCATTGGGACTGTCCGCCGGTTTCATGGAACCGCTCGAATCGACGAGCATCCATCTGGTCCAGACCGGTATCACCAAGCTGCTCGCGTTATTCCCGGATCGTCGTTTCAATCAAACAAGCATCGACGAGTACAACCACCTTTCCACGCTATCGTTCGAGCGCATTCGGGATTTCATCATCCTGCACTATCACGCGACGGCGCGTGACGACGCTCCGCTTTGGAATCAGTGCCGTACCATGGCGATCCCGGAGAACCTACAGCGCAAGATCGATCTCTTCCGCGACCGCGGCCGCTTCTTCCGTTATGACGATGAGCTCTTCGTCGATGCCAACTGGACTGCTGTGATGCTTGGCCAAGACATCATTCCCGATGGCTACGATCCGCTCGCCGATACGTTCGAATTGAATGCGCTGCGAACTCGTGCAGAGCGCTTGCGCGACATCATCCGCGACACTGCCCTAGCAATGCCTACGCATAGTGCTTTTATCCAACAGCACTGCGCTGCTCGTTAAATTCGAGGTTATTCCGTGCCAGACGAAAGATTGCGAAAGATCCTCATCGTGGGTGGCGGCACGGCGGGCTGGATGGCCGCCGCCACGCTCGCGCGTTTCCTGAAGGATCGCTACTGCGCCATCGAACTCGTTGAGTCCGACGAAATCGGCACGGTGGGCGTCGGAGAGGCGACGATCCCGCAAATCAACATCTTCAATCGCATGTTGGCTCTGGACGAAAACGATTTCGTGCGCCAGACGCAAGGGACTTTCAAACTCGGAATCGAGTTTGTCGACTGGACGCGGCTCGGCCATCGCTACATCCATCCATTCGGTCCGTTCGGCATCGACATGGAGGGTGTGTCCTTCCACTCGTACTGGTTGAAGTATCGAGAGCTCGAGCCCTCGACAGACTTGCACGAGTACTCGTTGCAGGCGGTCGCGTCCCACCAAAATAAATTCATGCGCAGAGTCGAAGCCGGCAATTCTCCGCTCTCCAAGATCGCACACGCCTATCACTTCGATGCTGGCCTGTACGCGCGATATCTGCGCAAGTACGCTGAGCAGCGAGGCGTCAAGCGCACTGAAGGCAAGATCGTTGACGTGAAACTCCGCGGTGAAGATGGCTTCATCGAGTCTGTTACGTTGCAAGGCGATCGTCGCATCGAAGCGGACTTCTTTATCGATTGCTCAGGCTTCCGCGGCCTTCTGATCGAGCAGACGCTGAAAGCTGGGTTCGAGGATTGGAGCCATTGGCTGCCTTGCGATCGGGCACTCGCGGTACCGTGTGAAAGCGTTCACCCATTGACGCCGTACACACGCTCTACGGCACGCACAGCAGGCTGGCAGTGGCGCATCCCTTTGCAGCATCGCACGGGCAACGGCCACGTCTATTCCAGTCGTTTCATGAGTGACGATGAAGCCACCGCCATGTTATTGGCCAATCTAGATGGCGAACCGTTGGCTGACCCGAGGCCGCTGCGCTTTGTGGCAGGACGACGCAAGAAGACCTGGATGAAAAACTGCATCGCACTTGGCTTGGCGGGTGGTTTCCTCGAGCCTCTCGAGTCCACCAGCATTCACTTGGTCCAGAGCGGCCTGGCGAATTTCATGACGCTGTTCCCGAATCGTAAATACAGCGAAGCAGAAGTCGATCAATTCAATCGCATATCAGCTTGGGAATATGAATGCATTCGCGATTTTCTGATCCTTCACTACAACGCTACCGAGCGAGAAGACAGCCCCTTCTGGAACTACTGCAAAACAATGAGCATTCCAGATTCCCTCAAGCGCAAGCTCGCGATCTTCCGTGCGCATGGAAGAGTGTTCCGCGAAAATAACGAACTATTCAACGATACGAGTTGGTTCGCCGTCATGATCGGCCAGAACGTACCCAGCGAGTCCTATGACCCGCTCGTGGATGCACTCACCGAAGCAGAAATTCGCGAGCGCATGCAGAGTATTCGCCGAGCGATCGCGAAATCGGCCGAGGTGATGCCGACACATGAAGAGTACATCGCTAAAAATTGCGCCGCGACACCCGTCACCTCGATGTAGGCATGCGGCTACTAGTTGTTTTCACACTCGCATGCATCGCGAGTGCCGCGAACGCAGAGGCGCGCGCAGACTTGTTTCACCGCAGTGCAACGATTGCGGAGTTGCTTCCCGAGCAGGCCGACAGTTTCGCCGCGGTTATTCCGGTAAATCGTAAGCTAACTTGGACACTGCGTATTCCAAGCGTCGCGTCGCCTCACGGCGTGATTGTATTCGTGAGTCCTCAGGAGGCGGCTGATGCTCCCGAAACGTGGGCTGAATCACTCGAGAAGCACAATCTAATCTGGGTTGCCGCCGAGCACTTCGGTAACGCGACTCCAACCGCCCAGCGCGTCCTCGCTGCGGTCATGGGTCTTGCACTCGTTCAACGCGACTACGCTGTCGATCGGAAACGCATTTACATCGCAGGCATGTCGGGAGGCGGGCGCGTGGCGAGCAAAGCAATAGCCACTTCGCCGCAACTCTTCACCGGCGCCATCTATTTCTGTGGCGCGGACCCGCTTCCGGCAGGCGCTGCGGCCGCTGCAACATCGAAGCGCTTTGTATTCGTCACTGGGACGCGCGACTTCAATCGGCGTGAGATGAAGCACGTGGCTGGCCGGTATTCAAAGCTTGGGATACCGAACGTGTTGGTGCTCGACATTCCAGGAATGGGCCACGAACTACCGGACGCACGGCAATTCGAAGAAGCCGTGCGGTATCTCGATGGCACAGAGCAGCGCTGATACTTGAGGCTGAGGAGCCTTATTCGCCCGCCGCACGCCTGAACGTCAGCGGCTCAAGGCGCGCACAAGAATTGCCCTAATCGCCGCAGTTCTTTCTTTGCTGCTTGGTCCGAGCAAGCCACGGTGCTCCGGCGCGAGATGCGCCATGGGATCGCCGGTGGTCTGAAACACATAGTGATCGAACACGATGCGCCAAGCCTCACGCTGCAAGGTGGGAAGATCCCGTAACGTCATGAGCGCGTGCAGCAGACAATCGAATGGCGAGGATCCTTGTGGTTTCGCTTCGTTCCACCAATAGTTGACGAGCACGTTGAAGGGGGACAGAGACTCGACGTGATGCCACCAGAAATACGGGATATACAGCGCATCGCCCGGCTCGAGCTCCGCCACCTGCGCGGCTGCCAATGCATGTTTGAACCGCGGATATTTTTCCAAGTCGGGATGTTTGAGCGAGACCATGCTCACTGGCGGACCGGAAAGCGTGAAATCGAACGGACCCACGTATAGGTTCGGCAACTGTTCGGGTGGAAACAGCGTGAACCGACGTCGCCCGCCCACGACGCAGGCGATGTTATCGTTCAGATCGAAGTGAGTCTGCACCGTGATCGCATTGCCGATCCAAATGCGGGGCTGGATGTTCGGCGCCAGCAGGTCCAGTTTGTTCTGCTCCAAAAATCGCGGCAAAAACTCCGCGATGGGAGTGGACTCAACGTAAACCGCTGGAGGATTCGGGCGCGAGGCGAGCGACAGCAATGAGGCAATGATGGTCTGCAACTGCTCGGGCTTGCGAGTGAAGTTCAGCCCTCGCATGTCGTCGCGATAAAAGAAATGTCCTTCGATCTCCGGCTCACCCATCAATGCATTCACTGGACGCCCAGCATCGAATGACTGCAGATATCCCGCCAGCGCTTCGCTCGAACGCCTTCCCTCGATAACGGCAGGCCAGCTCGCAACCGCACCCTTCAGCAGTGCAGGCTGATTCGCAGGAAGAATCTGCTCGCGAAACGTGTTGAGCGAAACGTCACGCCATTCGCGAACTGGTTGAAATGATGCGGTCATAATCTGAGAGGCGGCTTGGATGCGCTCAGAGTGTGAGCCATAGGTCCATCCATGCTCAAGCAATCTTGATGCCCATTTGCGCTTTGTAAGCTGGCCGAACGTGTCCATGCACCCGAGCGAATGCGCCGTTCACGCACGCAGCGCACTCACTGGGACGAACACAAAGACCACAAAACTAAACACGAGGAGCACAAAAAAGTCACTGATGCGCCTGAGCAGGCTCTCGCCTTCACCTTGTGCTCTCTGTTTATCTATGTGCTCTTTGTGTTGCCCTCCGTGATTCCTTTCCCTCAGCGCTGTTGCTCAAGCGCACGACGCAAGAGACGCGACGCCGTCGTCGGGTTAAAACCAAGCTGAACTGCGCGCATCATTTCGCGCCGAGCAGTCGCCTCATCCTTTCTTTGAGCCGCGATCAGCGCCAAGTTGACGTAGGGAATCGCGAAATGCGGATCGCGCAACAGCGACGAGCGCAACCAACGTACTGCCTGATCGAAATCATCGAGATTCATGAAGCACTGCGCGATTTGATTGCGTACGAGCGCCACGCCATCGAAGGTGTAAACATTCAGATACAGCACAGCACTCGCGCGCTGCCAGTTCGCATGCAGCAGCTTTTGCTCGAGTTTCTTTAACTTCTCGATTGCGGGCTGCCACTGCCGACGGCGCATCATGCGCTTACTGGAGAAATATTCCCGCGCGAGGATTGCCAAAACGCCGAGCGTGAGCAAGATCGCCGCGAGGACAGCAACTGCCGCCAATCCCGGAAGACGGCTGATGACCGAGTAGAACGCCACCATCGCGGCCATGATGATGAACAAATTGCGTTGGGTACGTTTCATCGACTATTCAGATGGGTCGGGCTCGGGATGATACGCGCGATTGTGTCGCAACCGCTCACAGCCGCTTCGCCGCCGCGATTCGCTCAGGCATACTCTGCGGCGCTATCTCACTCGCACGTTCACTCATGAAACAAAAACTCTTTGCGCTGCTCGCCTGTTCGTCCTGCCTCGCTCTACCGGCCGCTCATGCGGCAGAACACCCGTGGCAAAACCTACTTGATAAGGATCTTTCTAAGTTCGACGTCTACTTAAGTTATCCCGGCACGGTAATTTCCAGTGTCATCGCCGGTACCGCGCCAAAAGATCTGAAGCCCATTGGGCTGAACCACGACGACAAACACGTGTTCACTGTGGTCGAAGATCACGGCGAGCCGATCCTGCGCGTAAGCGGCGAGATCTACGGTGCCGCTGCCACAAAACAGGAGTTCGATAACTTTCACTTTCGCGCCAAGGTCAAATGGGGCGAAAAAAAGTGGGAGCCGCGTCTGAATGAACTCAAGGATTCCGGCGTGTTGTACTACAGCGTCGGCGAGTTCGGAACCGACTACTGGCACTCATGGATGGAGGCGCAGGAGTTTCAACTCATCGAAGGCGGGATCGGCGACTACTGGACCATCACCAACGCGCAGATGGACATCCGCGCATCGAAACCTGAAGGCGACAAGTTCTATACGTTCTCGCCCAAGGCGCCCTGGCTGCACTTCGCGGCCGAAAAACCCGGCCGTGGTGCGGTCGCCAATTATTGCCAACGCGGTGAATACAAAGAGCTCCCGAACGCATGGAACGAGATCGATCTGATTTGCTTCAAAGGCAGTTGCGTGCACATTGCGAATGGCAGCGTGGTCATGGCATTGAAGAACTCATCGCACGAGGTCGATGGGCAGCTCAAGCCGCTGCTGCGCGGCAAGATTCAACTGCAGAGCGAAGCCGCCGAAGTATTCTTCAAGGATGTGCAGATCCAGGCGATCGATTCGATGCCAAAGCAGTACGCGAAATACTTTGAATGACGGTAAGCGCTTGGCAGTGAGCGGTCTGGCTGCTCACTGCCGAGCGGTGGTATTGCAATTGGCGTGGCTCGCCCCTGCAAGGGTACGCGCGTTGAAGAACTAAGACCGCCACACAAAGCGCACAAAGATCTAAACGCAGTTAACCAAAACGACGACGAAACAAAAAGTACGTCGTCGATCCAGAACGCAACGTGGTACAGGCACACAAGAAGCAGGGAATCCTGCTCTCTGTTCCGGCCTGCCGCTAGGCTTGCCTGCCGATGCGCGCGAGTGGCGCGATCGGCTTGCTTGCCGAAGGCTCGCTTGCCAATGGCTACCTTCTCATACTCTGTGCGGACTCTTTGTGATCCTTGTGTTGCGTCCTGAGTCTTCGTGCCCCTTCGTGCGGCTCAGTGCGCCCTAAACCGCCACAGCACGCTCGCGATCACGTCATACGTATTCAGTGAATCGTGATTCGCGGTATCGAACTCGACCTCGGATCGATCGACGGCGACTTCGATCGTGAAGTGCGTGAAGTCCAACCCCGCCGCGAAGACCGGACCCACTTTGGATTTCGAATACAAGTCGCCGCTCGCGAAGTGATACATCAGTCCACCCCGAACATACGGCGATACGTCGCTCTCGCGCATGAAGTTGTAGCCGACGGTTGCGCCTAAGGGCAGTTCAAAGTGGTCGACATCGCCCTGGATCGCAAAGGCGGGGCCCAGGCTCACATCGGCCCGCACGCCCGAAAGCCAGTCGTATGTGAAAGAAGCGCTGAGCCCGAGCGGGAATTTGAGGTCTACATTTGCGTCACGTCCTTGTGCTCTCAGGTCCTCCTCGTACAGATCGGTGACGTCGCTGAGCCCGCTCACGTAGGCAAGCCCAAGGCGCCACTCGGTTGCATGAGCTTGGACAGTCAGGCCGAGGCCGATCAAAACCGCTAATACGACGCGACGCATAGGATCCTCGTAGGAACTCACCCGGACCGGGGCGAGTGATATACCGCCGAGGACGCCGGTGAGTTCCCGGCGTGTAGGTTTTTTGCTAGTGCTCCGCCGGCGGCTCAGGGATGAGATGCAGCGCCTCGGCCTTCGGCATCGCGACCGGATGAGCTTCCATGTGAGCACCGCGCCGCAGACGAGCCTTCACCCGCTCCGAAAGTGCGTACAGATATGTGTACAAGACCGGGACAATCACCAAGGTTAGAAGCGTCGATGTGATCACACCACCGATCACAGCTCGCCCCATCGGCGCCAACAATTCGCCGCCCGCGCCCGCGCCGATAGCCATCGGCAACATGCCAAAGATCATCGCGAGCGTCGTCATCAGAATCGGACGCAGACGCACTTGCCCTGCTTCGAGTAACGCCTCACGGACGCTCAACCCAGCGCGGACACGTTGATTGGCGAAGTCGACCAGCAAGATCGCATTCTTCGTCACTAGGCCCATCAACATGATGAAGCCGATGATCGAGAAGATGTTCAACGTGGTTCTCGTGATCAGGAGTGCCAGCAACACACCGATGAGTGCGAGCGGCAGCGACACCATGATCGCGACGGGCTGGATGAAGCTACCGAATTGGGATGCGAGCACGAGGTAGATAAAGATGATCGCGAGACCGAGTGCTGCGAGTGCGGCACTACCGGTTTCATTCATGTCTTGCTGACCACCGCCGACTTCGATGCGGTAGCCCTGCGGCAACTCCATCGCCTTGGCAATTTTTTCGGCATCGGTGCCCACATCGCCCGACGGACGTCCTTCTGCATTGCCGTACAGTGAGATGCGCCGCTGCAAATTCAGACGCTTGATCTGTTGCGGACTGCCGGTGTGCACGAAGTCGGCAACTTGCCGCAGCGGTACCAACAGTGGCGTTCCCTGTTCATCCGTGCGCGCACTGGAGATGTAGAGGTCGCCCAAATCAGAGGTGATCTCACGTCGATTGCGCGGTAAGCGCACGATCACTTGATAGTCCTGACCATCGGGACCCAACCACGTGCTGATCTCATCGCCTGCAATCAAAGGTCGCAGCGCCGCGCCGATCCGCGCGGTCGTCACGCCTAACTCGCTCGCAAGTTCGTTGTTGATTCGCACAGCGATGGTCGGGTTCGCGCCCTTCTCGCTGCTCTCAAGATCCGCGATGCCGGGAATCTTCGCGAGCTTATCCATCAGTTGCTGCGACAGCTGCGTCAGCTTATTGGTGTCGGGACCAAGGATGGAAATGAACACGGGTTGGTTGTTGCCGCCGATCATTACTTGCATGCCGGCCATGCGCGACACGCGCTCGCGAATCATCTTTTCGATTTCTTGTTGCGAAGGACGCTTGTGCTCCTTCAAGTCCTGCAGACGCAGCAGAACTTGCGCGTAGTTTCGACCTTCGTCGGTGCCCACTGTGGTGACGACCGATTCAATGCCTGGGATCTCGCCGAACACCGCTTCGACATCGCGCATCTTCGCGTCTGTATATTCGAGGCTCGATCCGATCGGCGTGTTGATCCGCATGAAGACCATGCCTTGATCGCCCTGCGGCACGAACTCAGATCCAATCAGCGGCACCAGCATGAAGCTGCCGAAGAACGTGAACATCGCCAGCAAAATCATCAAGACGCGCGGACTGGCGCTCGCCCAGCGTGGGAGTTCTCTTGCTGGATCGCGACGACGTGCGAGTTGCGCCAGACCCGGAATTCCGTAGCGACGCCCGCCGAGTGCCCAGCGCAGCAACTTGTCGTACACGCGATGTGCAGCGTCGACCCCGACTTCCACCTTCTCCATGATTCGGCCGAGCCAAGGCAAATACTTGAAGCGGTCCTTCTTCGGATCGGGCCACACGGATGAGAGCATCGGATCGAGCGTGAAGCTGACGAACAGCGACACGAGCACGGCGACCGCAACGGTGATGCCGAACTGCAAGAAGAAGCGTCCGATCACACCGCGCATGAATGCGACTGGGATGAACACCGCCAGAATCGCGAACGTCGTCGCCATTACGGCCAGGCCAATTTCTTGCGTACCTTCGAGCGCTGCGCGGCGATGGCTCTTGCCCATATCCGCATGGCGCACAATGTTTTCGCGCACGACGATCGCATCGTCGATCAACAAGCCGATACACAAGGACAGCGCCATCAGCGTCATGAAGTTCAGCGTGAAGCCGAATGCGTGCAGCGCGATGAAGGTTGCGATCACAGAGATCGGCAGCGTAAGACCGGTGATGATCGTCGAGCGCCAAGAGTGCAAGAACAAGAAGACGATCAGAATCGTCAGCATTGCACCTTCGGTGATGGTGCTCTTTACTCGATCGAGCGAGCCTTCGATCCATTTCGCGTCGGACCACACCGTCACGATTTGAATGTCGTCCGGCAATCGCTCTTTGAGTTCTTTGACAGCCTCTTCGATGCCGTGTCCGACCTCGACCACATTCGTTTGCTGAATCTTGTAGATGTACAAGGAAACCGAAGGCTTACCGTCGACCCGCGAGATGGACGTCTCTTCAGCTTCGCCATCGACCACTTCCGCCACTTGATTCAAATAGACCGGCGCCCCGCCTTGATTGGCGACGATGATGCGTTCGAAGCCTTTCGGATCTTTGATCTTGCCTTCGACGCGCACCAGTTGGTCGGTTGCACCGTGAGTGATCGTGCCAGCCGGCAGGTCCTGATTCGCGGCCTGAATAGCGGCGACCACTTGATCGACACCGACATGCAAGCTTTGCATCTGTTCCGGATGCAGAAATACCTGCACCTCGCGCTGTACCGCTCCGCCCACGGTGATGTTGCCGACGCCCGGCGCGTTCTGCAGCCGCTTCTGAATCTGCTGCTCGACGATCGTGGAGACTTCGCGCAAGCCGCGCGTGTTCGAGTAAACAGCAAGGCTCATCACCGGCTGCTGCTGGCTGTCGTTGCTCGCGCGGGAAATGATGGGGTCGCGCACTTCGCGTGGCATGTACGCTTTGATCTGCGCCACTTTGTCGCGCACTTCCTGAGTCGCGACGGCGATGTCGACATCGAGACGAAATTCGATGCTCATGAACATCGAACCTTCGCGAGCCGTCACGAAGATGTTCTTGACGCCGTTGACTGAGTTCACGACGTTCTCGATCGGCTTGATGACGTCGTTTTCGATGGCTTCCGGCGATGCGCCGGGATATGAGACCGAGACGAACACTTGCGGCGCGTTGATCTCGGGCATCTGCTCAACGGGCAACCGTTGATACGAGAACAAGCCGAGCACGACCAGCGCCAGCATGACCATGGTCGCGAAGACGGGCTGATTGACGCTGGTCTTGGTGATCCACATATATAAGAAGTGACTTGTGACTGGTGACTAGTGACTGGATCGGAATGGCGGCTGCGCCGCGGACTTACGATTGAGAGAAGAACGCTCCTAGCGAGCCCCCTTCCGCTATCCGCTAGTCACCTTTCCATCTCCCCTCACTTTCGCTTCGGTGCCGGATTTGCGATCGCCGATATCGGCAGTGATCACACGTTGGCCCTGCTCGAGCCCATCGACAATCTGCACGTACGTTGCACCATCGGCCTGTAAGCCGAGCTTCACGGGTACGCGATTAATCTTTCCCGCAGCGAACGTGTATACAAATGGCACGCCTGCTTCCTCGTGGACTGCGGCGCGCGGAACTGACAGGACCGGATCGGTGGCTTCGAGCGTCAACTCTCCTTGGGCGAACATGCCACCCTTCAAAGCGCGATCTTGATTCGGCACAGCAACGTAGATGGTGATGGCTCGTGAACCTTCAGCAGTGATCGGGTTGATGCGTTGCACCTTGCCCTCGAACGTGCGATCGCCGAACCCGCCCACTTTGAAGCGGGCCGTTTGGCCCGTACGCACGGACGGAATCTCGCTCGCAGGGACCGCTGCCTCCAATAGCATCTGGCGTAGATCGACTAACGTCACGACCGAAGAGTCCGGCGATACTTTCTCGCCAGGTTGAACTAGGCGACGCGCGATCGTTCCCGCAAACGGCGCACGAATGACCGCATCATCGAGTGCAATCTTTGCCAGCCGCGCTTGCGCCTCGGCCAATTTGAGCTGTGCGACGCTTCCCGCCCAGGCACTCTCAGTGGAATCGAAGGTGTTCTGCGAAATGTAATGTTGCTCGAGCAACGTGCGGTTCTTATCGCGATTCAGCGTCGCAAGCTGCAGGTCCGCGCGGGCTTTGTCCACGGCAGCCATTTCGCGATCGTATTCGGCCTGCAGGTTGTCGGTTTCGATACGTGCGATGACATCGCCTTCGGCGACGTCCTGACCTTCGCGCACCGTCATGGCTTCGACCTGTCCGCTCACTTTCGCTTTCACCGTGGCTTGTACAACGGGCGCGATGGAACCTGACAAAGGCAGCGATCGCGACAACGCGCGCAACTCGACTGACGCGAGATCGATCGACGCGAGTTCGATAGCTTGAGCTTCTGCTGACGTTGGCGTCGGCTGAGCAGCCGGCTTATTCATCACAAACCAGCCGATCACCACCGCCGCAACTAATGCAACAACGATTCCGATCAGCTTCCCTCTGCTGCGCACGGGCGCGTTCGGCGAGTCGATAGGGGCTTCGTGCGCATTGCGCGTAGGGAACGTTGCAATGCGGTTGGAGCGATCTGCACCGCTGTCCTCTTCCGTGCTCAGCACAGCGGGATTGGTGTGTTGATTCGCCATCGTAGGCTGCCTTGGTGTGTTCACAACAGTTCGTCAGTCGAGGTGAGCAGCGCCGCTTCTGCATACAATCCCAAGCGCCGGTTGAGCGAATGCGAAAGCGTGCCGCCGCAATGGATGCTTGGACGGTATAGAGGTCGAAAAGGTTACGGCGTTAGAGGAAAAAAATGCGACCGCGGGCTGCGGTGCAGCCATCCCTGATTCCGGCGGCAATGCGACGGGCGCGGATTCTACTCTTCCGCCGTGAACACGGAAGGTCCCTTCGGTACAGAAAAATGCGGGCTTGAAGTGGCACCCGAATGCAAATTAGGGGCACCGCCTAATGATTGGCGTACTTATGCCCAAGCGAGTTCGCCATCCGTTCAGGCACGCTCGTGTTTCACTGTTCTCCTTGCAGCCGGAAGCGCCGCTCTCCAATGCGCAGCTCGCGCCAACGCGGTACTTCGGCACCGAACTCGCCGGATTCAAGCTGCGCGGGAAGATCGAACTTGGCTTGGTAGTTCACTGGCAACAGCATTCCACCGAACGTCCACCCCTCTGCCTGCTTTTTGTACATTACCGCTTGCGTCTCGTTGATGAGAACAAACTCGGGCGCGTCATCGCCATTCAGGTCGATGAACAGTCCGAACGGTTGCTGCGCAGTGCCTAGCACGTAAGCGCGAGGTCCCGAGTCCGTCGCCAATTCATCATGCAGCTTCTTTAGCAGTGCCTCGTCCACAGATAGCCCGGCGGGATACACCTTGAGATTCGCCAAGGCGTTTTCTCTGTGTTCCGAAGCACTCGCCCATCGATCCTTCGAGTTCAAGAACCGTTGCGCTTGTGCCGCGAGTTCCGCAAGAGCCGCTTCTTTAGAGTTCGCGAGTTCGCGAAGCCGCTCGACTCCGTAACGCCCGGCATCGAAGCGCAGGTACTGCAGCGGCGTGCCGAACGCGTTCTGCGTGGCAGTTTGTTGATGAGCCTTGGCCAAATGGAACTGACTATTGGCAGCGAGCCGGTACGGAGACAGCACCGGCGTGAGCGTGAGCATTAACACCGCAATCAAGGCCAGAGCCACTCCCACGTTGACCCTTGCGATGCCGGACATCCAGGCGTGCTTGCTGCGAACTGCGGCCGAATAGCCGATTGCATAGGCGACCCCGACCAACGCAACGACACATGCCCACACGCGATCGACTGTGAAGCCATATCGATTGATGCGGATAGCGACTGCATATAGCGCTGTGAGCGCAATAACGATCGTGAGCGGAATTGCGCAACGCAGAGCGAGACCGATAGCACGCGGATACGGCTGTGCAACGGTGCCATCGCGATAAGCGGCATTGATGAGCAAAACCAAAAATGCGAGCAGCCACAGCAGCCATGCGGCGCTGATCGGCCGATCCTGAGAACTGATCATCCCTGGCAGCTTGAAGAGCAATGGAATCGTGAAGGCGATCAGGAGCACACCCGCAACGATTGCAAGCCACTTCAATACGTTCAGGAGCTGCTCGAGCAAGACGTTGGTGAGCCGTTCGACAGAGCCAATCAGATGCAGCGCGATTCCAAACACAACGGACGTGACGGGATAGATAAAGATCGGCTTTGCGAACAGTTCGCGAAAGAAGCCGATGCCGAGCATGTGAAACAACGCTTGCCACAGCACTAGCAAAAGCCAGAACAGCCCGGTGAAGAGCGCGGCCTCCGCCAGCATCAGTTTGTTACGCCAGGCGGTCGCAAACAGCAGCGAGTATTCGGGCTGCCAACGTCCGGTGACGAGCCTGACTTGAACGAACGGCAGGCTCATGAGCCAGATCAGTCCCAAAATGAATGCCAACAAGAATCCGCTCTGGGGTTGCGAAAAGGGCGCCTGGCTGGGGTCACTAACCCAAGAGCCTTGGTGCCAACCGAAATAGCCGAATGCCAGGAACACCGTCGCGACGACAATCCACGTTAGCCGCTGCGGCGTTTGACTTGCTAAGACTTGCGCTGTGAGGGGCACGAAGGCGGCGGCCGCGTAACACGCGAACAGCCACCCAGGCCCGGTCGCTGGCCACACTTGATTTTCGAGCGCCCAGTGGAGGGCGTACAAAGCCCACCCTTGCAGGACTGCGGCAATCAGAATTACCGGTAAGACATAGTTGCGTTCGGTAGAGCTGGGCTGCTGTTCCATCCTGTTCTCCTATTTCTTATGGCGCGCCACTGTCGCGCAGGATTCTGGCGAGTGTCTGGCGCCTTTCGGGCGAATCATGGCCCCTTACACAGGCCGCCAGCGGGACACATCCTGAAGCCACAAAGCGATAATTTTCAATATCATGCACCGATTCGTACCCGCCCCTGGGCGAGCTTGCAACTTTCCGGACCTAGCCGTGTTCTCGAGCTAAAGCAGTCAACTTCTGTGGCAAGGCAATCTTCAGAAACGGCGGGCCGGGACGAATTCGCAAGCTTTATGCGTGCTTATCAAGACATGGTTTTCTCTACCGCAGCACGCATCGTCGCAAACGATGCTCAAGCGCAAGACATCGCCCAGGAAGTCTTTTTGAAGGCGTTTGAGCATTTCGATCAGCTGCGCGGAAGCACGACCGCCGGCGGATGGCTGAAGAAGGTTGCAACGAATCTCTCGTTGAATCACCTCTCGCGGTATCGCAAGCGCTGGCGCTTCTTCTCCGACATGAAAAGCTCAGCCGACGAAGAGGAAACCCCGGAGCCGGAGTTTCCGATTCCCGATACCTTGCTCGCCGATCTGACCGAAGAAGAGCGCGCCGAACGCATCGAGATGGCGCTCAAAAATCTGCCGGAGCATCAGCGCGTGCCGCTGGTGCTGTTCCATTTTGAAGAACTGCCGTACGACGAGATCGCCGCTCAATTGCGTGTCTCTCTCGGCAAGATCAAGACCGACATCCTGCGCGGACGGCTCGCCTTGGCGAAGGTGCTTTCGCGCGATGAACTCACCGAGATTTCTGCGGAGTAAGTTGATGGACAAACATCAGCAACTCGAAGCCCTGATCGACAAGACGCTGCGCAAGCAACCGCCGCGGCGTGCGCCGGAGAGCCTTGAGGCAAACGTTCTTGCCGCGATCGAGCAGCGTATGGCGCGCGCATGGTGGCAAAGCGGCTTTGCGCGTTGGCCGATTGCCGCGCGCGTTGGTTTTGCGCTTATGTCGGTTGCACTCATCCGGTTCGCGATGCTGCTCGGCGATTGGGTTGGCAACGGCTTCAATTCGCTTTCGTCGCTCATCGCCAACGCAACGGACTGGATTCATCCGCTCGCGCACTCGACGACGGCCCTCATCGAGCGAGTGCCCCCGCTTTGGCTGTATGGCGGACTCGTCGTTATCGCTTCCGCGTACATCATGATTTTCGGAATTGGCATGGCCGCGTATCGCACGCTGTATCACGCGCGCTAATACAGGCGAAACATTCGCTTAAGGTGCTTACATGAACACTCGTTTCCCACGCCTCTTGCTCTGCGCGATCATCGCGAGCATGTGGCTACCTCTTGCAACGGGGGCCACTCAGCCATCGACCGGCGACGTTCCAACGCAGCCCACTGCGGATCAACCGCAGGAGCAAACGGCGGCACCGAAATTGGAAGTCGATACCGACCACTCCGCGTCAGCATCAGATGACACGAACCATGCAGCCGTCGACATCGAAGTCAACGATTCCGATTCGAACGACGATAGCTCGAACGACAATGCCCACGGCGATCACGACAACGCTCGTGTTCACATTGGTAGCAACGTCTCACTAGGAGCAGATGAGTCGGCAACTGCGGTGGTCGCGGTACTGGGCTCGGCGACCAGTGCTGGCACCGTAAGCGAAAGCGTCGTCTCCGTGTTCGGAGACACTCGCGTCACCGGTTCCGTCGGCGAAGATGCCGTCGCCGTGTTCGGCAGCACGTACATCGACAGTCACGTCAAAGGCGATGCCGTCGCCGTGTTCGGCGATTTGGAGCTCGGGCCGAATGCCATAGTGGACGGTGATGTCACGATCGTCGGCGGCGAAATCAAACGCGCACCGAGCGCTGTATTGCGCCATCAACCGAACGAAGTCAGCTTCGGCGTATTCGGGAAAGCCACCGGCGTGCGCGTATGGATCGAGAAGTGTCTCGTCCTGCTGCGGCCACTGGCCTTCGCGCCCGGCTTGGGTTGGGCCTGGACGGTTGCATTCGTGTTCCTGGTGTTCTACGCACTGCTTGCACTGATGTTCGAACGTCGCGTGGAAGAGTGCGTGCAAACGCTCGAGACGAGGCCCGGCGCTTCGTTCGGCATTGCGTTCTTGAGCATCCTGCTTACTCCCTTCCTATTCGTACTGCTGACCGTGACAGTCGTTGGCATTCCACTCATTCCGTTCATCGCGTTCGCAATGTTCTGCGGCATGCTGTTCGGCAAAGCGGTCGTGTTCGCGGCAATCGGCAAGCGATTGACTCGCTACGTGCCTGCCGGACCCATGTCGCACATCGCGGCGGCAACAGTAGTCGGCGGCCTAATCGCAATGGTCCTCTACTGCATCCCTGTGCTTGGATTCATTGCGTTCAAGGTGTTCGGCATCTTGGGTCTGGGCGTCGTGCTCTACACGATCATTCTCGCGACGCAGGCACGCAAAGCAGCGCAGACACCCGCAGATGGAGGTCACGCATCGACCGATGGCGCTGCCATCGATAGTGCTGCCATCAGCGGCACGACCGCCGACGCAAGCACACCGCGACCCGAAGGTGCTCCAGCGGATCTCGCTCAACCGACCGCTGCCTTGCCTCGAGCGAACTTCTGGATTCGCATGGGCGCTCTGTTTATCGACACAGTGCTCATCGCCGTGATCGCGCACCTGGCCAGCATCAACGACGGCTTCCTGTTACTTCTTGCAACCTATGCGGCGATCATGTGGAAGCTCAAAGGCACCACGGTGGGCGGTACGATCTGCCACTTGCGTCTGGCGCGCCTTGATGGCCGCCCCATCGACTGGTCGACCGCAATCGTGCGCGCACTGAGTTGCTTCCTCTCACTGGCATTCGTGTTTGTCGGGTTCTTCTGGATCGCATTCGATCCAGAGAAACAGGCGTGGCATGACAAGATCGCCGGCACCGTGGTGGTACGCGTGCCGCGCGGCGCATCGCTGGTGTGAGCCGAGGCCGGACCTTTCGGAACGCATGACACGGACGCAACGGCTGTTCGAATTGCTGCAGATTCTGCGACGTCATCGTCGGCCGGTGACCGCAGAATTTCTAGCCACAGAGCTGGGGATCAGCATCCGCAGTTTGTATCGCGACATTGCCACGCTACAGCAGCAGGGAGCGAACATCGAAGGTGCAGCCGGAGTTGGCTATCGACTCAAACCCGGTTTCACTTTGCCGCCGCTGATGTTTCGCGAAGAAGAACTCGAAGCCCTGATCCTGGGTACGCGTTGGGTTGCGGATCGGGGCGACGAACGCCTTGCTCTCGCAGCGAATGATGCCCTTGCAAAGATCGAGTCGGTGCTGCCCGCGGAGCTCCGCGATTCGCTGCAAAGCTCCGGAATGTTGGTTGGTCCGGGAAAGCATTCGCCTGCGCGCGAGGTTGCGAACAAGTGGCTACCATCGCTGCGCCGCGCGATTCGTAATGAGCGCAAAGTCCGGATCGCCTATGCCAGCTCGGAGAATCAGCCCGTGAAGGAGCGCGTGCTGTGGCCGATCGCCATCGGTTTCTTCGATGACGTGCGAGTCTTAGTTGCCTGGTGCGAGCTGAGAGCCGCGTTTCGCCACTTCCGCGTCGATAGAATCGAGACGTTCACTGAACTGCACGAACCGCTACCACGGCGTCGACGCGCACTCTTAAATGAGTGGCGCAAATCGGAAGGGGGTTCGGGATAGCTAACGCTCCTGCCAGTTTCTGACAGTACCCAGTCTTAGGATGGCGCTCTCATCACTGGAGACGCTGTCATGGTCGAACCAATCTACATCCTTCTGTACGTCGACAATCCTCAGCTCAGCGCCGAGCTCTATTCAACGCTTCTGGGCTGTAAGCCAGTCGAATTGTCGCCGACGTTCGCGCTCTTCGTGTTGCGCAGCGGCCTCAAGCTCGGACTTTGGTCGCGTCATACCGTCGCGCCCGCGATGACCGGTGCACCTGGCGCGGGAGAACTGGCGTTTCCGGTGGACGATGCTCAGAAGGTGCACGACCTATATAAAGAATGGGGCGCTCGTAAACTTCGGGTGGCGCAGGCACCCACCCAGATGGATTTTGGATTCACATTCGTGGCACTGGACCCGGACGGGCATCGGTTGCGAGTGTTTGCGCCGAGCGCAGAGTGAGCCGCGAAGTTTAAAAACCGAGTTGCGCTGGCGTGCAGCCCGCGCCCCCTGCTCAACAGGAA
>JAEWBG010000038.1 GCA_023391335.1 Pseudomonadota bacterium | reverse complement strand
GTTAGCGCCAGGCCTTGCGGTCCCCGGCTTTCCACCGTAGTGCGTATGCGGTATTAGCCCGAGTTTCCCCGGGTTGTCCCCCACTAACAGGCAGATTCCCAAGCGTTACTCACCCGTCCGCCGCTCGCCGCCAGGGTTGCCCCCGCGCTGCCGCTCGACTTGCATGTGTTAGGCACGCCGCCAGCGTTCAATCTGAGCCAGGATCAAACTCTTCACTTAAAGGCTTTTAGACCTTGAATTGAAGCGAGTATCCCAACTAGCTTTACTGGCTAATTGGTAACTCATCATCGTGTTGCTTTCGCTAACGACCGATGCGAGTTCCCACACAAATTACCTGTTTCGATTTTTAAAGAGCGGTCCAGACTTTCGCCGTGGACAGAAGCGGAATTATAACCGGCTTCTCTACCTCGTCAACATCCCTAAGCGTTTTATTTCTCAGTTGCGATGTTGGCGGTTCCTTCGTTTGCCGCGCCTTTTTGCGGGCGCCTCAACCGAAGGCGGCGCAGTTTAGCTACCAAATTCATACTGTCAACACTTGACAGAAAAATTTCTTCGCACGCGTCTATTGTGGTGATGTGCAACGCACGTTGCGTTGGTACGAGTTCGCAGTGATGAGAAGCCGAAAACGCTATGTTTTAAGGCATTCCATGCACATTCAGTTAGCTCACGTTGAACAAACCGTCAGCGTTATTGAGCTTCACCCCTTGATGATTTCAATCTCGGCAAACGTTCGCTTGCCCACTTGGAAGAGATGTCGTGATCCAACCTGCACACTGCATTTTGTGTCAGAGATCTTCTCGCCATCGATACGCACTCCTCCTTGTTCGATGAGGCGATTAGCAGCAGAGGTACTTTGAACGAGACCGGCCATTTTCAAGAGTTGCGCAACGCTAATCGCATCCTGGTCAATAGCAATGGTGCGTTTTTCCACATTTTCGGGCAGTTCGCGCTTTTGGCTTCGCGTTGAGAAAGCCTCTCGCGCTTGCTGCGCCGCCATTTCTCCATGAAAGCGCGCTGTGATTTCACGTGCGAGCTCGAATTTGATTTCCATGGGGTTCCTGCCCTCGTCGACTTCGCGCCGGAAATTCTCGATCTCGCCATTGCTACGAAATGAGAGCAGATCGAAGTATCTCCACATCAGCGAGTCGGAAACCGACATCAATTTCCCGAACATGTCCTGTGGCGGTTCAGTCACGCCGATGTAGTTGCCTAGCGATTTGGACATCTTGTTTACGCCATCTAGCCCCTCGAGCAGAGGCATGGTCATCACAACTTGCGGGTCTTGCCCGAATGACTCTTGAAGCTGTCTTCCCATCAATAGATTGAATTTCTGATCTGTACCGCCCAGTTCTACGTCAGCCTTGAGAGCTACGGAGTCATAACCCTGCACGAGCGGGTACAAAAACTCGTGGATCGCAATGGGCTGACCATTCTTGTAGCGTTTACTGAAATCATCTCGCTCGAGCATGCGAGCAACCGTGTGTCGAGCCGCGAGCTGAATCAGCCCTGCAGAGGTCATTTCGCTCATCCATCTCGAGTTGAACTCAACGCGCGTCCTCTGTGGATCGAGGATTTTGAATATCTGCTCCTGATACGTAGCGGCATTCGCTTTGATTTCGTCTGGCGTGAGCGGGGGGCGCGTGGCGTTACGGCCGGTTGGATCACCAATGAGACCCGTGAAATCGCCGATCAGGAAAATCACTTCGTGACCAAAATCCTGGAACCGCCGCATCTTGTTGATCAGCACCGTGTGACCGAGGTGCAAATCCGGCGCGGTGGGATCGAACCCAGCTTTAACGCGCAATGGCTTGCGGGATTCGAGCTTTTTCAGCAGTTCACTTTCAAGCAGAACTTCAGAAGCTCCGCGTTTGAGTTCCAAGAGTTGTTCGTGAGCGCTCGACATGGACTTACGTTCTTGATGGAAAAATCGCGCCGGACTCTATCAGCAAGCCTTACGACTCGCACCGAATTCATTGGAAATACGCGAATTTGGGTTGACTCACCGCGCCGCCATCTTCTAATTTTCGGCCACGTTTTTTAGACCTAGCGGACTTGGCAGTGCAAGAACCACCCAAAATCAATTTCGACTACAAGCTGCGACGGACAAAGACGGGTGCCGCCGCTCATGTGCGATGGTTTTCGGTCGGGATCCTGCTTCCGGTGATCGGCGGAATCGTGGGCTACGTGCTCACCCGTCAGCCACAGCCGCAGAATGAGCCAGTGAACGTGCCCGCGATTGAATTGCCTCAACTTCCCGATCTCAAGACGATCGGTCAGCTCCAGTCTCCTTCACCCATTCCCAAGCCGCTCGGCGATACAGTGGAATTTGTCGTGCGGCGTAACGACACGCTCGATCGAATTTTTCGGCAATTGAAATTGGATCTGTCGGATCTCGCATCGATTCGCGACTTGCCTGGAGTGCAGAAAAGCCTCGACCAACTCCGCCCAGGCGACACGATCACGTTGGTGCACGAAGAGGGGCTGCTGCAAGCGCTGAGTCGCCGCATCAGTGATACCGAGCTTCTCTCAGTGACTCGCAGCGACGATGGATTCAAAGCCAAGGTCGTCGAAACACCACTTGACCTCCGTATTGCAAGAGCGCACGGCACGATCGAGAGTTCACTGTTCGTAGCGGCACGAGCAGCGGGAATCAGCCCGGACATCATCTTGCGCCTCGCCAATGACATCTTCGGCTGGGACATCGATTTCGCTCTCGACATCCAGCCGGGCGATCGCTTCAGCGTCGTATACGAACAGAAATATCGCGGCAGCGAATACATCGGCGACGGGAAGATTTTGGCGGCGGAGTTCATCAACAATGGCGAGGCACATCGCGCCGTGTTGTTCGAGTCCGCGGATGGAAAAGTCTCGGACTACTTCGCACCGGACGGACACAGCATGCGGCGCGCATTCTTGCGTGCCCCTCTGGATTTCACTCGCATCAGTTCGAACTTCGACCCGCATCGGTTCCATCCCATCTTGAACATCATCCGAGCGCACAAAGGCGTCGACTACGCGGCGCCTAGAGGCACGGTGATCAAGGCGGCCGGCGACGGGCGTGTTGATTTCATTGGCAGAAAAGGCGGCTATGGCAACGTGGTGATCTTGGAGCACGGTGGCGGCATCTCGACTCTGTACGGGCACATGTCGCGATTCGCGGCAGGCCTAAAGCAAGGTCAGCGAGTCAAGCAAGGCGTGACGATCGGTTATGTCGGTAGCTCCGGCGCCGCGACGGGCCCGCATTTGCATTACGAGTACCGCGTGAATGGCGTACACAAGAATCCACGCACAGTGCCTCTGCCGGTCGCGTCACCCATCGCCGCGCAATACGCCGAGGAATTTCAGAGGAAATCAGGCGAAGTCCTTGCTCAGCTAGATAAGGAGCATGATCAGGCGACGCTCGCGGTCTCGGCTCATAACTAGCTGCACGGTCACAGGCCTGTAACACATACGCAGCAGGTCCCGTAGTATCCTCAGGCGCATCCGCAACGGTTGTGCCGATGCTAGACATCAATTTCAAAGCTCCCGAGCACTACATCAATCGGGAGCTCTCGTTTCTCGATTTCAATCATCGCGTCTTGCTGCAAGCGCACGATGAATCCCTGCCGCTGCTCGAGCGCATCCGCTTTCTGGCCATCTCGTGTTCAAACCTAGATGAGTTCTTTGAAATACGCGTAGCAGGACTGAAGCAACGTCTGGAACTTGGATCGCTTGCCGGTGGACCGGACGGTATGAGCGTCCCCGAGCAGCTCGCCGCCATACACAGCCGCGCTGCCGAGCTGATCCGGGATCAATATCAACTGCTCAATGACGTCGTCTTTCCCGCTCTCGGCAACGAAGGCATCCAATTCGTCAATTCACGCACTGCTTCCGCGCAGCAACGAGCGTGGCTGAACAATTTCTTCGTGAAAGAAGTTGAGCCGGTCCTCACTCCGTTGGGCCTGGACCCGGCGCGACCGTTCCCGCGCATCCAGAACAAGAGTTTGAATTTCATCGTCCGTTTGTCCGGTAAGGACGCATTCGGCCGCGATGCTGAGCTCGCTGTGGTCCAAGTTCCTAGATCCCTGCCTCGCATCATCAAAATTCCCCCCGTCACGGACGCGACGGGTGCAACCTATTTTGTGTTCCTGAGCGCAGTGGTCTCGATGTTCATCGATCGCCTATTCAGCGGTATGTCCGTCGAGGGCGCTTGGCAATTTCGCGTGACTCGCAACAGCGATCTGTTCGTTGACGACGAAGAAGTCGACAACTTGTTACGGGCAATCGAAGGCGAGTTGGCCGAGCGCCGTTATGGCGCTGCGGTTCGCCTCGAAACATCGATGGATTGCCCGGAGAACATCACCGAGTTCCTGTTGCGCCATTTCGCACTGAACAGGGACGATCTCTATCAAGTCCGTGGTCCGGTCAACCTCAATCGATTGATGGCCATCTACGACCTCATCGATAGGCCGGATTTGAAGTACCCGAGCTTCACTCCCAGCGTGCCGAAAAGACTCGTAGGACGCGAGGATCTGCTCGCAGTCATTCGCGAGGGCGACTTGTTGCTCCATCATCCGTATGAAGCCTTCGGCCCAGTGATCGATTTGCTGCGCCAAGCTGCCAGCGACTCCCATGTCTTGGCGATCAAGCAGACGCTCTATCGCACTGGAGCGCAGTCACCCATCGTCGATGCGCTCGTTACTGCAGCACGTGCCGGGAAAGAAGTCACCGTCGTGATCGAGTTGATGGCTCGCTTCGATGAGGCTGCGAATATCGAACTAGCGACGCGCCTCCAAGAAGCTGGCGCTCACGTCATGTACGGCGTGGTCGGTTACAAGACGCACGCAAAGTTGATCATGGTTGTGCGACGGGAAGGAGACCAGCTCCGCAGGTATTGTCATCTCGGGACCGGCAACTATCACCCCAATACTGCGCGCATCTACACTGACTATGGACTCTTCACGTGCAACGAAGCGCTCGGCGAAGACATCCACGAACTATTTCTGCAGCTCACGAGCCCAACCCGAGTGGCAGCAATGCAGAAGATTCTGCAGTCGCCGTTCACGCTGCACGAGTCGTTGATCGAAAAAACGCGGCGTGAAATTGAGATCGCCCGCGCTGGCCGACCAGCACGCATCGTCGCGAAATTGAATGCGTTGCTTGATCCGTTGATTATTCAGGCACTGTATCAGGCGTCGACGGCAGGTGTGTCCGTCGATCTGATCGTGCGTGGGATGTGCTCATTACGCCCAGGAGTGCCTGGACTTTCCGAGAACATCAGGGTGCGTTCGGTTGTCGGTCGCTTCCTGGAGCACTCGCGCGTGTACTACTTTCTCAACGACGGGCATCCCGAGGTTTACTGCGCGAGCGCAGATTGGATGGAGCGGAATTTCTTTCGCCGAATCGAAGTTGCATTTCCGATCGAACACGCTGCGCATCGAGAACGCATCATCAACGAGCTCGAACTCTATCTCGCCGACGATGAACAAGCGTGGACGTTGACCGCAGAGGGCGCCTACCAACCCCCCGCGAAGCGCTCCGGTGGCGTGAGCGCACAACGAATGTTGCTACGTCGATACGCCGAAGGGCTGGACTAAGCTTATACGAGCTTTAGTTTGAACCCTGCCGATTTCAAATATTCGGTCTCAAGCTCAAGATCGGCAAACGTCAAAGGATGATCCTCCAACCATCCACGTGGAAATGCCATCTCCAGTGAATGGCCCTTTGCGCTCAACGCGATCTGGGGCAAAGCAATGGCACTGCGTCCGCGATGGAGCAGTACCGATAGACGCAACAATACGATCAAGAATTCTGCCTTGATATGCCACGGTGGACTCAAGTCCTGCAGCAGTTCCCGCGGAAACTTGCGCCGATGGGCGCCGACGATGCAAGCCAAGATCTTCTGTTCTTCTTGTGGGAATCCAGGCAGGTCTGCGTGCTCGAGCAGATAAGCACCATGCTTGTGGTAATGGGAATGCGAAACGTCCAATCCGATTTCATGCAAGCGCGCGGCCCAGGATAAAACCTGTTCGGCGAATGAATCCTCGAGTTCCCACTCCCTTGCCGTTTGGCGCATGAAGTTCACAGCCGTCGCCTCCACCCGTTCAGCTTGCGCCACATCGACGTGAAACCGACCTTGCATCGCACGAACGCTCCGCACGCGAGCATCTTCGTCGGTGAAGCGGCCAAGCATGTCGTACAACAACCCTTCGCGCAGCGCGCCTTCGGCTACTCGCATCGATTTGATATCGAGCACATCGAAGAGCTCCGCGAGAATCGTGAGCCCTCCAACAAACACGGGAACTCGCTCTTCTGGCAACCCCGCCAGCTTCAGCTTTGAAAGCTCTCCTGCGCGAATCGCAGCATCGATTAGTTGATCCAGCCCGCTGGGGGTGATTGCACCATCGGACTGACCTCTAGCGCGCAGAATATCGCTGACAGTCCGTATCGTTCCCGAAGAACCGACCGCATGGTCCCACCCGAAATTCTTGAAGGTCGCTTGCACCGGCTCGAGTTCGAGGCGCGCGGCGATTCGAGCCCTCTTCACGCGCTTTTCGCTCACGACGCCATCTTCGAAGTGAAGCTGGCTCATCGACACACATCCCATATGCAGACTTTCCAGGCGGCGCGTTTGGATTCCCTCACCGATGATGATCTCCGTGCTTCCTCCACCAATGTCGATCACCATGCGGCGCCCCGGCTCGCTCGGCATCGTATGCGTGACACCGAGGTAAATCAGGCGGGCCTCTTCGATGCCGGAAATGATTTCGATTGGATGGCCTAGTGCCGCTCGCGCGCGGTCTAAGAACGCACCCTTCCGCCGCGCTTTGCGCAATGTGTTCGTACCAACGGCGCGAACACTGGCCGCCTTCATGTCGCGCAGCCTCTGACCGAATCGTTCTAAGCACGCGAGTGCTGTTTCTGAAGCGTGACGTTCGAGACGCCCCTGCTCGTCCAGTCCTGCACCCAGACGAACCATCTCGCGCAACCGATCGACAATGATCAGTTGCCCGTGAGAGTAACGGGCTACGACCATGTGAAAGCTGTTCGATCCTAGATCGACGGCAGCAATAACATCAGGAATGGAGGTTCTTGCCATGAGCGCGAACGGATTGAGGAACGCGCTTCATTGTGACGCGGCATTGCACACGCGTCACGACTCAATTGAGGTCAAACAGAAAACGAGGATCCGCAGCCGCAAGTTGTTTGAGCGTTCGGATTGCGGATAACGAACTGCGAGCCTTCAATGTCTTCCCGATAGTCGATCTCGGCGCCGCCGAGGTATTGAATGCTCATCGGATCGATGAGCAACGTGACGCCCTGGTTCTCGACAGTCGTATCGCCTTCCTCGATGTTTTCATCGAAGGTGAACCCATATTGGAATCCCGAACAGCCGCCGCCTTGCACGAATACGCGTAGCTTGAGATTGGGATTCGACTCTTCACGGATGAGTTCGCCGACTTTGGCGGCGGCTGCGTCAGTAAAAACGAGCGTGGGTGCCGTAGTTTCGATCATGGCTCACATCTGGGGACGGTTTCGTCCGGATCAAGGATCATGGACTCCGATTCTGCCACCGCTCGCGGTGGAGCGTCATTGCTGATCGCCCGCCGTTGCCGACTCCGCGGTCGGAGCGTCAGTTTCGCCGCGCTTTGCGGTGCCTTTACGCGGCTCGTGGATCAATTTGCCATTGATCTCCGCGCCCATTTCCATCTCGATCAGGCCATAGTAGACGTTACCGCTGACCCGTGCAGTTGCGCCCAACTCGACGCGATCGTGGGCCAAGATGTCGCCCTTGACGGTGCCGTTCAAAACGACGTTGGGTACGGCTACGGCGCCTTCGACTACCCCTCCGTCGCTCACGCTCAAAGTCGCGCCTGAATCCGGCGGTGCATCGACGTTGCCCTTCACATGGCCGTCAACGTGAAATCCACCGCTAAAGTGCACATCGCCGATGATGCGTGTGCCAGCGCCGATCAGCGTATCTATGCGCTGCTGCTTCTGTTTGTTGCGATTGAACATACTGCGATTCTAAGTACAACTGATTCGTTCTGCGCCGGCTGAATTACTCTAAGTCTCGTTCTGTACGGCCCAGGGATACGATTCTCGGACGGCAGGGCCGCGCCCTGAACGCACCTCGACACTGACAGCTCGCGGTTCGAATCCGCTCGGCAGGACGACTTCCTGCTCCAAGTTTTGAAAGTAGCGAAACTGAAACGGAACTAGGCCATCGGCACGCACACCGCTCGCTACATCGGCCAATGACAGCTGTTTGGGATGGTTGTTCTGAGTCCCTTCGATCTGAATTCCCACAGCGCCGGAAACCACAGACTCTTGGCGCATCGATTGGACCAACACCAATCTCAATCGGTAGTGAAGATCTGCACCGCCGGATACCACTTGAAAGCGTTGCAGTTTGAGGCCGCCGATCCCATCCTCAGGCGAGACGATGCCGCGATAAAAGGTCAGCTCTTCGCGATGCTTTAAGACCTGGGCCTGCAGATCGGCCAGGTTCTTTTCGACGTCAGCATATGATTTCCGGTCGACCTCACGCGCCAACTGGGCGGCGGCAACTTCAGCGCGCAATTTCTCGTTTTGATCTTGCAGCGACTCGATTTGTGCCTTCAGTTCGCGGCGATGCTGAATTTCGGCGAATTTGCTGTAACCGCCCTCGAAGCGACCCCACTCGAAGACGGCATAAACAATCAACACCAGTCCAATTACCGCGCCCGCACTCAGCACTCGCCGGCGCAGCGGCGAATGAAAGCGGACGACTAGCTGACCGGTTCGCATCTCGATCGATGTTCCTGGCAAATCTCAAGCGTCAGTGGGGGCGAATTAGACCACAGCACCGCCGCCCAAATTGAGAATCGCCGCAAGGAACGCAACAGATTATGTTCGCCGATTTGCGACGTCGCGAGCTTGGTGAGGCCGCCTAGTCGGACACCGAGCGATCGTGATCTGTATGCTTACGCGCTTTCGCTCAAGCCGCTCTCGTGAGGGATCTCATGCTGGTGCTCAAGGCATTTCACATCGTTTTCATGGTGACGTGGTTCGCAGGCCTGTTTTACCTCCCAAGATTGTTCGTTTACCACGCTCAAACCTCAGACGAACTCAGCTTGGAGCGATTTGCGGTGATGGAGCGCCGCCTGTTCGTGATGATGACGATCGGTGCGACGCTCACCACTGTCTTCGGCATCTCAATGCTCGTGGTAGCCCCAGGCCTTCTCTATGGCGGTTGGCTCCATGCGAAGCTCGCACTCGTCGCCCTGCTGCTGGCGTATCACATCTGGTGTTATCGGCTGATGATTACGCTTCGAGAACGTAGAAACCAGCACAGCGATCGGTGGTACCGCATCTTCAACGAAGTGCCGTCTTTACTGCTGATCGGAATCGTTCTTCTCGCGGTGCTCAAACCCTTCTGAGGCGTCCGACTGCGAGTTCCCGCCGGTGGACTGATCGCGGCGGCGCGCAAGATTGCGCAAGTTTTTTTCCTCGTCGGTCCAATCCGGAAGCGCAGGCGGGTCGTTCGGAAACGCCCGACGTGCCAGTTCATCCAGCGCGCGCACATACACCGCGCGCTTGAAATAAATGACCTCGCGCACCGGCGTCCAATACTCTACCCAGCGCCAAGTTTCGAATTCGGGCTCGGACGTGGAGTCAAAGTGAACGCGATCCTCCGAGCCGAGCAACTCCAACAAAAACCAGCGTTGCTTCTGCCCGATGCACAGCGGATTGCTGTTACGGCGAACGTATTGCTTCGGTAGTCGATATCGCAACCATTGGCGCGTTTGCGCGACGACCTTCACATCGTGCGGATCTAACCCGATCTCCTCTTTGAGCTCACGAAATAGCGCTTGCTCCGGGGTCTCGTGCGCCAGCATGCCGCCCTGCGGAAACTGCCAGCCGCGCCCCCCGGTTCTGCCACCCAAAAACACCAGACGATCGGCGCGCATCAGCACGATCCCGACATTCGCGCGAAACCCATCTGCATCAATGAAATCGGACATTCGAGCTACTAAAAGAAAACCGAGTCGAATTGTTTCACATGGCACGTCTGCCAACCATACGAAGTCGTGGACTGCCTCGCAGCCAACTCGTAACCTGCGCGCGTGGCGAATTCCAAAGTCGTTTTCAGTTTGCTGAGCCTTGCTGCCGCGCTGGTGTTTTCACTATCACTCGCGATTGGCAGCGTGTCCGTGTTCGATGCCAATTGGCACGATCTTGCCGATTCGCATTCGCTTGCGCACGCTTTGATTTTCGATCTGCGTTTGCCGCGTGCACTCACCGCCTTCGCATGCGGCGGATTGCTCGCGCTGGCGGGTGCGCTGATGCAGGTTCTGCTCAGAAATCCTCTGGCGGACCCGTTCATCATGGGCGTTTCCGGCGGCGCCGCAATCGGTGCTCTGACGTCGATGCTGCTCGGCCTCACCACTTTGCTGGTCGATGCTGCCGCCGGAGTCGGAGCGCTGATGGCAACGATCCTGGTGTTCCGACTTGCTCATGGAGAGGGCGGATGGACCACCGCTCGATTGCTACTGACGGGCGTCGTCGTCGCTGCCGGCGCGAGCGCGATAATCAGCTTACTGCTTTCGTTGAGCGACGACTCGCGCCTTCGCAACATGCTGTTTTGGCTGATGGGCGATGTGTCGCTCAGCACTCGCGGGGACGTACTCCTAGTTGTGCTAATCGTCGCCGTGGCTCTTTGCGAGCCATTCGCACGGCAACTCAACGTATTGGCTCGCGGCGAGACGCAAGCACGTATCCTTGGGGCTCCCGTCGATGCTTTGCGAACCGGTATCTTCATCTGCGGTTCGATATTTACGGCGTTGACCGTCACGGCTGCGGGTACGATCGGCTTCGTCGGCCTGGTTACACCGCATCTCGCGCGACTGATGCTCGGCTCGGATCATCGTCGCGTGCTTCCTGCTGCGGCACTCCTCGGCGGAACGCTCGTGTCGATCGCCGATCTTGTCGCCCGTACCCTCTTCGCCCCCCGGCAACTGCCAGTCGGTGCACTCACTGCACTCGCCGGGGTCCCCCTGTTCTTATTCTTGATGCGCCGTGTTCGCAGCTGACGTTTACGCCAACTCGACACGATTCCTACCGAGCTGCTTGGCTCTATAGAGCGCGCTGTCCGCCTCTGCGAGCAGCTGCTCGGCAATTACCTTGAGATCCGCTTCGTCTCGCGGCGGAATAATCCCAGCGACGCCAATCGACACCGTGAGTTGCAGACTCGCACCCTGACCTATTTCCAGCTTGGTCTCGCAAACGGCCAGCCGAATGCGCTCGGCCAGAGCGGCCGCCTGCTCGGGCGTGATGCCGGGTGCGAGCACGACGAATTCGTCGCCACCGAATCGCGCGGCGGCATCGCTGCCGCGAATGTGCGCATCCACTCTCTGAGCAGCCTCTCGCAGAGCCATGTCGCCGACCAGATGCCCATACTGGTCGTTGATGTGCTTGAACTTATCCAAATCGATGAGCAAGCACGTCAGGCCCGTTCCTTGGCGTTGCGCTCGCGAAATTTCTTCTTTGAGACGAGCGTTGAGATAGCGGCGATTGTGCCAACCGGTCAGGAAGTCCGTGAGCCCGCTGCGCACGAGGCGCGCTCGGTTGATGTTGTTTTCGATCGCGAATGAAGCGATGACACCTAGATGCGCGAGAAAATCCGTGGCGAGATGCCGCGAGAATCTCTTTTCATCGGGGCTGCCGAAATTCAGACTGCCCTGCAAGCGATCATGACGGCGCAGCGGAATCAACGCGATGCTTTTGGTTCCCGATATGCCGGGGAATAGCAATTGATGGTCGCACCCCATGTAAGGGCCGAGCCAAGGTCGATGGAACGAGTTGAACTGCGGCGCCATACCGGCGAGCCCGTCGGTAAAAATCACGTTGGGAAAATCGGCGGTGGTGAGGTGCTCGGCGATCAGCAAGTGACGGATTTCGTGCTGCGGGTCCGCCAACACGAGCGTCACTGATTCAAGTCCATAGGATGCTTTGAGACCGCTACAGACCGCCTCGAATAACTGGGCCAAGTTCTCGGCCTTGAGCAACTCCAGCTCTCGCTCTTGCGAGCGCTTGAGGAGCTTCTCGTTCGTTGCAGCCTCCTCGACGAGCGTCGCGATGCGCGCGCGCAGATCTCGAATCTCCCCTTCGAGATCTCTGCCGCTCATTAACGCTCACGCTCACGGCCAGCGAGATATTCTCGACCGCGATTCATCATCCCGATAAAGCACTGCGCATCGCGCTGACTCACGCAGTCGTAGATGCGATCGACAGCGTGCTTGAGCGCGAGCAACGAATCCTTCCCGTAATCGTTGAGACTCTGAATCTCGAAATACAACTCTGGACTCTCGTTCGCCACTTTGGTGGCGACATCCACTTGTGAGTCGTAAGTCGTGCTAGACAACTGCGCCAGTCGCGGAGCCGCTTCGCCGCTTTCGGCCAACGCGGTGAAGAACGCGATGTTTAGCGCATGCGAGAGTCCCAACACATAAGCGATGAGCCGATCGTGTTCGTCGAGTGACATCACGACCTGCTCGGCCATCGTGGATCCAAACAAGGCCTGCGCCTGCTTCACGGCCTCGTCGTGCCCAACGTTGACGAAGATGACGTGGCGACCGGAAAGCAGTTCGGTATCGGGCCCAAACATCGGATGGATGGACGTAACGCGAACGCCAGCGTCCTTCAGCGCCGTAAGACCCGTTCGTAGGGGGGTCTTCAATGAACCGATATCGAAAACGACGCCCGAGGGCTTGCGCGCGGCTAGCTCCTTGAGGACTTCGTTCGCCACCTTGATCGGAGTTGCGACGACGACGAGGTCGGTATTCATCGGCGCATTGCGCCAATCGCGAATCCACTCGCGTCCACCATTGCCGTCCGCCGTGGGCGAACCGGGATCCGCGACGACGACCGCATACCCTTGGGAACTGAGGAACTCAGTAAACCAGCGGCCCATTTTTCCGCCGCCACCGATGACCAACGCCGACTTGCCTGTCCCTCCTCCTGTTTCGCTGACTCGAATTCGCTCTTGGGCCGTGAGCGAACTGCGAATCAGCATTCGCATCACGCTTTCCGCCAATGCGGGCGAAATGCCGAGCGCCTGAGCATTCGCACGCGCCTGCATGAGCACTTCGCGCTCGCGCGCAAAGTCACGAATGCCGCGGCCTTCTGCCTGCTTCGCCTCCGCCACCTGGCGGCTAAGTTCTTGGCGCTCGGCCATTAACGTGAGCAGCTGTCGATCGAGCGCTGAAAGTCTGACTCGTATTTCTTCGAGGGTCACAGTCGGTCCAGAATTGTTCGATTCGTGCTCCTTTTACTAAGGCCACGCATTGCCCGCAAGTTTCCGATAGCTCGTTCAGTCATTCGCTGAATCGCGACAATGACCCCGAGATCTCATGTGCGGCGTTTTCAGCGCGCGGAGCGAATGCTAGGTTAGCGTCGCATTCGCCAGTGGCGTATTTCAGTCGTAACGAGGCTTCCATGGATTCCCTCCCCGAACCGCTACCCCACACTCCGCTCGCGCTCTTCGAGCAGTGGTTTCGCGAGGCGCGGGAGCTGCACAGCCGCCCAAATCCGGATGCGATGGTGCTCGCGAGCACGACCGCAGAGGGTCGCCCGAGCGCGCGCGTTGTGCTTTGTAAGCGCATTGATGCAGCCGCAGGCTACTTGGTGTTCTTCACGAACTACCAATCGCGCAAAGCTCGCGAGCTGCTCGCAAATCCATACGCGGCGGGTGTCTTTCATTGGGATTCGATGCATCGCCAAGTACGCGTCGAGGGACGTATCGTGCTGTCACCGCCCCAAGAGAGCGATGCTTACTTTGCAAGCCGCGCACTTGATAGCCGCATCGGCGCCTGGGCCAGCCAGCAGAGTCAGCCGTTAGCATCCAGAGCCGCGCTCGCAGAACAGGTGGCGCACGCATCGCACCGCTTGGGTATCGCGCCGGGCGCGACTACAGGCGTGGTGCCGCGGCCGGCGCACTGGGGCGGTTTCCGCTTGTGGCTCGAGAGTGTCGAGTTGTGGATGGAGGGCCCGAATCGGATCCACGATCGCGCCGTGTGGAGTCGGCATCTAGAACCGCGCGCCAGCGAATTCGATGCGGGCCCGTGGAGTGCCACTCGACTCAATCCCTGAAGACCGACGCGTGCCTACTTTACGACCTTCAACGTGGGTTTGGGCCGCTTGTGCTCGCCCGTGGTACTCGTCTGATCCTTAGGCGACTGCGGTGGGCTTGGCGGTGGCGCATCCGCTTCAGAGAACAGCATTCCCTGTCCTGTTTCGCGTGCATAGATTCCGAGCACCGCATGAACGGGCACGCTGACATCGAATGTCGCGGCACCGAACCGAGCTCTAAAGCAGATCAACTCGTTCCCGAGACTCAAACCACTTGTCGCGCTGTGGCTGACGTTGAGAATGATTTTGCCACCCTGCACGTACTGACGCGGCACCTGCACGCCATCAATAGAAGCATCCACGACAATGTGCGGCGTCTGCATGCTATCGCTGATCCATTCATGCATCGCGCGTAGCAAGTAGGGACGTCGGGACTTGACCATCGTCTCTGTCATCAGGCGTGCATCTCCTGTTCCACACGCGACAAACTGTGACGAAAAGCCGGACGCGAGAAAATGAGGTTTGCGTACTTAGAAATGATCGGAGCTTGCTGAGTGATGTCCGGCTCCCACGCAAGCAAACGCCAGAGAATCGGCGCGATGGTTGCGTCCACCAACGAGAACTCGTCGGACAAGAAGAAGGGCTTTGCTTTGAATACGTCAGCGCTTGCGAGGACGCTATCTCGCAGTATCTTGCGCGGCTTCAATCCTTGCTTGCGATCTGGATCGTTCGCCTGCTCCGCCAAGCTGTACCAATCGCGCTCGATGCGATACAGCGCCACCCTAAACTGAGCTCGGGCAACTGGATCGATCGGCATTAGCGGAGGATGCGGGAAGCGCTCATCGAGGTAATCGATGATCACACGCGAGTCGTACAAGACGAGATCGCGATCGACCAACGTCGGCACCGTGTGGTACGGGTTCAAATCCAGGAGATCTTCCGGCAGGTTGCCCTCGTGGACATCGATGGTCTCCACGTGGATGCTCTTTTCGGCAAGCACGATCCGCGTGCGATGACTCCACGGATCGTCAGCTTTGGAAAAGAGCGTCATCACGGCGGTACGCCCCCGAAATGTATCAGAGCAACGAATGAACGCGATGCGAGCTTTCGCACCAACGCATCATTTCACGTCCTTCCAGTACTCCTTCTTCAGGAAGTAAGCCAGCAGGAAGAATACGAACAAGAATGCCAAGACATTGATCCCGAGGCTGCGGCGCTGAAGCTGAATCGGCTCGCCGATGTAGGCGAGGAAGTTGACCGTATCGCGGACGAATTGATCGTACTCCTCCGGATTCATCGCTCCCGGCTCGACCAGTTCAAATCCCTTGAAGCGCTTGTGCACCGTGTTGTGTTCGGGATCGCTCTCGCCGTCGTACACCGCCTTCTGGTAGCCCTGTAATGGCCACAGCACGTGAGGCATGGCGGTACCGGGCAGAACGAGATTGTTCACGCCGGTCGGGCGGCTCGGATCAAGGTAGAAGGACTTCAGGAAAGAATAGATGTAATCCGGGCCGCGGCTGCGAGCCATCAAGGATAAATCCGGCGGAGCTACGCCGAACCAACGCTTGGCGTCGTCAGGTCGCATCGACACCTTGATCGTGTCATGGATGCGCTCGCCGTTGAACATCAGATTCTCCATCACCTGCGCTTCGGTCAATCCCAAGTCCTGGGCCAAGCGGCTGTACCGGACGTATCGAGCCGAGTGGCAACCCGAACAATAGTTGACGAAGTTACGCGCGCCACGCTGTAGCGATGCGACGTTGCCGACATCAATGTTGGCGGGATGGATCGCCGGATTGTGTTCGGCGGCGAACGAGAGTGATGGTGCGGCGAGCGCGAGGCCCAGGACAAACGCTCGCACCCGAGTATTAATGAGCATGATAGGTCACCCGCTCCGGCACTGGCTTGGTCTGATCGATCTTGGTGTACCAGGGCATCAGAGCAAAGAACGCGAAATAAATTGCAGAGAACACCCGAGCCGCAAGCACGGTCGCTGGCGTTGGATGCTGCATTCCCAAATAGCCCAATCCGATGAAGCTGATCGCAAAGGCGAACAAGAACGCCTTGTAGATCCACCCACGGTAGCGGATCGACTTGACCTTCGAGCGATCCAACCAAGGCAAGAAGAAAAAGGACACGACCGCCAAGCCCATCAGTACGACGCCAAGCAGCTTGTTCGGCACCGCACGCAAGATTGCGTAGAAAGGCGTGAAGTACCAAACCGGCGCGATGTTCGCCGGCGTCTGCAGGGCGTTTGCAGGATCGAAATTCGCGTGCTCGAGGAAGTAGCCTCCCATCTCCGGCGCGAAGAACACGACGCACGAGAAGAGCGCCGCGAACACAACGAATCCGACCAGATCCTTGAGCGTGTAATAGGGGTGGAACGGAATGCCATCCACAGGATGACCGTCCGGTCCCTTCACTTTCTTGATTTCGATGCCGTCGGGGTTGTTAGAACCAACTTCGTGCAGTGCGAAGATGTGCGCAATGACGAGGAAGATCAGCGCGAGCGGCAACGCAATCACGTGCAACGCAAAGAAGCGATTCAGCGTGATGTCGGAGATGTAGTAGTCGCCGCGAATCCATTCCACCAGCGATTCGCCGATGCCAGGAATGGCACCGAATAGCGAAACGATCACCTGCGCGCCCCAATACGACATGTTTCCCCACGGCAGCAGGTAGCCGAAGAACGCCTCGGCCATCAGACACAGATAGATCAACATGCCGAAGATCCACACTAGCTCGCGCGGGTTCTTGTGCGAGCCGTACATGAGGGCGCGGAACATGTGCAGATAAACGACGATGAAGAAGGCGGAGGCACCGGTCGAATGCATGTAGCGAATCAACCAGCCCCATTCCACGTCGCGCATGATGTATTCGACTGAAGCGAATGCATCTGCAGCCGCGGGCTTGTAGTTCATCGTCAAGAAGATCCCCGTGACGATTTGAATCACGAGAACGACCAACGCAAGGGAACCGAAGTAGTACCAGAAGTTGAAATTCTTCGGCGCGTAATACTCAGTTGCATGCTCTTTCATGAACCGAGTCAGAGGGAACCGCGCATCGATCCAATTGACCAGCGCAGTCATGCGCGATGGGCGTGCTTCGGAATTTCCAGGCATTGCTGCGCTCATTATGCAGCCTCCGCATCGACGCCGACTTGCACGACGCCATCGTTAAGGAAGCGATATGGCGGCACGCGCAAGTTGAGCGGCGCGGGAACGTCTTTGAACACGCGTCCGGCCAAATCGAACTTCGAACCATGGCATGGACAATAGAAGCCGCCGGGCCACGATGCACCGAGTTCCGGGTCTTGCGGCTGGAAGCGATCGAGCGGAGCGCATCCTAAGTGCGTGCATACGCCGACGAGCACGAGAACATCGGGCTTCAGCGAGCGTGTCGGATTCTTCGCGTACTTGGGCTGTTCGGATTCTTCCGATTTTGGATCGCGCAAACGATCGTCATGCCCCTGCAGGTTGGACAGCATCTCGGGTGTGCGACGCACGAGATAAATCGCTTGCCCGCGCCAATTGATCTTCATCAATGCACCCGGCTCGAGCTTGCTGATGTCCTGCTCCACCGGCGCACCCAGTGCTTGCGCACGAGCGCTCGGCTTCCAAGAAGCAAGGAAAGGAACGGCCGTCATTGCTGCGCCTGCAATTCCGGTCACCGTAGTTGCGACCAGCAGAAAGTGTCGTCGGCCGCTATCAACTTGTTCTGAATCTGAGCTCATCCACTCTCTCCGCGGACGAGGCGACTCGACCGCATAGACCTGACGCTGAATGTCGAATTCTTCGTGCGCTGATGATTTGCCGTGACCTCAGGATCTCGAGCACTACTGCACTAGCCGCTTGGGCCACACACGTAGTTTCATTCGCACAAGGAATTTCGCATTATACACACAACACTCGGCGCGCTTTGAAGCCAGAAGATGCATGAGCGGTATGGCGGGTCCTACACCAGCCTTTGCTGTGCCGAGACATCGCGCGGCTCCATGAGCCGCAGCCCGAATCGACACGACCATCCAACCACGTGAGCAAACTTACGCACGCACTGCGCTTCATCGGCACCTGGGCGCTCGTCGGCCTGCTCGCAGCGGGCAGCGTCCTGCTAGCTCGCAATGGCAGCGCGTGGTGGGCACGTCTGCGAGGTCATGCGGCCACTGAACAGAATGCCCGTTCGGGCACCCTGCCACGGTCGTTCGCCGACGCCGTCGCTGCTGCTGCGCCTGCGGTGGTGAATATCTACACGGCGCGGTTGGTAAGCGCCGATCCCCATCCGCTCGATTCGCCGCTGCTCGACCAGAGCGCTCCGCAAGTGCGCCAGCGTGTCGAGGGCAGCCTAGGCTCCGGCGTGATCGTGGATGGGCAAGGCCACATCGTCACGAATCATCATGTGATCCAAGGCGCGGCGGAGATTCGGGTGCAACTAGCAGACGGGCGTACTGCTACCCCCGTGATCGTCGGCACCGATCCCGACTCGGATCTCGCGGTTTTGCGCATCGACATCAGTAACCCGCCCGCGATGCCGATGGGACGCTCAGACGAATTGCGCGCCGGCGATGTGGTTCTCGCGATCGGCAATCCGTTCGGCCTAAGCCAGACTGTCACCCAAGGCATCGTCAGCGCGACGGGCCGCGGCCGTCTCGGGGTCACGGACTTCGAGGATTTCATTCAGACGGACGCAGCGATCAACTTCGGAAATTCCGGTGGTGCGCTGATTAACCTCGATGGCGAACTCATCGGCATCAATACAGCGGTCTTGTCGCAAACATTGGGCACCGACGGCATCAGCTTCGCGATCCCCGTGAACATGGTTCGCGGAGTGATGGACGAGATCATCAAACATGGGCACGTGCTACGCGGGTGGCTTGGCGTCTCGACGGAAGAGTTGTCGCGTTCGGATGCGCGAGCATTGGGGATCTCACCGCCAGTCGCGCTCAGGATTACCGCGATTGATCCAAGAGGGCCCGCTGCCGCCAGCGGCCTTCGTGTCAATGACGTCCTGATCAAGCTAAACGGCCAGCAACTGAACACCGCTCAGGAAGCTTTGAATCGAGTAGCGGCGATGCGCCCGGGGACGGCAATCACGATCACCGTCTTGCGCGGCAAAGATCGTCTGAATTTGAGCGCCGTACTTAAGGAGCGTCCCTCGCGCTCGGAGCGCCATCCTTGATTGCCGCCCGTCGTCATCCAGGCATGCGCTTGATCTGGGCGCCTAACTGTTGAAGCTTCTCTTCGATCCGCTCGTAGCCACGATCGATGTGATAGATGCGCAGCACGTCGGTAGTCCCTTCGGCGATCAATGCGGCGAGCACCAAACTGGCAGATGCGCGCAAATCCGTCGCCATTACCGGCGCAGCCGTGAGCTTCGGCACTCCACGGATGATCGCGGTGTTGCCTTCGATTTTGATATCCGCACCGAGCCGACGCATTTCGAGCATGTGCATGAAGCGATTTTCGAAGATCGTTTCGGTGACTGCGCCGACGCCCTCCGCCACCGTGTTCAGTGCTGCGAATTGTGCCTGCATGTCGGTGGGAAACGCTGGATAAGGTGCAGTACGAATGTCGACCGACTTGGCGCGCTTACCGCGCATGTCGAGTTCGATCCAAGAGTCACCCGTTTCGATCGCCGCCCCGGCCTCGCTGAGCTTCGCAAGTACTGCGTCCAAGTGATCCGGCCGCGTACCTTTGGCTTTCACGTGTCCGCCCGTAATTGCAGCGGCTACGAGGTAGGTACCGGTTTCGATGCGATCCGGGAGGACGTCGTATTGAGCGCCCTGAAGTCGCTCCACACCTTCGATCACAATGCGATCGGTGCCGGCACCGCGGATCTTAGCTCCCATCGCATTCAGATAATTCGCGAGATCTACAACCTCAGGTTCGCGTGCCGCATTCTCGATGACCGTTTCACCGTCGGCCAACGTCGCCGCCATCACTAGGTTCTCGGTACCCGTCACGGTCACCGTCTCCAGCACCAGCCGCGCCCCTTTCAAGCGGTCGGCGCGCGCGCGGATGTAGCCGTTCTCGATTTGGATTTCCGCGCCCATCGCTTGCAATCCGGCGACATGGATATTGACCGGCCGTGCGCCGATTGCGCACCCGCCAGGCAAAGAGACGTCGGCCTTCCCAAAGCGCGCGAGCAGTGGCCCGAGCACCACGATCGAAGCACGCATTGTTCGTACCAGCTCATAGGGAGCTACGCATTCGCGAATACTGGAGGCATCCACCTCGACACGCATCTTGTCGTCGATGGTGACGCTGATGCCCATGCGGCCGAGCAGTTCGATCATCGTCGTTACGTCCTGCAAATGCGGCACGTTACCGATCGAGCTAGCGCCCTCCGCAAGCAGCGTCGCGGCAAGAATAGGCAATGCAGCGTTTTTTGCGCCCGAGATGCGGACCTCTCCCTCCAGAGGGATACCGCCGCGGATTTGGAGTTTATCCATGAGTTCGCGCTACTTAGATTCGTCGGGAGCCAGCGCTTGCATGGTGAGCGCGTGAATCTCGCGGCCCATTCGCGCACCCAATGCGGCGTAGACGAGCTGATGGCGTTGGATCATACGTTTGCCAGCGAACTGCGCCGCGATGATGACCGCTTCGAAGTGAGTGTCGTCATCGGACTGCACGCGTACTTGTGCACCCGGCAAGCCGGCCTCGATCAGGGCCTGAACTTCAGCAGCATTCATGGAAGTACCCGAGAGAAAACGGGACGCGATATTAGCCGATCTTGAGCCCACGTCTTTGCACACATCGCGGGATAGCGGCGCGGTATGATCGCGCCATGCAATCCATGCTGGACTCCAGGCAACTCCTCGCGCGTGCGCAGCGAGTGCTGCAAACCGAAGTGAGCGCGGTCATCGCGTTGCAGGATCGCCTGGGCGATGCATTTGTGCAGGCCTGTAGGCTGTTGCACGACTGCAAAGGACGGGTGGTCGTCACTGGAATCGGCAAATCCGGTCACATCGGCAACAAGATCGCCGCGACGCTTGCCAGTACCGGCACCCCGTCGTTCTTCTTGCATCCCGCGGAAGCCAGTCACGGCGACATCGGCATGCTGACCGCACAAGACGTGGTACTTGCGATCTCAAACTCAGGCGAAACAGCGGAACTGCTGACCATCCTGCCGGTGATCAAGCGGCTAGGCATCGCACTGATCGTGTTAACCGGACGAGCTCAATCGACGCTCGGTCGCTCAGCAACGGTCGTGTTGGACGTGAGCGTTCCAGAGGAAGCGTGCCCGCATAATCTAGCGCCCACCGCGAGTACGACCGCCACGCTTGCAATGGGCGATGCGCTCGCGGTTTCCGTTCTCGAAGCACGCGGCTTTACCGAAGAGGACTTTGCGCGCTTCCATCCTGGCGGATCGCTGGGCCGGCGCCTGCTCTTGCACGTAAGCGACGTCATGCGCACTGGCGATCAACTCCCTTGCGTTGCGCCGGATGCATCGCTGCGCGAAGGGCTGCTCGAAATGTCACGCAAGGGTTTGGGCATGACCGCGATCGTCGACGCGGCCCATCGAGTGCTCGGCGTGTTCACTGATGGCGATCTGCGCCGCACATTGGATCGCACCCAGGATCTTCACGGCCAACGCATGCAAGACCTAATGACTCGCAATCCGAAAACGATTCGCGCAAATGTGCTCGCAGCCGAAGCCGTGCACTTGATGGAATCTTCTCGCATCACCGGCCTGCTGGTTGTCGATGAGAATCATGCGCTCGTCGGAGCATTGAACGTTCACGATTTGCTGCGCGCAGGTGTGATGTGACGAATACGTTCGATAGCGGATCGCGGATCGCTGATAGCGAAGCAGCCGTCGGCCCGGCCTTAGCGAGGCGGCCCCGTTCCTGCGTCCGGTCTTGCTCCGCCTATCCGCTAGTCACAAGTCACTAATCACTCTTCTCATGGATACCCTCATCGAACGTGCAAACGACATCCGCCTAGTGGTGTTCGATGTCGATGGCGTCCTGACCGACGGCCGCCTCTACTTCACCGCTCGCGGCGAAGAGATGAAATGCTTTCACGTGCGCGATGGCGCCGGCATCGTGCAGCTTCTGCGCGCCAACATACAGGTCGCCGTGATTTCGGGCCGTGACTCGCGCGCGGTCGAAAAGCGTATGAGCGAACTCGGCGTGACTTGGATCCGTCAAGGTGTCGCCGACAAACTCGCCGCATTGCGCGAATTGCTCGACATCCTGGCGCTCGGACCTCAGTCCGTTGCATGCGTCGGCGATGACAGCCCTGATCTACCGCTATTCGAAGTCGCTCGGCTCGCAATCGCGGTCGCGGATGCTCATCCGAGCGTAAAGTCCCAGGCTCACTTCATTACGCAGGCTGCAGGTGGTCAAGGCGCAGTGCGCGAAGTGTGCGATCTCATTCTCGAAGGCCGGCGCCGCGCCCTGGGGTAAACGTGAATTGGCGTTGGATCGCATTGAGTGCTTTGCTTGCCGCAATCGTCATCGGCTCCGGCGCATACATGAACCGCAGTGCTGCACCGCTCGTCAACGCGAATACGCAAGGACCGCCCGCGTACTTTCTGAGCGACGCTGTTATTACCGAGACGCAACCTGACGGCACGCCTGGAATCCAAGTGACCGCCACACGCATTGAACAACAGAACACCTCGGGGACCATCCTGCTGAGTGATGTGCGAGCACACTACTTCCAGGTGCCCGGCAAGGAGTGGGCGTTGACGGCAGACAAAGGCTCTCTGCCTGCCGACTCGCGCGTGCTGCAGTTGCAGGGAGATGTCGAACTACATCCGCTCGATCAACACGTTTCGATGGGCCTGCGCACCGAGGCGCTCGCACTCGACACCGAAAAGCAAATCGCCTACAGCGTGAACACGCCTGTCACTTTCCAATTCGGTTCCAATACCATGCGCGCGAATAGCTTCCGCGCCGATCTAAAGAATGAAAAGCTTCTCGCACGTACCGTCACTGGAACTCTCCAACCCGATGCGCGCTGAACACGTTATGGCGTTCCTCGTCCTGAGCGGCATCGGCTCGTTGGCGCATGCTGCACAACCATTGGTGCTGCAAGGCAATCTGCAGGTCAGCGCGGATGTCGTGACGGCCAGCTTCCGCTCTGACACGTTGGAACTCGAAGGGAACGTTCGCATCGAGCAAGGGCCGAATTCGATCGCATCGGAACATGCAACAGCCTCGGACACGCGTTCGGACCAAAGCCACTGGACGTTCGATCGCGCCGTGCACATCCAAACTGCGGAAGCGGATCTCACCTCAAATCGCGCGAGTGCGGTGTTTAGCAACGGCACGATTGCGAGCGCAAGGATCGAGGGATCGCCGGCGACTTTCGAGCAACGCGGCGTTGCGGCCGAAAAGCAAGTTCGCGGGCGTGCCGGCGTGATCGATTACGATTTCAGAGCAGGCTTGGTGACCCTCTCGAACGACGTCTGGTTCACGCACGGTCACGATCAGGAAATCTCCGGGGGAACTGTTGTCTACAACGTGCGCGATGAAAGCGTGCGAGTGACTTCTGAGGGTCATACGTCCGGCAGAGTAAAGGGCATCATCCGTCCGCGTCCCAAGTCGAGCGGCAGTACTGGCGCCACCACGTCCGACACCGCCGCGCATGCGCCAGGCGCGAGCGAGATCGGTTCATGAGCCGCCTGCTCGTCGAGGGGCTGGCAAAACGATTTCGCGCCCGACAAGTCGTCAAAGATCTCTCGCTTCAAGTCGAAAGCGGTGAAGTGGTCGGACTGTTGGGCCCCAACGGCGCCGGCAAGACCACGGCGTTTTATATGATCGTTGGGCTCGTGCCCATGGACGCAGGCCGCATCGTCATTGACCAACACGACGTTTCGAAACTGCCGGTCCACAAAAGAGCCCAATTGGGTCTGGGCTACCTGCCCCAAGAGGCCTCGGTGTTCCGCAAGCTCAGCGTCGAAGACAACATCCGCGCGATCCTGGAAACGCGTACCGATGTGTCCGCGGAACGTCGCAAACAGCTCCTCGAAGGTCTCTTGGAAGAACTGCATATCGGCCATATCCGCAACAGCATCGGGCAAAGCCTCTCAGGCGGGGAACGACGCCGCGTGGAGATCGCACGAGCGCTGGCTGCGGAACCGCGCTTCATGCTCTTGGACGAACCCTTCGCCGGCGTTGATCCGATCTCCGTCTTGGACATCCAACGAATCATTCGTCACCTGAGCGCGCGCAATATCGGCGTACTCATCACCGACCATAACGTTCGAGAAACATTAGGAATTTGTTCGCGCGCCTACATCGTAAGCGGCGGCTCGGTGATTGCGGCGGGAACTGCGGATGAGATCCTTGCAAATCAGCAGGTTCGTGAGGTGTACTTGGGCCAGGAATTCCGTCTCTAGCCGCGCCGGCGTGGCAACCGGAGACGACCTTCGATAGTTGGGATGTACCAGCGCCGCACTTCATGCCGGCGCTCAAGTTGCGAGACGAATGCTCAAACCTGCACTGCAGCTAAAACTTGGCCAGCAGCTAACGATGACGCCGCAGCTGCAACAGGCGATCCGCCTGCTCCAGCTGCCAGTGCTTGAACTGCAAGCGCAGATTCGCGAAGCGCTTGAAACCAACGTCATGCTGGAGGCCGAGGACGAGGCTGGAAGCCTCGAGACCGGCGATACCCTCGAACCGCAACTCGATGCCGCACCGACTGCCGAAGAGACCGCAACCGCGGACCGCGAGCAGGAAGTCGATCTGATTGACGATCCGGACTGGAGCGACTCTCAGGTTACGGGCCCGTCCGAAACCCCCTGGTCCGGCGACGAGCACTCGCAGGATTTCTCCGACGCAGGCGGCGAGACCCTGCAAGAGCACCTCAGCTGGCAGCTAGAGATGTCTCGACTGTCGGATCGGGACATGCGAATCGGCGCAGCGATCATCGATGCCATCAACGACGACGGCTACGTTATCGAGCCGCTCGAAGAAATCGCGAAGAATTTGCAGCCTGAAATCGTTGCGACCGTCCCAGAAGTGGAGCGCGTGTTGCGGCACGTTCAGGCGATGGATCCAGCCGGCGTCGGCGCTCGGTCGGTCAGCGAATGCATTCAGCTGCAGCTGCGCCAGCTCGATCCAGACACGCCCGGTCGCGAAACTGCACTGGCCATCGCAGCCAATTTCCTGGACCAGGTTGCCGAACAGCAATACTCACTCTTGCGGCGCCAGCTGCGAGTCACAGAAGAGGAAATGGAGCACGCGCTCGTCTTGGTTCGTGCTTGCCAACCTCGGCCGGGCTCGAGCGTCCATTCCGTACCGGCCGAGTACATCGTGCCCGACGTGTTCGTGCGCCGAACCGAACGCGGCTGGGCCGTCGAGATTAATCCAGCGAGCCTACCTCGCGTACGCGTGAATCAGAGCTATGCCGGACTCATCGGACGCTCGCCCGACCACGCGATGTTGAGGACGCAATTGCAGGAAGCGCGCTGGCTGATCCGCAGTCTCGAAATCCGCAACGAAACGTTGCTGAAGGTCGCGCGCTGCATCGTACAGCGGCAGTCCGCGTTCCTTGAGAACGGCGACGAGTACATGCAGCCGATGATTCTCAAGGATGTCGCGGAGGCCGTGCAGATGCACGAATCGACGATCTCCCGCGTCACCACCAATAAATACATGCACACCCATCGCGGTGTGTTCGAATTCCGGTACTTCTTCTCCAGCCACGTCGCCGCTAGCGACGGCACGGAAATGTCTTCCACCGCCATTCGCGCCAAGATCCGCAAACTGGTGGCACAGGAAGAGCCGGACAAGCCATTTTCAGATAGTCGTATCGCAGACATCCTCTCGCAGGAAGGTGTGCAGGTCGCACGGCGCACCGTGGCGAAATACCGTGAGGCACTCGGTATTCCTCCGTCTAGCGAACGCAAAAGGGTTCCCGTCAGATGAAACATAGTTGGATGGTGACTAGCGGATAGTCAGACTGCCACACAGGCTTGCCTGCACTACCCGCGATCCGCATCCGCCATCCGCTTCTACACAGGAGGCATCATGCAACTGAACGTCTCGGGCCACCATGTCGATGTCACCACCGCACTCAAAGGCTACGTAGAAAAGAAGTTAGATCGAATCGTGAGGCACTCCGATCGCGTCATAGACGTTCACTGCATCCTGACCGTCGAAAAACTCCGTCACAAAGCTGAAGCAACCGTTTTCCTGAGCGGCGGCACCATTTATGCCGACGCCATCGAGCCGGACATGTACGCTGCCATCGACGCGCTCGCCGACAAGCTCGATCGCCGCGTCAAAAAGCACAAAGAAAAGCTCTCGGATCATCACGCGGTGGACGCACAAAAGGTCCGTCCCTCCTAAGCGGGTCTGTGACATCCGCGAGACAGTCCTGCCCCGCACTGCTCGCGGAGACCGGAATCCCTGATTGTGGGGCGCTGGCCCTATCCGGCCCCAGCTCCGCCCTGCTAGCCTTCGGCTATGCGTCTCGTGATCGTGAGCGGGTTATCGGGTTCCGGGAAGAGCGTGGCTTTGCACATGCTCGAAGACCTCGACTATTACTGCGTCGACAACATCCCGGCCGGGTTGTTGCCGATGTTCATCTCTCACACCGTTCGATCACACGAATCCATCTACGGCTACACCGCTGTCGGTGTCGATGCTCGTAATCGCCCAGCCGAGATCGCGTCAGTTCCGAAGCTGGTCGATGAATTGAAGCGCAGCGGCGTGCATTGCGAAGTGCTGTTTCTGCGGGCTGACGACGAATCTCTGCTCAAGCGATATAGCGAGACGCGGCGACGTCACCCGCTGAGCCGCGATGGGCTGGGACTGACCGAAGCAATTCGGCAGGAGCGCGAACTGCTCGAGCCCATTGCCGATGCTGCGGATCTCATCCTCGACACCACGCGAACCAGCGTGCACGAGCTGCGCGAACTCATTCGCCAGCGTGTGGGCGATCGCGTGCAAGGACGCATGTCGATTTTGTTCGAATCGTTCGCGTACCGGCAGGGCGTGCCTGGCGATGCGGACTTTGTGTTCGATGTGCGAAGCCTGCCGAACCCTTATTGGGAACCCGGCTTGGCGCGGTTCACCGGCCGCGATCCAGAAGTGGCCGAATATCTCGAGCAGCACCCGATCGTGAACAAGATGTTCGCAGACATCGCTAAGTTCTTAGAGGAATGGATTCCTGAGCTGCTCAAAACCAATCGCAGTTACCTGACGATCGCCATTGGATGCACCGGCGGCCAACACCGTTCTGTATATCTAGTAGAACGCCTCGCACGACATTTCTCCGCACAATTTCCGCTCGTTCACACGCGTCACCAGGTCGTCGGACGCGCCCATGAACCGCCGCCGAAATTCGATCGCCGCCGACACGAGTAGTCCCTGACGAAATCCGATCGCCACTGGCACGACTAGTCAGCGGCTTAAATCGCATTTCCGTAGACGAATCTGCCACCTTCTTCCGCTACACTGCGCGCCGTCGCAGGCGAGCGCGGACGAAAATCTCATTTGCAGATTTCGACACGCCGCACTCCGCGACTCATCCTTGGTCGATAACCTTCCCGGTACTCAAGCGCCAACCAGGACGATTGCAACGGACTCTTGTAATGACCGAAGTCGCAGAGCAAACGAAAAGCCGACTCGCAGCGCTGCGCGGTGCGCTCGAGCAAGGCTCCATGCGCCACGGTCAGCGCATGATCAATTCGTTGCACCCCGCTGAAATCGCCTCGCTCATCGAATCGCTGCCGCCTGCAAAGCGTGAAATCGTTTGGGAGTTCGTCGATCCCGAACTCGAAGGCGACGTACTGATCGAGCTCAATGAAGAAGTCCGCGCCGAGTTGATCGGCGGCATGGACGCCGAGGAACTCATTGCTGCGACCGAAGGCATGGAGTTCGACGATCTGGCGGACCTCATCGGCGATTTGCCCGAGACGCTCAACGAACGCGTTCTGCATTCGATGGACGCGCAAGATCGCGAGCGGCTCTCCGCCGTGCTTGCGTTCGAAGAAGACAGCGCCGGCGGGTTAATGAATCTCGACGCCGTGACCGTGCGTCCCGACGTCACCCTCGAAGTGGTTATGCGTTACTTGCGCATGCGTGGCGAACTGCCCGCTCGAACCGACCAGTTGTTCGTCGTGAACCGCCACGATCAATTCCTGGGCGGTATCGATATCTCCCGACTCCTGACTGAGGATCCCGAGAAGACAGTCGGTGAAGTCATGGATTCGAGCGTAGAAAGCATCGCGCCCGAGACCTCAGCTCGAGAAGTCGCCAAACTCTTCGAAGATCGCGACCTCGTGTCGGCCGCCGTGGTCAGCGACGGCAAACTCTTGGGCCGCATCACCATCGACGACGTGGTGGACGTGATCCGCGGCGAAGCGGAGCATTCGGTCATGAGCATGGCCGGCCTCGATGAAGAAGAGGACATGTTCGCTAGCGTGCGCTCCAGCGCGCGCCGCCGCGCGGTATGGCTGATCGTGAATCTGGCAACCGCAACGCTCGCCGCGAACGTGGTCGGACTGTTCGAATCGACGATCGAGAAGGTCGTCGCGCTGGCCGTGCTGCTCCCCATCGTCTCGAGCATGGGTGGCATTGCCGGTAGTCAAACGCTGGTGTTGATCATCCGCGGCTTGGCGCTCGGCCAGATCGAGAGGACGAATGCGCGCTGGCTGCTCCTGCGCGAAGTCGCAGTGGGCTTGCTGAACGGGGTCGTCTTGGCGACCTTACTGGGCCTAATCGGTTGGTTCTGGTTCGGGCGGTGGTCGATTGGGGCCATCGTGTTCGCCGCATTGATGACGAACATGTTCGCAGCGGCCTTGGTGGGAGTGGGTGTGCCGCTAATCTTGAAACGCATGGGGATCGACCCCGCCATTGCGGGCAGCGTGGTCGTCACCACCTTTACCGACTGCATTGGCTTCGCCTCGTTGCTTGGCCTGGGCACGTGGTTCCTGACCTGAGGTTCGCGATCGAGCTCCCGCGCCACGCGCCTTCACCCCCTCACGTCATCACCTCATACTAATTCGGCTCGACAACCAGTTTGCGCAACGTGCCGGTCGCGCCCGTGGATGGCACTGCGAGTCCCGCCAAGAATGCTCGCAAATCGTCCGAGCGCTTCATCGCATCTTCGTATCCGAGCGCAATCAATTCGCGAGTGTAGGTGTCCTGGAACATGAGATAGCTCATCAACTGGCCTCCTCCCGTGTTCAGCGCACCCATGGTACGCAGCAACACTCGAATCGTTCGCGGCAATGAGTTCAAGTGTCGGCGCGCGATGTCGGAAAGATCTTTGCTCGGCAGGATGACCAACATGTCGATGCGACGCAGCGGCACGCCTTCCGTGCTCACCGGTCCAGCTCGCTCCACGATGTCATTGAGCTGCGTGAGCCGCTCAAGATCTGCGTAGAGACCGTCGCTGAACAACGCGTCCAGCATGTAGCCGAAGATTTGCCCGAAGGTCGGCGAATGAGGCGTATTGCGTGGTGGTCGCGATTCGTTACGAGTACCGATGACGAGCAGCCGCTGCGCACCAAGGTGAATCGCAGGACTGAATGGATTGGCTTCTCGCATCGCGCCGTCGCCGTAGAACTCATTCTCGATGAAGACGGGCGGGAACAGGAATGGGACCGCGACGCTCGCCATTAAATGCTCGAGATCGAGCTGCGTAGGTCTGCCGCATCGGCGCATTCTCGACCATGGGTCGCAACCGCCTTTAGATTGATAGAACGAGACCGATTGCGCGTTCACGTAACCGGCAGCGGACATCGCAATCGCGTCCAGATGTCCGGCCTGGATGGCACGTTCGATGTTGGCGAAGTCGAATTGCTTCTTCAGCAATGCGCGCAAGGGCGAGTTATCGAACAAGGACTTCGGCGGAGGCAGCAGCCAGCCCGCCGACAGCATCGCAAGGAGCCAGTGCAGCCCGGAGCGAAGCATGCTGAGCGTATCGGCTTTGAACACGTGCCCCACTTGGAAGTCGCGCCAAACGCGTTCGAGTTTTCCGACTGCGACTCGGTATCGATCTGCGTACACGGCGATTGCCGTTGCATTCACGGCTCCGGCCGAGGTGCCGGTAATCACGGGAAACGGATTTGGCGACCGCGGCGGGATCAGATCGGCCACCGCGCGCAGCACGCCCACTTGATACGCAGCCCGAGCTCCACCGCCCGGAAGAACCAGCCCGATCTTTGCAATCGGACCTGGCGCGCGACGTTCGCTATCGGTGATTTTGGCCATGACGCGGAAGAGTGGCCGAGCAGGTGCAGTGATGGTCGGAGATCACACAGGCATTAAGGGCGAGTTCAGCGCAATGGCCACACTCTTGGCGGCGCGTAGTATGGCACAGTAGCCACTCGCGCTTTTTAGGGGCACCCATGAAATCTCTGCGGACCTTCCAACTACTCGGCGTGCTCGCCTTGGCACTTTGGGCATTTGTTGCCGATGCGGATGTGCCTCGAATCGGCAGTGCCGCCCCTGCGTTCAAACTGCAAGATCAGAACGGGAAGTGGCACGAACTCAAAGACTATCGCGGCAAGTGGGTCGTGCTCTACTTCTATCCCAAGGATCAAACCCCCGGCTGCACTGAGGAAGCGTGCGACTTCACCGACAACATCTTTGGCTTTCGTGATGCGGGCGCGGTGGTTCTCGGGATCAGCGTCGATGACGTCGCCTCTCACAAGCGCTTCGAGCAAGCCCTGAAGGAAAAGCATCAACGTACCCTGCCGTTCACTTTGTTGGCAGATCCATCGAAGGAAACGGCACGCACGTATGGAGTACTGAAAAACTATCTCGGGGCGATGGAATTGGCACGGCGCGAAACGTTCTTGATCGATCCTGATGGCCGTGTCGTCAAGTACTACCCGGACGTCGAACCGAAGGGCCACTCTCAGTCGGTATTGAAAGATCTGCAGGAATTGCAGAAGCAGAAGTCCTAAACACGTAGCTATTGCGGCGCAGGTGTCAGCGTCAACACGTCTATGGCCGCGCCGGGTCGCAGCGGTCGCGGCTTACCGCTAACCCAGTCCGAGTGGCCCGCACCATAGAACGGCGAGAGCGGATGATCCACGGGGCCACTTGGCATTTGGAATAGAGCTTCGGCCTCCTTGCCCGGCGAAATCACCATCCTTTCTGACGCGCCGAACTTCGGGCCCTGCACACGCGGCATCCATGTATCGCCATCGACTGGGACCTCCGGCATGTCGAGCCATGCTCGCGCCAACGGCAGTGCAGCGGACAGCGGGTGGCGAATCGCGAGCGTATTCGCTTTGCCCCAGGTGCACTCATCCAACGTGCCGCACTCCTTTTCCAACTCCCTTAGCGTCGCATCGAGCGACGCCAGCAAAGCATCGGCCCACGATGAGAATCGGCTCGGCAACAGATGGCCCGGCCGCTCAGTGACAATCTGCCAGAGCGGCCCTTCGAATTGGGCCGAGGGGGCAAACTGGCCTTCTGGGAATTGCTCCCGCGCCGCTGCAGTCAGCCACGAATACACCTCGTCGCGTACGCGCATGCGAAACGCGCGCACGATCCGATAGCCGACATCACCGGCCACCGCTCGCCCCGACCAATCCCTCACCGCATTTTTTGCGCGCCGACGAAGATCGCTATGCGCTACCGCCTCATCAGTCAAAAGATCCAACAGCAAGTCATGCCATCGCGTGAGAAACAAGGCACGATCATCCAGTTGGATCTTGGCCATGTCTTCGCGCGTCGCACTCGGCAGCGCAAACAAGTCGTCGCGAATCTGAGCTGCACGCGCACCCAGATCGAATCCACCATCACCCAGCAAGGCAGCGAGCCGCTCGACTTCCAACGTGCGCGCGTTTGCAGTCCATAAGCGGCCCGAAGATGGATCGATGATTCGCGGGTACGCCTCGGGCGCGAGCCATCCTTGCCATCCAGAACCCGAAGCGCTCCACGATGACGGGACAGAACTGTCGTAGTCTCCTCGAATTGGGATTTGACCCATCAAGGTCCAGCCGATGTGGCCTTGAGAATCGGCTGCAATGACGTTCTGAACAGGACCGCCACCGCGATTCGCCAGTTGCAGCAGCTCTTCGACGGAAGTAGCGGATTCGAAGGCAAACAAGTTGAGATTCGTCGCTCGCGAGGAATGCGCGGTCCAAGCTAGCGCCAAGTCATGATGACTCGCATCGCGCGCGACAACAGGCCCCCAACGCGTCGCCTTCACTTCAACCGAGTGCGGTTGTCCGCCACGCACATCGATGCGTTCGTGACGAACTGTGAACGGCTCCGGCCCGTCCGGTGTGAGATAGCGATCCGAACTCAAAGGATCGGCTTCGACAACGGCCACGTCTGTCCAATCGCCGTAGCTATTGGTATAGCTCCATGCGACGCGACCGTTACTCCCTGCGATCAGTAGCGGCAGACCGGGCAGCGTCACACCGGTCAGATCTCGTCGATCGGCTCCGTTGGCCTCGACGATCAATCGAGCCTGATACCACACGTTCGGCAGGCGCAGCGGCAAGTGCATATCGCTTGCGAGCAACGCCGCGCCATCTGCCGTATGCGTTCCCGCCACTGCCCAGTTATTACTTCCAAGTACATCTGGATCTTCGAATGACTCGACACGTGCGAGTTTCGCGTTCGTGTGCCGGAGGTCGATGACATCGCTTCCGGGAATTTTTGCGCCTCGCCATACACCTCCTGAAAGCGGCGCATCCCACTCAGTCCCCGGCGGATGGATGAACGCGTACAGCTGCGGCGGAAGACTCGCTCGCAACTGCGCATTGGCAACTTCCTTGGCACCGTTGGAATCGTTGAGATCCAAATACATCGAAAAAGCGACCAGCAAACAGTCTTCCGCACTCCACGCGCGAGGCTGCTGCCGCAGCAACAGGTATTCCCACGGGCGCGAGCGCGCGTGAGCGAGCGCGAAGTTCACCCCCGCGACGTACGCGTCGATCCAGCGACGCTGTTCGTCCGATGCATCGCGCAGTACCTGTCGCGCGACGTATCGAAAGCCGTGGATCCGCAAATGCTTGTCGGTTTCAAGCACGGCCGGCCCCAACAATTCCGCCAGCTCTCCAGCCGCCGCGCGTCGCATCAGATCCATCTGAAAGAATCGATCTTGGGCATGAGCGACGCCCGTCGCAAAGGCGAGATCCGCGCGTGTCTTGGCTCGAATCGTCGGTGCGCCGTACGAATCGCGCTCTACGGTTGCGGGCGATGCGAGTTCAGCTTGCGCCAATGTCCCGCTGATTTGGGGAAGGCTCGCGCGGAATGTGAAGTAGACCAGCGAGGCGGCAACAACGAGGAGAATGAAGAGTGCGCCAGCAACGTACTTCAGGAGGCGCATCGAGCTTAAGCCAGCTCAGAAAAGCTCAGAGGCGAATATTGGGCGCCCGCGAATGGGGCGCCCCGATTCGAATCGATGCGGACAAAGGCGCTTACGCCTTCACCTCGAGGATCTTCATCGCATTGGTCTTGCCGGATACACCCGACAATTCACCCTTCGTGAGAATGATGCGATCGCCCTGATCCACCATGCCCATTTTCAGCATGAGCTTGAAGATATCGGCGTAGAGCAATTGCGCGTTGGTGTGGGTGATATCGAAGGTCACGGGATACACACCGCGATAAAGCATCACACGACGACGCGTTTCTTCGTGACGTGTGAACGCGTAAATCGGGATGTCCGCGCGGATGCGCGACATCCAGAGTGGCGTAGAGCCCGACTCCGTCAGCGCAACGATCGCCTTCACCTTCAAGTGATTCGCGGTGTACATGACGGCCTTGGCGATGGCCTCGTCTGTCTTTTCCCACATCCCGCCTTCGCTTCGATGCACGATCGGCGAATGCGATGCCTCGTACTTCTCCGCACCCAAGATGACCTGCGCCATTGCCTGCACGGCTTTGACCGGATACTTGCCGACTGCGCTCTCGCCCGAAAGCATCACGGCATCGGTGCCATCCATCACTGCATTCGCGACGTCCGACACTTCCGCCCGCGTCGGTACCGGGTTTGTAATCATCGACTCCATCATCTGTGTCGCGGTGATCACGACACGATTGCGCTTACGCGTCTCTGCGATGATGTGCTTCTGCAGACCCGTGAGTTCAGCGTTACCGACTTCCACTCCAAGGTCGCCACGCGCCACCATGACCGCATCGCTCTCGACGATGATGCGATCCAAATTGACGAGCGCTTCGCTGCGTTCGATCTTCGCGACCAAGTGACCCTGACCGCCGGCTTTGCGCAACAGATCGCGAGCTTCGATCATGTCATCGCCATCGCGCGCGAACGACACTGCCATGTAGTCGACACCCAAGCTCGCAGCGAGCTTGATGTCTTCGCGATCTTTGTCCGTCAGCGCACCCGCGGAAAGCCCCCCGCCCTGCTTGTTGATGCCCTTCTTGTCCGACAGCTCGCCGCCGACGACGACATGCGTCTCGATTCGCGGCCCGTCGACCTTGTCGACCTCAAGAACGATGAGGCCGTCATTCAGCAACAGCGTGTCGCCAGCTCGCACATCCTTCGGCAATTCTTTGTACGCAACGCCCACGCTCTTCTGCGTCCCGCCGCGCGGATCCAGCGACACATCCAACGTGAACGGTTCGCCCTCGTTCAAAAAGATCTTGCCGTCGACAAAGCGATCGATACGGATCTTCGGGCCCTGCAAGTCGCCGAGGATGGCAACCCATTTGCCAACCTCCTCTGCAGCCTGCCGCACCATCTGCACGCGCTTCGCATGAAACTCCGGCTCGCCATGCGAGAAGTTCACGCGCACGACGTCGGCGCCGGCGCGGATCAGCTCGGTGAGAACCTTGGGATTGTCAGTGGCCGGACCGAGCGTCGTGAGGATCTTCGTTCGTCGAAGCATATAGATTAGAAGTGGCTAGTGACTTGCGGGTAGTGAATAGCAGGCGAACGCGGACTACTTGTTGCTGCGTTCTTCGAGCATCGCGACGGCCGGCAACTTCTTGCCTTCCAAGAATTCGAGGAATGCACCACCGCCGGTCGAGATATAGGAGATGTCTTCTTCCACGCCGTACTTCTCGATGGCGGCCAGGGTATCGCCGCCGCCTGCGATCGAGAATGCAGGACTCTTGGCAATGGCTTGCGCAAGCGTACGAGTGCCCTCGCCGAATTGATCGAATTCGAACACGCCGACAGGACCGTTCCACACGACGGAGCCTGCCCCTTGAAGCAGCTGTGCGAAACGCTGAGCGGTGTCCGGGCCGATGTCGAGAATCATTTCATCGGCACCGACGCTGCTGATCGACTTCACATCGGCTTCGGCGTTCGCCGAGAATTCTTTGGCAACGACCACGTCTGTAGGCAGCGGAATGTCGACGTTGAGTTCTTTCGATTTGGCGAGAAGGCCTTTCGCGATATCGATCATGTCTGCTTCGATCAGCGACTTGCCGACTTTGTGACCTTGCGCAGCCAGGAACGTGTTCGCGATGCCACCGCCGACGATCAACTTGTCGACCTTCGTCAACAAGCTCTCGAGGACTGTCAGCTTCGTCGAGACCTTTGAGCCCGCGACGATCGCGACTAGCGGACGCTTCGGCTTTTCCAATGCCTTCTCGAGCGCTTCGAGTTCGTTCATCAACAATGGACCAGCGCATGCAACGGGCGCGAATTTGCCGACGCCATGAGTGCTGGCTTCGGCACGATGCGACGTACCGAATGCGTCCATGACATATACATCGCACAGTGCGGCCATCTTCTTGGCAAGATCCTCTTTGTCCTTTTTCTCGCCCTTGTTGAAACGCACGTTCTCGACGAGGACGACTTCGCCGACGCCGCACTCGACGCCGTCCAGCCAATTCTTCTCCAGACGCACCTTGAAGCCGAGCAACTCCGAGAGCCGCTGCGCAACCGGCGCCATCGAGAACTCCTCGTTGTAGACGCCTTCTTCAGGACGGCCCAAGTGCGACATGACGATCACGCGCGCACCCGCGTTCTTTGCAGCTTGAATCGTCGGTAGCGATGCACGAATACGCGCATCCGACGTCACTACGCCGTTCTGCACCGGCACGTTGAGATCCTCGCGGATCAGTACGCGCTTGCCGCGCAAATCAAGATCGGTCATGCGGAGAATTGGCATGGAAGCTCCAGAATCGAGACAACCGGCTAGCGAACCAGCCGGTTGAAGAGAGAAGAGGCTTGAGGGCGATCAGCCCCCCGGCCAGATGGTCGTTTAGCCAGCTGGCCAGTGGCCGATCGCTACGCGGTCCGCGTTACTTCGCAATGACGCGAGCCATCTCCAGAACCTTGTTCGAATAACCCCATTCGTTGTCGTACCACGAAACGACCTTCACGAAGGTACCGTCGAGCGCGATTCCAGCTTCCGCGTCGAAGATCGAGGTCCGTGCATCGCCGCGGAAATCGGTGGCCACCACTTTCTCTTCCGTGTATCCGAGCACGCCCTTCATCGCGCCTTCAGATGCAGCCTTCATTGCTTTGCAGATCTGCTCGTAGGTCGTTTCTTGCTTCAACTCAACCGTCAGATCCACCACTGAAACGTCGGATGTCGGCACGCGGAACGCCATACCCGTCAGTTTCTTGTTCAGTTCTGGAATGACGACACCCACGGCTTTTGCAGCGCCGGTGGACGACGGAATGATGTTCTCGAGGATGCCGCGACCACCGCGCCAATCCTTGTTCGATGGGCCGTCAACGGTCTTCTGAGTCGCCGTGGCGGCGTGCACCGTCGTCATCAGTCCGCGCTTGATCCCGAAGCTGTCGTTTAACACCTTGGCAATCGGCGCCAAGCAGTTGGTCGTGCATGACGCGTTGGAGATGATCGTCTGACCCGCGTAGGTCTTGTCGTTGACGCCGAAGACGAACATCGGTGTGTCGTCCTTCGACGGCGCCGACATAATCACTTTCTTGGCACCGGCAGCGATGTGCTTCTGCGCGGTCTCTTTCGTGAGGAACAATCCCGTCGATTCGACGACGATGTCTGCGCCCACTTCGCCCCACTTCAGTTCAGCCGGATCTTTGACGGCGCTGAGACGGATCTTCTTGCCATTGACCACCAACGTATTGCCGTCGACCGACACATCGCCCTTGAACCGTCCGTGCACGGAATCGTATTTCAGCATGTAGGCCAGATAGTCCGGCTCGAGCAGATCGTTGATGCCTACGATCTCGACTTCCGGAAAATTCTGCACGGCCGCACGAAACACCATGCGCCCGATGCGACCGAACCCGTTAATACCAACCTTAATAGGCATCTCAATTACCTCTAAAAATAGGCTGTAGGCTGTAGGCCGAAGGCTGTGACCCGAAACGTGCTTGGCACTGGGCTGTCACCTGTAGCTTTCAGAAACAGCGGGACTAACAAAAACTCGTCACAAACCTCAGGCCTTCGCGCCGAGCACTCGCTCAACCGTATTGGCCACGTTCTCAGCGGTGAAGCCGAAGTGTTTGAAGAGATCCTTGGCGACGCCTGAGGCGCCGAAGCTGTTCATGCCAACCACCGCGCCTTTGGTGCCGACGTACCGCCACCAAGTGCCAGGCGCCGCAGCTTCAACCGCTACGCGAGCTTCGACAGCACGAGGCAACACTTGTTCGCGATAGCCTTCGTCCTGACTCTCGAAGACATTTGTAGACGGCATCGAAACGACGCGGACGCGGCGGCCCTTTTGCTGCAGCGCGTTCGCCGCATCGACTGCAACGGAAACTTCCGAGCCGGTCGCGATCAGGATGGCCTCGGGCGTGCCTTCGCAATCCTTCAGCACGTAGCCACCCCGACGAATGTTCGCGATCTGCTCTGCCGTGCGCGGCTGCGGCGGCATCGCCTGACGCGTCAGAGCCAGCGTGCTCGGCCCGTCACGACGCTCGATCGAATCCGCCCATGCGACCGCGGTTTCAGTGGAATCGCATGGACGCCACACCGTCATATTCGGAATCAAACGTAAGCTCGGCACGTGTTCGATGGGCTGGTGCGTCGGGCCGTCTTCGCCCAATCCGATCGAATCGTGGGTCATCACGTAAATGACGCGCTGTTTCATCAGCGCCGACATACGCATTGCATTGCGTGCGTAATCAGAGAACACGAGGAACGTGCCGCCGTACGGAATGAAGCCGCCGTGCAACGCGATGCCGTTCATGATCGCGGACATGCCGAACTCGCGAACACCGTAGTGCAAGTAGTTGCCGCTTGGATCGTCACCCGTGATCGCACGCGAGTCCTTGCGATTCGTGTTGTTGGAACCGGTGAGATCCGCCGAGCCGCCCAGCAGTTCAGGCACCTTGGGCCCGTAGGCGTTGAGCGCAGCCTGCGACGACTGACGCGAAGCCAATGCATTGGTCGCTTGCGACACTTGGCCGACGTATTCGCGAACCACCTCTGCGAAGTTGCTCGGCAACTCGCCTTTCATGCGGCGCTCGAACTCGCGTGCCAGATCGGGAAATGCGGCGCGATATTTATCGAACGCGGCCTTCCACTCATGCTCTCGCTTGGCGCCACGTTCGTGCGCGTCCCAATCCTTGCGGATGTCGTCTGGGATCACGAACGGCTCGTACGACCAATTTAGGAACTTGCGCGCGGCAGCCACTTCGTCAGCACCGAGCGCCGCGCCGTGAGTCGCTTCAGTGCCCTGCTTGTTGGGCGCACCCCAGCCGATGATCGTCTTGCAGCAGATCAAAGTTGGCTTATCCGTTTCAGCTTTCGCTTTCTTAATGGCCGCTTCAATCGCATCCGCATCGTGACCGTCGACACCTGGGATCACATGCCAGCCATAGGCCTCGAATCGCTTCGGCGTGTTATCGGTGAACCAACCATGCACTTCGCCGTCGATCGAGATGCCGTTGTCGTCGTAGAAGGCGATTAGCTTGCCGAGCTTCCAGGTGCCGGCGAGAGAGCAGGCTTCATGCGAAACGCCTTCCATCAAGCAGCCATCGCCCAGGAACACATAAGTGTTGTGATCGACGACGGTGTGGCCAGGACGATTGAATTCAGCAGCGAGCAGCTTTTCAGCAAGCGCGAAACCGACCGAGTTGGCCAGGCCTTGGCCCAGCGGACCGGTGGTGGTTTCGATGCCGATATGGTTGTCGTGCTCGGGATGCCCGGCCGTGTGCGAACCGAATTGGCGGAACGCTTTGAGCTGATCCATCGGCAAGGGATAGCCGCTCAAGTTCAACAGTGCATAAAGCAACATCGAACCGTGGCCGTTAGAGAGGATGAAACGATCGCGATTGGCCCAAGTGGGATTCGCGGGATTGTGTTTGAGGTGGTCGTTCCACAGCACTTCGGCGATGTCCGCCATGCCCATCGGCATGCCGGGGTGACCGGAATTGGCCTTCTGAACCGCATCCATGGCCAATGCACGAATCGCATTCGCCAGTACTCTTCGCCGATCTTTGGTCATCCGCTCGTTCCCATGTCCCCGGAATTGAAGGCCGCGCATTTTGGACTAAGGGAGGGGGTGGAGCAATGCAAACCGCAGGCCTTTGTATGCAGTTTTTGCGGAACCGGGCTAGCGGCTGAGCGTTGACCGAGCGCTATCGGCCCAAGTCCGTATTGGGGGCCGAATGAGAACGAGTGCATAGTTCGACGTAACGCGTCTAAAGGGTGCGGCGTGATTAGACACGGGTCACCTTTTTACCGACGTCCTCGTTGCTAGCATCCCGATCGGTTTTACCCAATACAACCCCATTGGAGCGCAACAGGGACGTGCCTTCCGAGTTGCCCGCAGAGCTGCTGATGGACTCGATTCGCCTCTTACAATTCAGTGACATGCACCTGTTCGGCGATGCAGGCGGACGGCTCCGTGGCGTTGCGTGCTTGCCCGCATTGCACGCGGCGATGGCGGATGCTCAGCGGCGTTGCCCAAATCCGGATGCGGTCCTGCTTACGGGCGACCTCGTGCAGGACGACCCCGCGGGGTATCGCTGGATCCGTCACTCTTTCGGCAGCTCGAAGGTCCCCGTCTTGTGCCTGGCAGGTAACCACGATCTCCCCGATCACATGCGTACCGCGCTCGCCGATCCGCCGTTCATCGTAGGCGGCGCGACTCAGTTCGGCCGTTGGCTGGTGGTTATGATGAATTCGTGGATTCCCAACAGCGCCAAAGGTGCGTTGGGTACTGACCAGCTGGAACAACTGCGTCAGACGTTGCATGCGAACCGCAATGCGCACGTGCTCATCTGCATGCACCATCAGCCGATCGCGATGCGAAGCGAATGGCTCGATCGCGTCGGGCTCGAAGACTCCGACGCGTTCATCCAAGTGGTGCGCGAACACTCAAATGTCCGCGGAGTGCTATGGGGGCACGTACATCAATCACTGGACAGCTTCGTCTACGGCGCCCGTTTCATGGCCACACCGGCAACCTGCGCACAATTCCTTCCCGAGAGCGATGACTTCGCGCTCGACAATCGCCCGCCCGGCTATCGCGTCCTGGAGCTCAGGGCCGATGGCTCCATCGCGACCGAAGTCTGCTGGCTGGAAAGCTACGCCGAACGCATCGTCGCCTAGAACCTATCTCAAAATCCCTTGTGAGCCGCGATAGGTTCTAGTCCGTCGGGCACAGCAGCGCGATCGGCTATGCTCGCACGCTCTCAGCGGGAGCCTCCATGCGTTGCCGATTCCTCAAGCCGCTCGTTGTTATCGCAGGTCTTCTAGGCGCAAGCGTCAGCGTCGCGAAGGACGCAACCACCCATCACAGCTTGTGGGCCCTGCACAGCAAGTCCAACACCGTTTATCTACTCGGATCCGTGCACTTTTTAAGTCCCGACGAGAAGCTTCCGTCCGCCATCGAAGATGCGTATCAGGACGCCGAAGAGATCGTGATGGAAATCGACATGGACGATCTCGATCCGGTGCAGGCACAACAAGTCGTGATGCAGCTTGGGATGCTTCCGCCCGACCAAACCCTGGATAAGGTCTTGGGCGAATCGGTGTACAGCGAGCTCGCCTCGCAAGCTAAGAAGCTAGGGATGGATGCCTCAATGCTGGTGCATCTGCGGCCATGGTTCGCTGGGCTTACGCTCGCGCAGTTGAACCTCCGCGCGGTGGGTCTTGATCCTGAATCGGGTGTCGAGAAGCGCCTGACCGCCCGGGCGGTTCAAGATCGCAAGCCGATCGAAGGACTGGAAACGCTCCAAGAGCAACTCGGCTTGCTCGCCAATTTGCCGCCCAAACAAGAGCGCGAACTGGTGAGCTACATGCTCGATGACGCCGAGCACATCTCCGACGAAGTCGACTCTCTATTGAATGCGTGGCGAGCCGGCGATTCGGCTGGGCTGGCGAAGGTGCTTACCAAGGATCTGGCTGAACACCCGGATCTGATTAAGCCGCTCACCACCGACCGCAATCGCAAATGGGTGCCGAAAATCGAGCAACTGCTCGGGAAATCGAAGGACTATCTGGTCGTCGTCGGTGCGATGCACTTGGTCGGCAAGGACAGTGTCATCGATCTTCTGCAGCGCAAGGGATACAAGGTGGAGCAGATGTAAGAGTAGTGACTGGTGACTGGTGACTAGTGACTAGAAGAGGAAGAGCAACTCGCAGTGCTCATGCGAGGCCCCGTCTGCTAGTCACGATCGCAATCCGCTAGTCCTTACTCTCAAACCTCAATCATTTCGAAATCTTCTTTGCCTGCGCCGCAGTCAGGGCAGCGCCAAGACAACGGCACGTCTTCCCACTTCGTGCCTGGCGGAATCCCGGCCACCGGATCGCCCTTTTCTTCCTCGTAGATATAGCCGCAGATGACGCACAGGTACGATTTCATTGGATCGGAAGCATCGCTCAAATTTGGAGCGCGGATTAAAGCGGGAAGCGTCCGCGGACTCAAGTGACACAGTGAGGAAGTGAGAAAGTGAGTGAGTGAGGAGCGGCACTTGACGCCAGATTCCTGCTAGAACCCGCGCGCTTCACTTCCTCACTCCATTACTTCCTCACCTTCCACCGTCCGCCTTACACTCAACGTCCATTTCGATCGAGAGCCTCTGCGTGTCACTCTTCAGCGAAGCAAGTCAGGTTATTCCCGGCGGCGTGAATTCCCCCGTTCGTGCCTTTCGGGGCGTCGGCGGCGAACCCGTCTTCATCGAACGCGCGCACGGGCCCTACATCGAATCTGCGGACGGACGCAGATTCATCGACTACGTCGGCTCGTGGGGACCGATGATTCTCGGCCATGCACATCCGGACGTCGTTCGCGCGGTTCAAGAGCGCGCGGCACTCGGACTTTCGTTCGGCGCCCCCACGGAGATTGAAACGCGGCTCGCACGCAAGATCCGCGAGTTAATGCCCTCGATCGAATTAGTTCGCATGGTGAGTTCCGGTACCGAAGCGACGATGAGCGCGATTCGTCTTGCGCGCGGATTTACCGGCAGAGACAAGATCGTGAAGTTCGAAGGCTGTTATCACGGCCACTCGGACTCGCTACTCGTGAAAGCAGGATCCGGTGCGCTCACGCTCGGCGTACCCACCTCACCCGGCGTGCCGAAGGAACTTGCCGCGCATACGATCACACTCGCCTACAACGACATCGCTCAAGTGCAGCAGTTGTTCAACGACATGGGCAAGGATATCGCCTGCGTGATCGTCGAGCCGATCGCAGGCAACATGAACTGCGTGTTGCCGGTGCCGGGGTTTCTCGAAGCCCTGCGCTCGGTCTGCGATCAGCACGGCACGGTATTGATCTTCGATGAAGTCATGACCGGCTTCCGCGTGGCGCTGGGCGGTGCTCAATCGCTATATGGAATCAAACCCGATCTGACCACCCTGGGAAAAATCGTCGGCGGCGGCATGCCGGTTGGCGCTTTCGGCGGCAAGCGAGAAATCATGGAGCACATCGCACCGCTCGGCCCCGTGTATCAAGCAGGCACGCTTTCCGGCAATCCTGTGGCCATGGCGGCGGGTCTCGCGACGTTGGATGCGATCAGTGCCCCTAGCTTTCACGCGCAGCTTGCCGAGCGCACGACGCAACTCATCGAGGGGCTCAAGTCCGCCGCCAAATTGGCCAGTGTGCCGCTAAGCACGAATCACGTGTGCGGGATGTTCGGCATCTTCTTCACTGACAAATCACCGGTTCGGTATCTCCGCGAAGCGACTGCGTGCGACGTCGAGCGGTTCAAAAAGTTTTTCCACGCCATGCTCGAGGAACGTATCTACTTGGCGCCTTCGGCGTTCGAAGCCGGATTTGTATCCGCAGCGCATTCGAGCGTCATCATCGACGAAACGATTGCTGCGGCTCGGCGCGCCTTTCAGCGAGTGTGATCGGCAGTGTCGGACGCGAGCTCCGCATGCGCTTTGAACCCTGCGTCCCTGCCCACCATCCAGATGTTTTGGCATGGCCGCCCGCTATCGCGCATCGAGCGGCTCAGCATGGCCTCCTTCGTTGCCAATGGGCACGAAGTCCGGCTACACGCATATGAAGAGATCAAAGGCGTACCCGCAGGGGTGCAGTTAATCGATGCGAGCATGACGCTTCCAGCGTCGGCGATATTTCATCACACCCAGTCCGGATCGATCGCCGCGTTTGCCGACTTGTTCCGTTATCGATTGTTATATGAGCAAGGCGGCATCTGGTCCGACACCGACATGATTTGTTTGCAGCCGCTGCGGTATAGCACGGCGGAAGTGTTTGGCTGGATGGACAGCGAGATCATCAACAACGCGCTGCTTGGACTACCGAAAGGACACACAATTGCGAAATGGTTGGCGGAGTGCTGCGAGAATCCGAATCGATGGCTGCCGTATGACAATTCCCGCACGCGTCGCCGCAAGTTGAAGCGTAGGTTACTGTTCAATCGTCGCGGCAATGTGGCTTGGGGAGAGTACGGTCCGCAAGGCTTTACGCGTGCGGCCCATTATTTTGGGATCGCTGAACGTGCGCAGCCGTTTTGGCACTTTTATCCGTTGCACTACAAGGCATGGCGTGCCGCGTTCGATACCTCCCTGCAAGACAATGCCGAGTTGTTGAGCAACAGCAGAGCGATCCATCTCTGGAATGAAATGTTTCGCCGCGAACGCGGCTTCGATAAGGATGGGCGTTTCCCGTCAGAATCGCTGTTCGAACGACTATGGCGGCGATATTTCAAAAGCGATAACTAATCGACAACGATGTGCCGCTGATATCGAAGAACTCGTCCGGCCGCGGCTCTGTTGCCGGATCGCTTGGCAACAGCTTATCGCGTGCCACCTTGTCCGCGTATCGATAGTCGACACCCACGTCGATGTGATCGAACAGATTGCGCCACTGAAAGCCTGCGCCGAGGTAATAGCCATAGGCCGGCGTTGCCAGATTGTAGCGAGCTGCACCGACGAACACGCTGAGCGCGAGAGGACTGTCGAAGCGGTATCGATAATCGAGCGCTCGCACAGCGAGCAACGTGTTGTCCTCGACGCGATCCACTTCCAGTCGTACGCCAAGATCGCTGTTCGAGGAAACTTGACGGCGTGCACCCAATCCGATGTGAGGCGCAACTTGCGTCGAAGTAGTGCGTTTGTCGCTGCCATCACCCAAGCGGATCAGGACATTGCTCGCGTTCACGCCGGCATCGACAAATAGCTCGGCTCCATGCTCCCGCTTGTAATCGCCACCGCCGCCGATGCCGCCCGTCTGCCAATCGTCTCCCAGCCGCATGAATCCATCGATGCGAGCATAGCTTTCGCCGAAGACGTCTTTTCCCGCGCGCAATTCTGCACCTGCAGTTAACCCGTGCAGGCTACGCGAATAACTGAGCGCGACGTCATAACCGCGTTCGTAGGGGTACGACGAGTAGCTTTCATTTGCGATCGTGCGCGCAACCAATTGTGCCAACCCGCCGAACGCAGGCTCCCAACCCACTCGCAACGTGTGTGTTTGCGCTCCGACCGCATCGCCGAAGACGCGCTGATCTGCACCCCAATGACCGAGCACGTGGCCATCCTGGGTCAGACCATCTCCGTAGAGGCCATTCACATACCAAGCGTTCTGCCAGTCAGTCGCTTCGTACGTGAGATCGAATCGATCCCACAACGAAGGGAACTGGATTCCAATCGAGAGCGCCGAATTGCCCAGCCGGTAGTTGCCTTCGTAGGAACGGTCTTCGCCTGCGTAGGTGAGGTATACGGAAAATGGTGTCTTGCCAGGGAAAATAAACGTGCTCGTCCACGCAGCAACTTGATTGCCGAACTCCTGATCCTGAGTGAGGGCCGCATTGCGATTGTCGTAGCGGCCCGGATCGAAGAGCGCGTGCGCGAAGTCTTTCAACGAATCGCGATTGCGCTCGCCGCCGCCGAACTGCATCAAACGATTCGCCGCGAGAGACCAACCGACAGCAGGCTCAATCGATACGTGCATTCCCGCGAGTTTCGGATAACCCACAGTACCCGTCGTGCTCCACGCGATCTTGTCGGAATAGTCCATTTGAGCGAGGAACATCTCATAACGAATCCCGAATCGAGTGAGCGGCTCGTAGTTGGATAGCGTCACCGACGGGAGCGCCTCGGCTTCGGTGCTCATCAGGAGGCTGCTTTCGGGCGACGGCGAGAACCAATGCTTGCGATATCCGATATCGAGCTGAGCTTTGGAAAAGCCTAGGCTCACCAACGTACCCGCGGGCGTTGCGTTGCCTTCGTAAGCCGTGCCCCCGACGCTGACGAGAAGATGATCGAAAGGCTGCCAGTAACCTTCCGCTGAAACGCCCCACGCGTCATCAATGGCTCGGCCTTGTTGGTTGGGCATCGTGGGATTGCCGTCGCCGCTAGAGGCTGCGACATCCACGCTCGCTGTCACGATTCCCGCGCGCGCCATGTACCGATCGAGAAAGCGCCTAACGCGCTTGCACAGCGCCGGGTCCTTTTCGCACGCAGCTGGAAGCGCGTCCAAAACTTGAGCAGCGGCAATCGGTCGTGACATCACCGGCTGATCCGCCAAAATCATCACGCGTTCGATCTGCCGCTCGATCTCCGGCGAAATGTTCAACGGGAGGTATGGGCTCACCCCACGCGCGTTGACGCAGCTAGAGCCTAATAGCGAGAAAGCAAAGCCGCCTGCGATCAAGAGTCTTGCAACGCTCGCTGACGCTGAACCGGCGCATTTCCATTTCAAAGTAGATTGCATCTCGAATTTCATGAGCGCATCTCACCACCCTTGCGCTAGCCCGCAAGGGTGCGATGTTCAAAGAGAATTAGATCCGTAGAGGTTGGGGCTCCGGACGGCGTCCGCTTCGATCGCTCAATCTCGATGCTCTGCCACGAATCGCCGCGGATGATATCAAGTCAGAGCAGGTGTTATGCATACCGCTCGCGTATGGAGAACACGGCACAAAGACAGGCGCCTGCTTGGTCGGTTTGCTCAGGTACCGTCCGCTCCCAATAAGCACGAACGCTGGAGCCTGGATCTACAAGCTCGGGTCGAATGAGGAACATGCGGGAAGGGCGAAATTCGCGTAGGGCCAGCGGCCATCACCGGCGTCAGCTACCACGCCACAGTGATGTGTTCGTATTCAGGATATACGTGGCGCGTAACGACCTCGTATTTCAAGGTCGATAGACCGTCACGTTGCGGGTCGGTGAGCCCTCGCACGAGCAGACTCCGCAGGCGGCGGTTGCGACGCAAATGAGGGGGAATGAACGCGATTGATCTTTCCACTTGCTGTCCGCTCGGATTGGGCAGATCCCAGAACTTGCCTTGGGCATCGTAGTAACAGAGAAATCCGCTCAGCAGTAAGCGGAAGAAGAGATCGTCATCCTCTTTGCCCCACCCAAAGTATTCGTTGGAATACCCATTCGCCGCGAAGAACTGTTCCTTGCGAATCGATACTGCGCCTGAGAAATAGTAATCGGTGCGCTGTGCTTCGCCCGATGGCGTGATCAACTTGCTGACCAGCCTGAGTGGCTGCGAGGGGCACCCATAGTTCGACACGATTGGAATCGCGTCTACATCGTGCAAGCAGTAGTAGTCGCTAAAAGGTGCGGCGTAATGAGCGCCTATATTGAGCAATTTGCCGCGATTGAACAGAGCGCTTGAACTTTGCTCGACCACAACGATGCGAAACTCGAGTTCCTGACGCCGCAGTTCGTCAGTCAAGGTCGGGAGCAACCTGGCCAAATGCGCGGCTCGGTCGCGATAAGGGATGAGGACAGTGAGCTTTTGATCTGCCAAAAAAGCGAGCGGACGAGCAACGCGGCGGGCAAGTACACGCGATGCCATCCAAGGCGTCAGCTTCCAATTGCGGATACTGACGGGCAAGTAGCGGTCCGCGACACGGATGTGGCGCAGCGGGTCCCAGCCGAGGCGCACACTGGGCCACCAGCGGCGCGACCATCGGTTCAGCGCGTCAGCAACCAGATCCATTTTCTCGGCGGCCAAAATCGAACTCCAAACTTATGCACCTGTTAGTGTACGTGGACGCAGGCAAGTTAAGGCAAGAGGCGTCGCGATTTGCCTACATAATCAAGTTCTCGTTGCAGCATTTTGCTTAGGTTCGATGCAAGTTAGCCTAATCGTTACGACCTATAACTGGCCCGATGCGCTGGCGTTGACATTGGCTAGCGTCGCCGCTCAGACCCTGCCGCCCACAGAAGTGATCGTCGCTGACGATGGTTCCGGCCCATCCACTCGGCGGATCGTTGAGGAATGGGCGACGAGGCTGCCGATTAAGCACGTATGGCAGGACGATTTGGGCTTTCGACTTGCGCGATCGCGCAATCTGGCCATTGCTGCGGCGCGCGGCGACTACATAGTGCTCATCGATGGCGACATGATCCTGCACCGCCGTTTCATCCAGGATCACGTCGCCTGCGCGCGACGGGACTGTTTCGTTCAAGGCGCTCGGCCGCGATTGTCGCGCGAAGTGACTGCACGCCTGCTTGCGACGCATTCGATCTCCGTGAGCTCGCTGAGCCCAGGCCTAGAGCCGCGCCCATACGCCATCCGCAACCGGCTGCTCAGCATGGCGACGTCCCGCATCAAGTCTTCCCTCGGTGGCATCCAGGGTTGCAACCAATCGTTCTGGCGCGATCACGTACTGCAGGTGAACGGGTATGACGAGCGCTTCACGGGGTGGGGTCCCGAGGATCGCGAATTCGCTGCGCGGTTGCTCCACATCGGCGTCAAACGTCACTACGTGAGACACCGCGCCGTCGCTTTTCATCTCCACCATGAAACGCGCGCGCCCACAGAGGCGAATCCTTTCGATGCTCTCCTTGCAGAAACCCTGCGGACGCGCGCTACACGGTGCGTTGCTGGAATCGATCAGCATCTCGATTCCCTGCAACGGAAATGATTTGACGGACCGGACTAGCGAGATGCGGCGGCACCGTTACGCTGCGGTGGACGCTGCTGCCAACGCATTCGGGACGGATTCACTCCACTCTGACCCGCTTTGACCCGCCCATGCCGCTCGAGTCTGGCCTGAATTCCGGCGACGGTTCGACCGTGCATTTCCGCGAGCTTTTCTAACGGCTGCCCGCCATCGAACTCGCGCAATAGGCGCTCATCTTCGGCATCGTTCCACGGCTTGCCGGCATTCGATGGCAGGTTGGTTCTTGGCCGCGTTCGATTCTTCGACTCGAGCATTCGGGTTACTAACACCAGCGCTCGCACGATCTCTACACTTTGGTAGGGACTATCCGCGGGAAACACTTCACCCGTGATTGGATTGACGCCATCAGCGAGCGCCGACAGGATAGCGAGCGCGCGTTGTTCATTCATGCTCGACTGAGCCGTAGATTGCTCCATGTGAATCTCCTAGTTCGTGGGCCACGCCTGCGGACGAATTGATCGAGGCGGCTGCAACAAACTGTACAGATGGCCAGCCCGCTCACATGTGCCGATATCTGCGCGTTCGTCGAGAAATCCGTGCTCGCTATCCAATCTTTTTCGTTTACCTCATGCGAAATTTTTTGCTCTTTGTCGCGTTAATGGCGCTCGCACTGATCGCGGCTGCCGCTTTCACCTATCCGGCTTGGTGGCTGGTGAGTTTGGTTTCCATCGAGCCGGTGCATCGCGTGATGAATCGCTTGGCGATGCTATTCGCGCTCATAGGGTTGATCTTGCTGACGCGCAAGCTTGGACTCGCCGATCGTGACGCGCTCGGTTACGGACTGCCGCAGCGACGCTTTCTGCTGCAGCTCCTCACCGCGTGGCTGGTCGGGTTCGCATTGATGTCACCGCTCATCGTCATGCTGTTGGGGTTGGATATTCGCGAGCTGCGCTCGGGCGGTGCCGGTTCGGTGGCTCAGGCGATCCCAGGTGCCCTTCTCTCAGGGCTGGCCGTGGCATTCATAGAAGAGACATTTTTTCGTGGCGCACTGTTCACAGCCGTAAGCCGGCAATCGGGAAAGCTGGCTGCGATCATCGCCCCAAGTCTGCTTTACGCCGCCGTGCATTTCCTCGGCGGCAAACTGAGCCTTGCGGCCCACCAGGTCTCCTGGGAAGACGGCTTCGTGGTGCTCAGTCGCTTGTTCGAGCGGTACGCCGATCCACTCGCGCTCGCCGATTCTTTCAGTGCGCTATTCGCACTCGGGGTCTTCTTGGCCGTGGTTCGTGCCCGGACTGGAGCGATAGCGGCAACCATCGGGCTGCACGCAGCCGGAGTGACAACGATCGCGTTATTGCGAGATCAAACCCGAGTCGAGCGCGGGAGCGAATATGCGTTTCTGGTCGGCAGCTACGATGGCGTAATTGGCTGGGCAGCGGCCATCTGGTTTGTCGTCATCATCGTGGGGTTCTTCTGGCTTTCACGTCGCAGCGACAGCGCGCAAGCGTAACCAGGTGAGATTCACTTCCTCACTTCCTCACTTCCTCACTTCCTCACTTCCTCACTTCCTCACTTCCTCACTTCCTCACTTCCTCACTTCCCGCAACGCCTGCAAAAGCTTGCCGTGGATACCGCCGAAACCGCCGTTCGACATTACGAGGATGTGATCCGTCGGTTTCGCTTCTCGAACTAGCTCAGCAACCAAGCGATCCAGATCCTTCGCGACATGCGCGCGCTCGCCGAGCGATGCGACCGCACCGGCTACATCCCACTGCACGCTGGGCCCTTGGTAGAGCCACACGACGTCCGCTGCCTGCAGAGCATGCGCCAGTGCGTCGCGATGCGTGCCCAGCTTCATGGTGTTCGATCTAGGTTCCAGTACTGCGATGATTCGCTCGCGCCCGACTTTCCTGCGCAATCCATCGATGGTTGTTTCCACGGCCGTCGGATGATGCGCAAAGTCATCGTATACCGTGACCCCATTCACCTTGCCCCGCACTTCCATCCTTCGCCGCACACCTTGGAACTCTTTGAGTGCGGCGGCCGCAGTCTCGACGTCAACTCCAGCGTGTCGTGCTGCGAGCATCGCGGCGAGGGCGTTCTCCGCGTTATGCCGACCGAGCAAACTCCACTCCACGTTCACGATCTCGCGATTCCCTTCGACGACGGTGAACTGACTGAAGTCGCCCCCCGGCTCAGCCGCAACGTACCAGGCAGTGTCGCTGTGCACCGTACCCGAGAATCTCTCGACCGGTGTCCAACATCCCATGTCGATGACGTGCATGACATTGGCATCGCCTGCGTTTGCGACGAGTAGCCCATTGCGCGGCACCATGCGCAGCAACTGGTGGAATTGCCATTGAATGGCAGCCACATCCGGATAGATATCGGCGTGGTCGTGCTCAAGATTGTTTAGGATCGCAGTGCGCGGGCGGTAATGAACAAACTTGGCGCGCTTATCGAAAAACGCGGTGTCGTATTCGTCGGCTTCCACAACGAAGTACTTGCCCTCGCCCAGCCGTGCGGTGACATTGAAGTTTCCGGGTACCCCGCCGATCAAAAATCCCGGCTTTAAACCAGCGTATTCCAGCATCCACGCCAGCAGACTCGAGGTCGTCGTCTTGCCGTGAGTGCCGGCAACCGCAAGCACCCAACGATCAGCCAGCACGTACCGAGACAACCACTCCGGGCCTGACGTATACGGAATACCGCTTTCGAGCACGGCCTCGATGAGCGCGTTGCCGCGGCTCATGACGTTGCCGATCACGATGACATCGGGCTTCAATGCCAATTGTGCCGGGTCATACCCGTTGATCAATTCGATGCCCAGCGCCGCCAGTTGCTCGGACATGGGCGGATACACGTTCTGATCCGATCCGGTCACTCGATGACCACGCGCTCTCGCAAGCGCCGCGATGCCTCCCATGAAGGTGCCGCAGATACCGAGAATGTGAACGTGCATGAAGGTCCGAATTTCAGCGTGCGTGGAGATTTACGGCGGGAAGTGCTCGATGCAGCACCTATAATGCCGCACCCATCATGAATGCGAAGTCCGCAAAATTGTACACGGCCAGATCCTCCAAGGCGCCGCGATGACGAACTCCTACGTCTACATCGCGGACGACGCGACGTTGTGCGACAACTTGCGCATCTTCGAATCGAGCCCGTTCGTCGCACTGGACACGGAGTTCATGCGCGAGAGCACCTACTTTCCCAAATTGTGCCTGCTGCAACTCGCGACGCTCGAGCATTGCGTCATCGTCGATCCGCTGACGAACTTGGATCTCGATCCGCTGTGGAGCTTCCTCAGCGACTTGGCGCGGGTAAAGGTCCTGCATTCAGCTCGTCAGGATCTCGAAGTCCTCTCGCTAGCGGGCGGCCAGCGGCTGCTGACGGGCCCCTTCTTCGATACGCAAGTGGCCGCCGGATTGTTGGGCGCTCCTGCGCAAGTCGGCTTTGGCACGCTCGTGCAAGAACGACTCGGTCATTCATTGCCTAAAGGACATACACGCGCCGACTGGACCAAGCGTCCGCTGAGTTCCGATCAGCTGGAGTACGCAGCGGATGACGTGCGCTTTCTCGCACCGTTGTACCTGCGACTGCGCGATGAGCTGCAAGCTGCCCATCGAGCCGAGTGGCAAGCTGAAGAAGCGGCGGAACTCACCGAGCCTGCGCTGTACAGAACCGATCCGTCTGCGGCCTGGCGTCGACTGAAAGGACTCGATCGCTTGGAGCCGCAACAGCGGGCCACGGCGAAGTTTTTGGCCGAGTGGCGCGAACGTATGGCCGTCGAACACGACAAGCCACGCGGATGGATTCTTCCGGACGACGCACTCAGGCAAATCGCCGAGCGTCTTCCCACCAGCATCGAGGAGATGGAGAAACTGCGCGGCTTACAGCCGGGATTGGTTCGCAAACGCGGCGATGAACTGCTTCAGCTTGTGCAACAAGGTTTGTCGACGCGCGATGAAGAGACCGCCAACATGTTCCGCCCGACGCTCGAGCAGACAGCAAAAGTCACGCGATTGATGACAACGGTGCGACGCCGGGCCGAAGAGCTGAAAGTAAGCCCCGAGTTGCTCGCGACGCGGCGCGACATCGAACAACTCGTGTACTTCGGTCGCAGCGACCACCTGACGCACGGTTGGCGTCAGGCGGCCATCGCAGAAGCGCTGCTCGCGAAGGTGTAGACGTTACTTTTTGCTGCGGGCCTGGCGCTTCGCGGGCTTTGGCGCACGCCTGACCGCTTTCTTGTTCGCACGCTTGCTGCGCTTCTTCGCCGCCTTGGCACGCGCCACCTTCTTCGTGCTGGCTTTCAATTTGCCAACCACCTTGCGTGCGACCTTCTTCGCACCCTTTGCCGTCGCTTTTTTCTTGCCGGCTTTCTTCTTCCCAGCCTTTTTCTGGACAGCTTTCTTCACCGGCTTCTTAGCGGCTGTTTTATCTGCAGCCTTTTTCTTGCCGGTGCCAGCCGCAGTCTTGGCAGCAGACTTGCGAGTCACTTTCACTTTGCTGGTGGGCACCGGCTGCGCCAGTGCCGCAGCTTCCATGCGCTCGAATACTTCGTTCAACTCGCCTTCGCCCGCGACGACTCGCAGGAGGCCCTGCGCGGTGTAGTGCTCGACCAAGGGACGCGTCTGCTGTTCGTACACTTCCAGGCGCTTGGCAATAACTTCTTCCTTATCGTCTGCCCGCTGATACAGCTCCGCACCATCTTTCGAGCAGCCCGTAGCGCCGGGAGGCATGCTGTGGACGTTGTAAACCGTTCCACACTTCGGGCAAATGCGACGGCCAGCGAGACGCTGAATCAGTGTTTCGCGACGGACATCCAGCAGCAACACGGCCTCCAAAGGCTGGCCGAGTTCCTGCAACAGGCTCGACAAGGAATTGGCCTGATCGATGTTGCGTGGAAATCCGTCGAGGATGAATCCCTTCGCAGCATCGTCGCGGCTAAGGCGATCTCGAATCAGGCCGAGCACGATGTCGTCGGATACCAATTGTCCGGCGTCCATCACGGCTTTGGCCTTGAGTCCCAGTTCAGTACCGCGCGCGACTGCATCGCGCAGAAGGTCTCCGGAGGAGACTTGCGGCACACCGTATTTCGCCTGCAACCGCTGTGCTTGCGTACCTTTGCCCGATCCGGGCGCCCCCAGCAACACAATCCGCATTTCGATAGCCTCGGAAGAAAAAAGCAGTAGCCAAGCGCCTTGGGTAACGATCAATGCGGCGACGTTTGCCAGCCACGCCGTAGGTAGATCCGCATTCGATTCGTGGCCTTGAGCATCGGGCCTACGCCCTTGCTTGGACCTTGGATTTTTGGAGCCGCTACCCTACAGAAAAGACGCGCGCCGGGAAATGGGCGGAATGCGGAATCGAAAGGTGGCGAGCGAAAGACAAAAGTCACGCCTTTTGACTTGAGCACACGACGATGGTGACAGGACGTCCCAGCGTCGTTTCTATCCAGGCACACGGACGTGCCCGCCGCCGCCGGTGGCGAGCGAAAGACAAAAGTCACGCCTTTTGGCTTGAGCCACGACGATGGTGACAGGACGTCCCAGCGTCGTTTCTAAACAGGTATTCTTCCGCCCCCCAAAACTCAACGAGGGTCGCCACTCATGCCGAAATCAGCGCCGCGCAATGCGTTTTATGCCCAATCAGGCGGAGTTACCGCCGTTATCAATGCCTCTGCGTGCGGTGTGATCGAAACCTGCCGCAAGTACAAGAACAAAATCGGCAAGGTGTACGCCGGCCGCCACGGCATCGTGGGCGCCTTGCACGAAGAGCTGATCGATACGACGAAAGAATCGGCTGCCGCGATCCGCGCGCTCCGCCACACGCCGGCGGGCGCATTCGGTTCGGCGCGCTACAAGCTCAAAAAGTTCGACGACAACCCGAAGGAATACGAGCGGCTCATCGAAGTGTTCAAGGCGCACGATATCGGCTACTTCTTCTTCAACGGAGGCGGCGACTCTGCAGACACCTGCCTGAAAGTGTCACAGCTTTCGGAGAAGCTCGGCTATCCGCTGCAAGCAATCCACGTGCCGAAGACCGTCGACAACGATCTCCCTTTGACCGACTGCTGCCCCGGCTTCGGATCTGTCGCGAAATACGTGGCAGTGTCCATCCGCGAAGCGGGATTCGACGTGGCGTCGATGGCCAAGACCTCGACCAAGGTTTTCATCATGGAAGTGATGGGGCGTCACGCAGGTTGGATTGCCGCCGCCGGTGGCCTCGCTGCCGAAAAAGCGGGCGACTCGCCACACATCATCCTGTTCCCAGAAATCACGTTCGACGAAGAGAAATTCTGCGCGCGCGTGAAGCAGTGCGTCGAGAAATACGGCTACTGCGCCGTTGTCGTCTCTGAAGGCGTGAAAAATGCAGATGGCAAGTTCCTTGCGGATGCGGGTCTGCGCGACGCGTTCGGTCATGCACAACTCGGCGGCGTTGCACCCGTCGTGGCGCAAATCGTGAAGTCGAAGCTGAACTACAAGTATCACTGGGCAGTCGCCGACTATCTGCAACGTGCTGCTCGGCACATCGCTTCGAAGGTCGATGTCGAGCAGGCGTATGCGTTGGGCAAGGCAGCAGTGGAACTTGCGCTCAAGGGCCACAATTCAGTGATGCCAACTATCGTGCGTACTTCCGACAAACCGTACAAATGGAAACTGGGAATCGCCAAGCTTCAAGACGTCGCGAACAAGGAAAAAATGTTGCCGCGCGACTTCATTACAGAAGATGGTTTCCACATCACGAACAAGGCGCGCAAATATCTTTCGCCTCTCATCAAGGGCGAAGACTATCCACCCTACAAGGATGGTCTGCCGCAATACGTGGTGCTGAAGAACGCGCCGGTGAAGAAGAAGTTGAGCACCCCCTTTGTGCTATAGTCCCGCCCCTTTTTGAGGCGGAACTGCTTTGGAAAACTGGCGCTTACGCGCATTCGACCATCGTCGATAACTCTCATCAGCCGGCGTCTGTATTCTTTTGCAAACGCCGGCGGATGAGCGCGGTTGGACTCGCCGAGCGCAAGTTTTCGAGTTTTTGGCTGCGGCGCATGTTAGTGCGCCCAGCTTTCCGCACTGCTTTCAACAATCAACTGCATACAACGACTGCCCGGTTCGGGAGGGAATTTCATGTCCACTGATGTCGCGCTCTGGCTCGCGATTGCGTCCGGTGTTCTTGCCGTGTTGTACGGTGCGTTCTCGGTTGGATGGATTAATCGCCAGTCTGCGGGCAGTGCTCGCATGCAGGAGATTGCTGCGGCGATCCAAGCCGGAGCAAAGGCGTATCTGAATCGACAATACTCGACCATTGCGGTCGTCGGCGTCGTGTTGTGCATCGTTCTCGGATTCGCTCTCGATTGGGCCACAGCGGGCGGCTTCGCAGTCGGTGCATTCCTGTCCGGTGTCGCCGGTTTCATCGGCATGAACGTTTCGGTTCGTGCCAACGTGCGCACGGCGCAAGCAGCAAGCGTCGGTCTGAACCCTGCCCTGGCGGTTGCGTTTCGCGGCGGCGCGATCACCGGAATGCTGGTAGTCGGACTTGGTTTGCTCGGCGTCGCTGGATATTTCGCGCTGCTGCGCTCGCATGTGGGCGATGCTCACGCGCTGCACTCGTTGGTCGGTCTCGCATTCGGCGGCTCATTGATTTCGATCTTCGCGCGCTTGGGCGGCGGCATCTTCACCAAGGGCGCAGACGTCGGCGCGGACCTCGTCGGCAAAGTCGAAGCCGGTATCCCTGAAGATGATCCTCGCAACCCTGCGGTGATCGCGGATAACGTCGGCGACAACGTGGGCGATTGCGCCGGCATGGCAGCGGACCTGTTCGAGACCTACGCAGTGACCATCGTGGCCACCATGGTGCTGGGCGGGCTGCTCTTCAAAACCGCAGGCGGCGATCCTCAAATCAGCTTCGTTTTGTATCCGCTCGTGCTCGGTGCGGTATCGATTGTCGCTTCGATCGTCGGCTCATTCTTCGTGAAGGCTTCCGAGGGCGGCAAGATTATGAATGCGCTGTACCGCGGCACCGGTGTGTCGGGCGTGTTGGCGCTGATCGCTTTCTGGTTCGTGTCCAAAGCCATGATGGGCGATCGGGCATCGGCCTTGTTCGGATGTGCTGTCATCGGGCTGCTACTGACAGCCGCGCTGATCTGGATCACCGAGTACTACACGGCGACCGAATTCAAACCTGTGCAACGCGTCGCGGAGGCCTCGCAAACCGGCCACGCAACCAACGTGATCGCCGGTCTCGCTGTATCGATGCGTTCGACTGCATGGCCCGTGTTGGCTGTGTGCGCGGCAATTTGGGGCGCATTTCACCTTGATGGTCTTTATGGCATCGCCATCGCTGCAACCGCGATGCTCTCGATGACGGGCATGGTGGTCGCACTCGATGCGTATGGACCGATTACCGATAACGGCGGCGGCATCGCTCAAATGGCTGGACTGCCGCACGACGTGCGCCACATTACCGATGCACTCGACGCGGTCGGCAACACGACCAAGGCAGTCACGAAAGGCTATGCGATCGGTTCAGCTGGCTTGGCCGCACTGGTGCTGTTCGCTGACTACACCCACAACCTGGAAGCAGCGGGCAAATTGGAGGCCTTCAGCCTCTCCGATCCCGCCGTCATCATTGGGTTGTTCATCGGCGGCCTCGTGCCCTATCTCTTCGGCGCGATGGCAATGGAAGCCGTTGGCCGTGCAGCAGGCTCCGTCGTGATCGAAGTGCGCCGCCAGTTCCGTGAGATCAAAGGGATCATGGATGGCAGCGGCAAACCCGACTACTCGCGGGCAGTGGATTTGCTCACGCGCGCGGCTATCAAAGAAATGATCGTCCCCTCGCTCCTGCCGATTCTCGTACCCGTTGTCGTGGCCTTCGGCATGAACGCGTTGATGGGACCTGGTGCCGGCGTGCGTGCTCTCGGCGGATTGCTCATCGGCACGATCGTGACGGGCTTGTTCGTCGCAATCTCAATGTGCACAGGCGGCGGCGCTTGGGATAACGCCAAGAAGTATGTCGAAGAAGGACACTTCGGCGGCAAAGGCTCCGAAGCTCACAAGGCTGCAGTGACGGGCGACACGATCGGCGATCCGTACAAGGACACTGCGGGCCCTGCGATCAATCCGTTGATCAAGATCATCAATATCGTGGCGCTGCTTCTAGTGCCGTTGCTCTAAGAATGAAGAGATTGTCTCCACGGAGGACACGGAGAGCACGGAGCAAAAAAGCGATGATTTGAGAGGAACCGCGAAAGCGGTTCCCTTCACGCTATCTGAGTGACGATGACCGCCTTTAGCTCAGATGCGCAGCGCTCGTGCGGCAGGCATTTGGATTCGGTGGCCTTCTTCGGCCTTGAACGTTGTTCGATTCCACTCCTCCGTGATCTCCGTGCCCTCCGTGGAGATCACTCTTCTCTGCGCATCAGCCCGCAACCCGAACCACACGAGCTAACGGTTGAGGCCGTCCAAGGTGGAACCCTTGTACGAAGTCGACGCCCATCTGGCGCGCTGCTTCTAACGCGCCGCTATCCTCGACCTGCTCTGCTACGACCTGGAACTTCAGGGTCCGAGCGAGCTTGATCATCGCCGCCACCATCGCCTGATTCACCGAGTCCGCGCCTAGATTACGGATGAACGATCCGTCGATCTTGAGATAATCCAAGGACAGGTTCTTCAAATTGCCGAACGAGGAAAGTCCGCGGCCGAAATCATCCAGCGCGAAGTGACACCCCATTCCGTGCAGCACGCCAATGAAGCGCTGCGCATGTTCGATGTTGGTGATGACCGAGTTCTCGGTGACTTCAAACGTCAATTGATTCGGCGACACACCCGTGCGATCGAGCGTATCGACGACGAATTCCAAGAACTGCGGATCGCCGATAGTTTGGCCGGATAGATTGATCGCGAGGCTGCGCTGATCCGGCAATCGAATTCCACCGCGACCGAGTGCAGTGAGCGCTGTCTGCACAACCCAGCGATCCACCTCAGACATCAAGCGGTAGCGCTCTGCTGCCCTGACGAATTCGACCGGCGAAATACCGCCCGGCACCGTGTCATCCTGCAGCCGCAAGAGTACTTCGAGCGCCGGACCATTGGGTGTCGATTGATTGCCCGTCGCAACGATCGGCTGAGCCATGAGCTCGAACCGATTTTCTTTTAGGGCGGACTGCAGGCGTTGCAACCACTGAATCTCGCCGCGGTGCCGAGCCATGGCTTCATCGCGCGCGGAGTAAACGTGCACGTGGCTCCCCTGCTTTTTCGCTACGTAGCAGGCCGAATCCGCCGCGCTCATCAATTCGTCTGCAGCGCCACTTTCGCGCGAAATCTCGATGAGTCCGACGCTCACACCGATGTTGAAAATCTTGTCCTTCCAGACGAAGCGGTAGTCGCCCACCTTGTGGACCACGTCATCTGCGATTTGACGGGCCTTCTCGAGCGGACAACCGGTGAGCAGCAATCCAAACTCATCGCCACCCAATCGACCGACGGTATCCGAATCGCGCACTGTCTCTTTGATCAATGCTGCGACTTCACGCAGCATGCCGTCGCCTGCCATATGGCCGCAGCTATCGTTCACCACTTTGAAGCGATCCAAATCGAGATAGCACAGGACGTGCCGCGTCGCCGTGGTATGCGCTTGCTCAAGCGCCTCCTCGAGCCGCCGTTCGAACTCGCGTCGATTGACCAGACCCGTCAGCGCATCGTGGCTCGCCTGATAGGACATCTGCCGCGTCAGGCCGCGCAACTCGCTGACATCGCGCAGCACCACGACCGTCCCCACGATGTCGCCCTTCGGGCCCTTCAGAGGCGTCACAGTAAGTTCGACGGAACGCTCGGCGTTCGTGCCCCGTGCGAGCATCATGCCGCGACGGCCCACCGTGACCTTCGTCTGTGTGGTTAGACACAAGCGCACGGGATCGCCGAGAGAGCGACGGTCGCCTTCGTCGACCAGCGAAATGATGTCCGTGATCGTCTTGCCCAGCGCGTCGACAGCCTGAACACCCGTCAATTGCTCGGCGGCGTGATTGATGTAGTCGATACGCCCACTGATGTCGGTGGTTAACACTCCTTCACCGAGCGAATCGAGCGTCTCCCAGGCGGTGGGCCGACTACGCCCCAACGCGCCGGGGACCGTGAACGCGCGTGGACTCATCTCGACCAATGTGAGCAACAGCGCCGGACCGCCCTGATAGTCGATCTTGACCGCCGACAGTTCGATGCGCGCGCTCTGCTCGCTTTGGGGACGCAGTTCGATCTCGAGATGCTTGAGGCCAGGCTCGCCGCTCAGAATGCGGCGCAGATGATCGCGAACCAAATCGGTGTAGTCGGGATGAACTAAATCGGCCATGGATTTGCCGATGAGCAGATCGGTATCGCCTGCGCCCGCCAACACCGCAAAGCGCTCGTTTGCGAACACGATTGTGTCTCGATGCACGGCTACGGCTTCGTGCAACCCTTCGAGCAAGCCGGTGAGCGAACGCTCGCGTTCGCCAATGAGCAGCTCTTTGATCGCCATCTGCTCCAGCAAACGATTTGCCGTTTCGGCGAACGGTGCAGCTTGCCCGCCTACACGCACGCGCTCTGAGAATTTGCCTTGGGCAACGATACCGACCAGTTGCTTGGCAGCACGATTGAGAACTGCGGTTCTGCGTTCTCTCCAGACAAGCGCGATCAGCAGCACCAATACTGCGATCACGAGCGAAATAGTCAGGGTCCCTGAAAGGGCACTCACATCGACCCGCCGAACTTGTCCTTCATCCCCTAAATTGCGTGCTCGCGAAATTCGCAACACGGCCTTATCGCGTAAGACGGCTACTCGTCCGGAAAAGCGCCCGATCAGGGCAAAGAGCGCAGACGAGTGCGTCGGCTTCTCGTGCGCAGAGCATATCGGACTAAGGAAGGCCTGCTGCGATGATTGACCATAATTGTAAACACTGTCCGCAGTGATCGGGCGCTGACGCCGCGAACGTGTCAACAATTCCGGCGTTTGCTGGACGAGCGATGCGGAAAAGCGCCGGGAACATAATCTTGTCGCGCGACAGTAAACTCCGTACCCTTTGCGCCCCTCCTTTTCGCATCAAAACGGCCATTTCGCATGAACTTCGAAGCTGCCCGCGAGCAAATGATCGAACAGCAAGTGCGTGCTTGGGACGTCTTCAACGACGACGTGCTCAACGCCATGCGCGAGGTGCGCCGTGAGAACTTCGTACCGCATCAGTTTCACTCGCTCGCCTTCGCTGACTCGTCGATTCCTCTGCCTCACGGCCAAACGATGCTTCCGGCGAGCCTGCATGGCCGAATGCTCCAGGCCGTTGCCATCACCCCCAACGACATCGTGCTCGAGATCGGCACCGGCAGCGGCTACTTGTCGGCGTGCATGGGCCGGCTCGGTTCGCGGGTACGCACTTTGGAGATCATTCCGGAACTGGCGGAACTCGCACGCACCAATCTGCTGAAAGCCGCCGCAAATAATGTCGCCGTGGAAATCGGCGATGGCACCAAGTTGGATGAGCCGGCCACCTACGATGTCATCGTCGTCACGGGTTCTCTCCCCGTGTACGACGAGCGTTTCCAGCGCGCACTGAAACCCGGCGGCCGACTGTTCGCCGTGGTCGGTCAGGGTCCCGCGATGGAGGCGTGGCTCGTGACTCGGATGGGCGAGCGCGAGTGGCAACGCGAGAGCCGATTCGAAACTGTCATCGATCCTTTGATTCACGCTGCACGACCGCCGGCATTCGTCTTCTGAATTGGCGGCGGCCGGCGCGCTGCTGGCCGCCAACAACCCGCAATTCGCCGATCTTCCCTTGAGCACGCTATGAGCATCCCGGAAATTACCCCCGCTGAATTTGTGGCTCGTCGCGATGGCGGTGCCGATCTCACATTGCTTGACGTTCGCGAGGACTGGGAACTCGGCGTGGCGAGCGTAGCCGGCGCGTTGCACATCCCGATGGGACAAGTGCCGGATCGCATCGGTGAGCTCGACCCAGCAAAAGAGATCGTCGTGCTCTGCAGGTCGGGCCGGCGCAGCTTCGAAGTCGCAAAATTTCTGCAACAAAAAGGATTCAAGACAGTCAATCTGGCGGGCGGAATTCTTGCGTGGTCGCGCGATTTGGATGCAACCATTCCGACCTATTGAAGCGTCCAAGCAAGAACACGCCGTGAGCGTGCCGCGGTTGCACTGGGTGACCGTCTGAATCACGTGTTCAATTCGCCGCACTGAAATGCGGTCTGGAATTCAAACAATGACATTACGCGCGTCTATTCTGCTGGCTCTCGGCGTTTCCGTTCTCACCGCCTCAGCTCAAGGTGCGGACCTTGTTGAGGTCTATCAGCAAGCGCTGCAGGCCGATCCGCAGATCCGCGAAGCGGAGGCAACGAAGCTTGCGAACATGGAAGCCAAACCCCAGGCGCGCGCCGGGCTGCTGCCGCAACTCACCGCCGCGGGCAGCATCGAACGCAGCGATCAAGACATCAACCGTACTCAGCTCAGTGCCGTCACCGATGAGAATGGGTTTCCGACGAACGTCGTCGTGCCGGTGAATTTGAATATCAAATCCAAACCGACGAGCACGCAGTATCAGGTCCGCTTGACCCAAACCCTGTTCCGCTGGGACCGCTGGGCCGCGCTGCGCCGCGCCGACAGGCAGGTTGCGCAGGCCGAGGTCGATTACAAGGCGGCACAGCAGGACCTGCTGTCCCGCGTCGCGCAAAGATACTTCGACGTGCTCGCGGCGGAAGACACGCTGAAGGCAGCACAGGCGAACTTGGAAGCCTTCGCGCGCCAACTTGACCAAGCCAACAAGCGTTTTGAAGTTGGCCTCATCGCGATCACCGACGTTCAAGAAGCTCGCGCAGCGCGCGATCAAGCCTCGGCCGATCTGATTGCGGCTAAGCGCAGCCTTTCGACGGCCCAGCAGTATCTGCGCGAAATCACCGGTGGCAGCACGGTCGACACACTCGCCGAGCCCAAAGATGACATGCCGCTACAAGCGCCTGCCCCAGCCGACGAGGAACAGTGGGTTTCGGCAGCGCTAGATCAGAACCTCTCGGTTCTTTCGGCGCGGTTGGCAACCGACATCGCTCGCGAAGACATCGATGCAGCGCGATCCGGCCATCTCCCATCCATCGATTTGTATGCCCAGCGGACTGGGTCGAAGGATCGCGGCGACCAAGTCAGTCGGCGCGGCGACACACCCGGATCCACCTCGCCGGCTGACGGCGACACGACGATCGACTCGGTTGGAGTGCAGGTTACGTTTCCGATTTACAGCGGCGGCGCCGTATCTTCGGAAGTGCGCCAGCGTGTGTATCAGCACCGTGCTGCACGCGAACGCTCGGAGCGAGTGGCACGCGACACCGAACGCGAAACACGCGATGCTTATTTGAGCGTCATCAGCGAGATTTCGCGCGTGCAAGCTCTAAAGCAGGCATTGGAGTCGAGCCAAACAGCGCTGCAAGCGACTGAAGCTGGATTCGAAGTCGGCACGCGCACGACAGTCGATGTGTTGGATGCCCGGCGTCGTCTGTTCGAAGCGCAGACCAACTACTATCGCAGCCGCTACGACTACATCATCAACGTGCTGCGATTAAAGCTAGCGGCCGGTTCGCTCTCGGTCGATGACCTGCAGGAAGTGAACGGCTGGCTCGCTCATTGAGCGAGCTCCTGAACTGATTCACCGGCCGATTCAGCCGCCGCTTCGGTTCTCATCGCGTCGGCGTTCGTTCAACGCGAGCGCCTGACGCTTCCAACGTGCGATGAAATCCAGGAATTCCTGGCGATCGTAGCCCTTGCGGCCGCGTTCGAATTGCGTCGTCGATTCTGAGCTCAATACCTGGCGTTCAGGTGAGACGATCCAAAAGTGAGGCGCCCCACGCGCCGGCGGTAGCTGATCGAAGAAGTCGGCGTTGTAGTTATCGGGGCCGACATACACCTTCATCACGACGAAAGCTTTGTGCAGCTCAGCGTCGATATCGGAGTTGGACGTGATGAACGTGTTGAGCGCCTTGCACCAGCCACACCAATCGCCGCCTGCAATGATCAGAACCAACTTGCCTTCATGCTGTGCCTGAGCGATGGCCGCCTGGTATTGATCGAACGGGTCAGCATCAGGGTCGTATCCCGAGCTCTTTGCTTGTGCGGCTAACGACGTCAACGCGACGATGCACGACACCAACCCCAGCCATAGACTTCTCTTCACCACCGTTCAGCCTCGTCGTCTTTCGCGCACCTCGCGAACGCTGCAAGATTAGCTTGCTTCGTTTCTCGTGACATCCGTCGCAGTTTCTTACAGTGGCAGCATCGACGACACGTCCACGATTTGCTGGCGTTGCAACCTTCTGCCCGATGCGGCATTGCTTATGTGAAAGTACTGGATCTTGATTTTGTTGCCATCCATGCAGCTCGAAAACACATTCGTTCGCTTGCTCCCGGGCGACCACAGCGGCCATCCGCATCCGCGTCAGGTGCACGGTGCGCTCTATTCATTGGTGCAGCCGACGCCGGTTAAGACTCCGCGGCTCATCGCGTACGCGCGAGAAGTCGCTGAGCTACTCGAATGCGAAAGCCAAATTGCGCGTCCCGAATTCACCGAATTGCTCGCAGGCAATCGCGTGCATGAAGAGATGCAGCCTTACGCTGCTAATTACGGCGGCCATCAATTCGGCCACTGGGCCGGACAACTAGGCGACGGTCGCGCCATCACACTCGGAGAGCGTGTCACCACCAAAGGCGAACGCTGGGAGCTGCAGCTCAAGGGCGCCGGCCCCACTCCGTACTCGCGCACGGCCGATGGCCGCGCGGTGCTGAGATCTTCGGTGCGCGAGTTCCTCTGTAGCGAAGCGATGGTCCACTTGGGCGTGCCAACGACCCGCGCGCTCAGCCTGGTACTCACCGGAGAATCGGTGGTGCGCGATATGTTCTACGACGGACGTCCGCGCGAGGAGCCGGGCGCAATCGTTTGCCGAGTCGCGCCTTCCTTCATTCGATTCGGCAACTTTGAGTTACCCGCCGCACGCGGCGATGTGCAATTACTCGAGCGATTGATCGATTTCACCATCGACCGCGACTTTCCAGAAATCGTCAAGCGCGAACAAAGCACTCCAGGGCGTCGCGCGACATGGTTTGCCGAAGTGTGTCGGCGCACGGCAATCATGGTCGTGCAGTGGATGCGAGTTGGATTCGTCCATGGCGTCATGAATACGGACAACATGTCGATCCTGGGACTCACGATCGACTACGGCCCCTACGGCTGGATCGACAACTTCGATCCCGAATGGACCCCGAACACGACCGATGCGGAGACTCGCCGCTATCGCTTTGGCCAACAACCGCAGATCGCGTATTGGAATCTGGCGCAGCTTGCCAACGCGCTGTTCCCTGCCTTTGGCGACGAATCGCCTTTGAACGCCGGACTACAGCTTTATGCCGAGACATTCAATTCTGAATACCGAAAAACGCTAGGCGCGAAAGTCGGTTTCAGCGCGTCCTCAGATGAGGATCTGCAGTTAGTTCACGAGCTGCACGAATGGATGCAAGCCACTGAAGTCGATATGACGATTTTCTTTCGCACACTCGCCGATTTGGATCTGAAGAATCCGGACGTCTCGATCTTCACGGACGCGTACTACGATGAAGAGAAGCGACTGGCCGGCGAACCCGCACTCGTCGCCTGGATCGCACGCTACGTTCTTCGTGCCCAGCAGGAAAAGCAATCGCGTAGCGAGCGTCGAGCTCAAATGAATCGAGTCAATCCACGCTACGTACTTCGCAACTACCTGGCACAAGAAGCGATCGATCGCGCCGAACGCGGGGACTACCAAGGCATTCACGAGCTGCTGGAACTGCTGCGAAAGCCGTACGATGATCAACCCGGATTGGAGCGCTTCGCACAACGCCGTCCCGATTGGGCTCGCAATCGCGCTGGGTGCTCGATGCTGTCGTGCAGTTCCTGAAAGATCACCAAACGGACACAAAGAGCACATAGATAAACGCAGAGCACAAAAATGATTTTCTATGTGCTCCTTGTATGTCTTTGTGCTCTATGTGTTGCGTCTTGCTTCAACCCGCTCGCAAGTCCTGCAGCCACGTGCCGTATCGACGCGTATCTTCGTCATGAGGTTCATCGCGGAACGTTTCGCGAAGTGCAGCCTCATACCACGATCGCATCGAAGGCAAATCGCGAAGGCGAGCAGCGTACTGCAGCGACGCATCGTCCAACTTCAGTCCATACGTCTGGATTCGAAACGCGACCGGGCAGAAGAACGCATCGACGGCGGTGAACGCCTTGCCTGCCAGAAACGGGCCGCCGAATCGCTTCAGACCCTCATTCCAAAGTTCGCTGAGTCGATCCAGATCGCGCTGCAAATCGGGCCCGATCTGATGAAGCTTCACGCGAATGCCGCAGCTCATACCGCATTGCTCGCGCAAGCTGCCAAAACCGGAATGCATCTCGGCTGCCGCACTGCGCGCCCAAGCACGCGCACCGCGATCTTCAGGCCAGACTCGCGGATTCTTTTCGGCGACGTACTCCGCAATGGAAAGTGAGTCCCACACGACGATGTCGCCGTCGACAAGACACGGCACTTTTCCGCTCGGCGAAAATGTTTTGAACGCCGTGTAGCTCGAACCTGGCAGGAAGTGCTGCAGCTTTTCCTCGAAAGGAATCGCCAGCTCCTGCATCAGCACCCAAGGGCGCAGCGACCAGGAGGAGTAGTTCTTATTGGCGATGTAGAGCTGCAACATATTCGCGACTCCGAGGTGACGGAGCGCCATTCTCGATCAGGACCGATGAGAATGCAGCAGACAGTTGGCGTGAAATCGCACCGGCATAGAGGTGGCCGCTGTAGCGGCAATTTTGCACTGAAGAAACCCGCCGTTTGGTTCGGGCTTCGGGGTTCGGGGTTCGGCGACCCACGATCCCCGAACCACCATCCACGTTTCGTCACCCCAGTTTCACTTCCTTCCCCGTACGCACCGACTCATAGATCGCCATCAGAATGCGCACATCGCGCAAACCTTCTTCGCCTGAGACCTTCGATTGGCGCTTGTCCATGATGCACTGTGCAAAGTCATCCATCTCCGCGGCGAATTGATCGTCCTGATGGATGTTGATTTCCTTGCCATCGCTACGAACGCCGTGGATGCCGTTGTAAAAGTAGGCAGGGTCCAAACCGAACCAGCCCTTTTCCGCAAACGCGCGGAATCCTTGCAGGCCATTAACCTTGAACGTCGTCGTGCAATTCGCGATCACGCCGCTCGGAAATTTTGCCTGCCATGTGATCGTCTCATCGACCTCGGCGAATTTCTGGCGATCGGTTTTCGTTTCGGCGGCGAAAACAGATATAGGCTCTTCGCCGGTCAACATGCGCGAGGTTTGCAGCACGTAAATACCCACGTCCATCAGCGCGCCGCCGCCGGAGAGGGCTTTGTGCAATCGCCACTGCGCCGGATCGCCGATCTGAAAGCCGAATCCGCCTTGAATGATGCGCAGATCGCCGAATTCTTTCGAACGCGCGAGGCGTACACACTCCAGGTGATTAGGCTCGAACTGACAGCGATATCCAATTCCCAACATCCGGTTCGCTTGCTTGCACGCATCGATCATCTGCTCGCATTTTTCCGTGGAGATCTCCATCGGCTTTTCGCAGAAGACGTGTTTGCCCGCTTTCGCTGCAGCGATCGTATCTCGAGCGTGCAATGCGTTCGGCGTGACCACGTACACCACGTCAATGTCCGGGTTGTCGGCCATTTTGGACATCGTGTCGTAGCTGTAGATGTTCTTCTTGGGGATGTTGTACTTCGCGCTCCACTCCTCGGCCTTCGCAGGCGTGCCCGTGATGATGCCCGCCAAACGGCAGTTCTTCGTCTTCTGCAAGGCTGGAGCGATTTGATGGGTGCTGAGACTGCCCAGTCCGCACAGAGCAAATCCCAACTTCTTCTTGGGCGATTCTGCGGCCGCTTTGCTTAAGCTGCTCGCAAGGAGCGGCGCTGCAGCAGCAACCGTTGCAGTTTGAGCGATGAAAGATCGGCGAGAGACATCATTCATGATTGTGACCTCTTGTTCTAACCGCATCGGCCATTGCGACGTGCGGCGGCACACGAACGTCTCGTGCACCGCCGTCGACCGTCACTCCATATCTGAGTTGCTGACGAAAGCTAAGGATTTGCCGTCCGGCGACCACGAAGGCACATTGATCGTGCCCTGGCCACCGTACAGATAGGCAATCACTTTCGGCGTACCGCCTTCCGCAGGCATCAAACGCAGGTACACGCGCTTGTAGTACGGGTGATCCGTCGGTGAGATTTCGTCGATATAGCTGATCATCGAAATCCATTTGCCGTCCGGAGAGAAATGCGGGAACCAGTTGTTGTACCCATCATTGGTGAGTGCTTGCTGGTTACTCCCATCGGCATTCATGCGGAAGATCTGCATCTTTCCGTTACGCGTCGAATTGAAGTAGATGTACTTGCCGTCGCGGCTGTACTCCGGACCATCGTCCAATGCCGCATCCTTTGTGAGGCGAACTTCATTGCCGCTGCCGTCGACGGGCATTCGATAGATATCGAAGTTGCCTTTACGTCCACCCGTGTAGACCAGGTATTTGCCGTCCGGCGACCAGCTGTGCAAATACGACGGCGTGAACTTCGTGATGCGCTTCGGTGTGCCGCCCGTCACGGGCAGCGTGAAGACGGTGGATTGATGTTCGTCGGTGCTTTGATCGGAGATACCGATCATCGTGCCGTCGAATGAAAGGACGTGATCGTTGTTGTTACGAATCGCAAAGCCCGTGTCGATACGAGTCGGCTGGCGCGTAGTGAGATCGAATCGATACAGCCGGCCGCGATATTCCGGATCACCGCCGCTGCTGTTGAAGATCAATGCGCTGCCGTCGTTCATCCAGTTCGGCGCTTCGAACGGTTGCTTGGAGCTGTAAACGAGCTGGCGATGCCCGGATTCGAGATCCAGGATTTCCAAACGAGTGCCGATGTAATCCTTGTAGGGCACGAAGTCCGGTTTCGCTGGCTTGATGATGCGCACGTCGCGGAAGATCGCTTGCTCGATCACTTCTGGATTGTGCGCGGTCAAGAACAGCCCCACATAGGGCTCTTCGCCGAGATCGAAGTCTGCGATCTGCGCGACAGTGAACGTGTCGCCATATTTCGCAGCGGAAAGAATGTACGTGTTGCCGCGACGCTCCAACTGCAGGACATCGGAGCCCTTCGCAGCCGGTTGAGGTTGCTCCTCCGTCACCCCGCCCTGTTGCTTACGGTATTGAAGCGAAGTGAGGCCCTCGCCGTGTCGAGCGACATCGACGTATTGCGAGTCGGCATCGAGACTGCGACGTACGATCCAACCTGCTTTGCGATGCGGATCAGTGCCCGCGCCGACGAATTCGACGCGCGCTTGGACGATGAAGTCGCCCTTTATCTTGCGAAACGCAAATTGGAACTCGTCGCGAGTCCCCCACATGTTGGTGCCGCTCGCAGTGAGTCGATATTCCTGCGACGCGCCGTTGTAGGTGGTCGTGCCCGCGTTCTTTGGGGCGCCCACATCCTGATGATCGGAAAATTCCCCAACTGCCGCGCTCCATGCTGTCGGCCCGCTTAAGCAGCAAGCGAACAGCAGGAACCCGTACCATTTCTTGTTGTGCACGTCGGTCTCCCGTGTCGGTGATCCCCCGCCGGGATAATACGTGCTTCACACTAATGCAGCGTTAACAAATGCCAACTGGAGGCCGCAGCCATGCGATGGTGGCGCTGGCCACGGCCTCGGAGGGTTAGCTCATCACTACTTTTCATTCAGCAGCTCTTGGGCAGCGTGCACCAGGAAGATGTAGCTCGATCCCATGTTGATCACGTACTCGTTCTCGCCCCAAAGGAAGGGCCAGTCTTCTTTGTTTTCTGGGAAGTCTGGCTTCAGGATCAATACGCCCGGAACGACACCGCCCGGAATGAAGGTGAAGTCGGCGCGGTTATTGCCATAAGCAACTGTTTTGGAGTGCGTGCCCACAGCCGACACGAACGAAATGTCCGAATCGGGGTGCGTGCCGTATAAATAATTCAGACCCTGCAAGGTCGCTTGCTTGTCGAACAGATCTGGGAACGCGCGGTGCAGGTAGTAGTTGTTCGTTGCAAAACCAACGACAGCGCCATTGCCTGCCCATCCGCCGCGCGTGATTGGCACACCAAATGGATTCTCTTTCAGCATCTCGGCGGATTGGGCTTTATACGCTTCAGCGCGCGCGCGAACCTTCGTCGCGAAGCCGGCATCCATGTATGGAATCGCACGCACAACATCGGACGCATTCCACATGAATCGCTTCTCGATCGCCGGCCACAACTCTCCCACACGCTTGGCGTACTGCGGATCGCGCGTCGCGATCAGCAATTCCACCGCGGCGTGCAATTCCTCGTCCTCGACATTGCCGCCCGTCGTATTGCCGATGTGGAACAGATTCGGCGTGCGTCCATGCTCGAACGCCCACGCCTTCTTCGCCGTGCTCAAGCACTCATCCGCAAGCGCGTCGTTGTAGCCACGCAGCGCGCGGCTGGCTGCCGCCAATGCAGCGCTAGATCCGTAATTCAGGGCCGTAGTCGCCGTCGTGAACGCGAGGCGATCGTCGTGCGGCGAGTTCGGATCGTTCGGATCGTCGACCTTGCCGTCGGTCTTACTCGCTGCATCGCCAAGGTGCGTGTACTGACCCAGATCGGGCTCGACAACGCCCGGAATCGCGTGGCCGAACACCCGGTATTGAGCGAGCAGATACAGAGTGCCGTGCTCGATCTGCTGAATCAGATCCGGCGTGCCATCGGGACGATGCATTTCCACGCGACGCTTGTCCTCGTCGATGGTCGTTTCATCGCGCGTCGGCTTGAAGCGCTCCCACGAATCGACGAGGGAGCGCACGACGGCATAGTGAGTTTCGGTGCGAAGATCGAAGTCGCCCGCATCGAACCAGCCGCCGATGTTCAAGCCCGGAATGTGCTCGCCTGCCTTGAAAGGCGAATCGTTCGTCGGACCTTCGCCGTACAAATCGAAGTGCTCCTTGTTCTCGGGCACCTGACGCGCGTCGTCCATGTGCGAGAGCCCGTGCCACACGCGATACGCTTCATTCACGAACATGTGATCCATCGCGACTGGGAAATACACATCCAGAGTCGGATGCCATGCCGTCGCCAGAATGTCATTCGCGATGCGGAACGTATGAGTGCGCTGACCCGCCGATTCGATCACGTACAAGCCGGGATCGCGTACCTGAGAGAAATCGAACGTGTAGTAGCGATAGCGCAAGTAGTTGCCCCACTGCTTCGGCGCGCTATTGAATGCTTCGGTCTCTTTGCCATCCGCGCCGATCTTCAAGAGGCGAGCTGAAGCAGGCGCGCTCGCATTGGGATCGGTTTCGATAATCGCGACCTTCGCTTGATCGGGGTGATAGCCAACCTGCGAATGCGCAATCGAGGCGGGGCGTGTCCAATTCGGAATCGTGCTCGCCTGCAAATTCCATTCGAGCACCGCACCTTTGCGACCGGAAGGAAGCAGACTGCGTACGACCAGCCAACCGTTCTGCGCTTGATTGCGACCGTCGAACAAGCCGAGTTCTGCAGTCTTCGACGTAATCGTCACACGCCGCTGCACGTCTTCGGGTGCGAGCGTCAGCGTGTGTCCTTGTGCGATCGGCAATCGCACAGGATTGCCTTTGTCATCGCGCGACGTGGGGCCGGACGGATACAGCGGCAGCGCGCCACTCGATTGATCCATCAGGTACGTCTTGCTGAAGTAAGCCGAAGGGAGGAATTCCAAGTTGAATCCCGCGTGACCTTCGAGTTCGCGGGGCAAAGGCTTGTCGAGCACGACTCGGAACAACATGCCAGCGGCTGTGGGTTCGGCATGAATGACGTATTCGAAGTTGTATTGCGGATACGCAAGTCGCGCATCGATGGCGCCGGTCTTCTTGTCGACATTGCGCGCCTTCAGTGTCGGCGTTGGATCCCACTGTTCCGGAGTCGGGCTCAGACGCACATCGCCGTTCGTCGCCGTGCGCACGCCATGATGAATCAATTCAATGCCGGCGATTTTCGAATCGCTGAAGTTGCCGTCGTACCAATTGCTGAAGACGAGAACGTCGAGCCCTCGTGTCGTGAAGTATTCCTTGTCATTCAATTTGAGCTGCGCGGAGTCGCTCGCAGCATGAGATGACAAAGACGCGCTCAGAACGACGCAGAGCGCAGTTAGCCGCCGCCATTTCAATTTCATATCACTGCCTTATCGAAAAGGAATCGAATCTGTGCCGCGGACCTTGCATCCCCCGCATTCCGCAGTGCCGATTAGTCACGCAAATCGCCTCAGAGTTCAAGTTGCGTGTTACCGGTAACCGATGCTGCCCCGATAGGCTTGGCCAGTTCAAGCAAAGATCTGTGAGACGAGGAGGACGTCACGTCCTCCTCGCTTGGCGCTTGTCAGCGGCAGATAAGTTCGGCGATCTGCACGGCGTTCAGTGCTGCACCCTTCAAGAGCTGATCGCCTGCAACGAACATGGAGATGGAACGGCCATCCGGATCGCTCAGATCCTGGCGAATGCGGCCCACCAAAATCGCGTCTTGGCCTGACGCATCCTTCGGCATCGGGAAGTAGTTGCGCTCGACGTCATCGACGAGCTTAACGCCCGGTGCCGATTTCAGGATTTCCCGGACCTGATCTGGCGTAATTGAGCGCTCGAACTCGGCCGTTATCGAAACGCAATGCGCACGAAGCACCGGCACGCGCACACACGTTGCGGACACTCGCAAATTCGGCGCGCCGAAAATCTTGCGGGTCTCTTGAATGACCTTGGCTTCTTCTTCGTTGTAGCCCGTTGCCGGATCGATCTTCGTGTTGTGGCTAAACACGTTGAACGCGTACGGATGCGGCAGCACCTTTGGTTCGTACGTTTGACCCGCCAGGTGAGCGCGCGTGGCCTCTTGCAGTTCTTCCATCGCCGCCGCTCCCGCTCCCGAAGCAGCTTGGTACGTCGATAGGATCAACCGCCGCACCGGATTGACCTGATGAATGGGCCATAGGGGCGTAATGCTGATGATGGCCGCGCAGTTGGGGTTCGCGATGATGTTCGGATGATTCGCGACCGCGCCTGCATTGATCTCGGGCACGACGAGCGGAATGTCATCGCGCATGCGGAACGCCGACGAGTTGTCGATCACGACCGTGCCGCGCTCCGCAAGATAGGGAGCAAACTTTTTCGAGGTGGCACCGCCCGCGGAAAACAATGCGACGTCGATGCCCTCCAGTGCGCTTTCGGTCAGCTCTTCGACCACGACATCTCGTCCCGCATACTTCATTTTCTTGCCGGCGGAACGGGCGGACGCAAACAGGCGCAGGGACGAGAGTGGAAACTTACGCTGCTCCAAGCAATGGATCAGTTCGACACCCACTGCGCCGGTCGCACCGACGACGGCGACCACGGGCGAACGTAAGTTGGGGACACGTCGCGATTGCGACGAAGCTGCGGCAGGACTGGCGGACATGCGATTTCCTCTAAGTAGGACCGGTCCGCTCAGGGGCCACAAACGAAAAGGCCCCGTCGGATTCCGGCGGGGCCTTTGGATTCGGTTCTTGCGATCGTTACGCGCGCAAACCGCCAGGACACCCCGCTGGGCATCGCTTAATGGTGGTCGTGCGTTTAATGATTCGCTTCACGGCGCGGGAAATTACCGGACAGACTTGGGTCTGTAAAGGAGAATCGGGTTCGGCCGCTCTCGCCGTCCTGGCTCTCGCGGCATTGGCACATCCATGTGCG
>JAEWBG010000034.1 GCA_023391335.1 Pseudomonadota bacterium | reverse complement strand
CCCCGTGACAGTTCTAATACTTGACCGAACACCCATACGGCACCGACGTCGTCACCCGAACGGGATGACCCGCCTTCAAATCCGCTAGGGCTTGCGGGACGTATTGAGTCGCTTTGGAGATGTCGTCGACGTCGGCGCTTGGGATCGAGTCGATGCCGCCCGCGTATTGCACGATGCCTTTGCTGTCGATGACGAACATATGTGGCGTGGTCTTTGCGCCGTAAGCGCGGCCAGCATCGCCGGACGGATCGAGCAAGTAGGCGGTCTGTTTCGCACCCGTGCTGGCGATCACTTCTTTCGCACCGGAACCATCCAAGTGCCCCTGTTTGCCGGGTGCGCCCGAGTTGATCGTGAGCCACACGACACCGTCCTTGGTCGCATTCGCCTGCTGCGTCTGCATGTTGCGCACTTCGGCGTTGTAGTGCTTGCGCACGAACGGACACTCAGGGTTGTTCCATTCGAGCACGACGGTTTTGCCTTTGAACTCTTCCAGCGAGCGGGTCTTGCCGCTCGCATCCATGAGGTTGAAGGACGGCGCAGCTTCGCCGATCTTGGCGTCGGCGAATGCAGTTGAATGAGCAACGAAGGCTAAGGCGGCGGCAGCCGCAAGCACTGAATGGCGCATGGTCGACTCCTCACACTTGCTTTGGCGGGTGCGGGAACGGCCAACGATGCAGCGAATTCCCGCTAACGTGTCGAGGCCACACTAGCCGAAGCGGAAGTCGCGCGTTGTAAAGCTTCGTCTACGATGTTGGGAGTCAAGATCTGCGGCAACACTTCGGGTGCACCCGCGCCGCGAGGATATAAAACGTACAAAGGCACGCCGTTGCGCCCGAACTGTGCAAGGTACGCGGTGATCTCCGCGTCACGATGCGTCCAATCGCCTTTTAGATATGCCACGCCCGCCGAACGCAATCGATTCTTTACGGTATCGGACGACAACGTCACCCGCTCATTCGCCAAGCAAGTAATGCACCACGAAGCCGTCATGTTGACGAGTACGGGTTCGCCTTTCGCACGCAATGCATCCAGCTTCTGCTGTGTCCACGGCTCCCAGGCCCGAGCGTTCTCCGAGCCCGCCGACTCGTTCGCCGCCGCGGCTTCGGCAACACTGAATCGATCGAGCGAGAACAGCGTTGCCACTGCAGCGACCATCGCGGCGAAGGCAACCACACGCGCGACCCAACTCTTTGTCGTGAGATTCCACAGCCAAATGCCGAACACGAGCGCAATCGCGCCCAACATCGCGAGCGCCATGCCATCGGCCCCCGTCTGATTACCCAGAACCCACAGCAACCACACGGCGGTCGCGTAAAGCGGGTACGCCAGAAATTGTTTGAAGCGTTCCATCCATGCGCCGGGCTTCGGCAACCAACGCCCCAAACCAGGCGCGAAGGACAACAACACGATCGGCAATGACAAACCCAGCGCCAGTGCTGCGAATACGCCCAGCGCAATCGGCGCAGGTTGAGTGATCGCGAACCCGAGTGCCGGGCCCATGAACGGCGCAGTGCAAGGACTCGCGACGATAGCCGCCAACGCGCCACTGAAGAATGCGCTGCGCGGGCTCGTGCCCTCCGTGAGCTGTTGGCCGAATCCCATCCAGCTCGAGCCGAGCTCGAACATGCCCGACATGGACAGGCCCATGACGATCATCAACATCGCGAGCGAAGCCACGACCCACGGCGTTTGCAGCTGGAAGCCCCAGCCCAGCGCTTCGCCACCTGCGCGCAAGGCCAGCAACACTGAGGCGAGCGCGAGGAAGCAGACCAGCGCGCCGCACATATATAGGAGCCCGTGTTCACGAGCGCGCTTGCGATCGTGCGCATGCTCCGCAAGTCCCAAGGCTTTGAGGGACAACACCGGGAGCACGCACGGCATGAGGTTCAACAAGATGCCGCCGCCGAATGCGAACAGCAGCGCGATCAATGCCGAGAGATGCGATTGCGGTGCGCTGACGGGTGCTGTTTGGGTTGCAGGCGTTACGCTCGGTGCGAGATCCACCGGACCTTCGCTCGCCATCACTTCGTACACGTGGTGATCGCCATCGGCGAGCAGCAGTGCAACGTCGTCGGTTGGTTTTTCGTAACTGTCGCTCAGTGGCGCGCGAATGTGCAGCTTGCCGTTCTGCATGCGCTCGATGGTGGTCTTCGCGTACGCGACGAACGTGCCGGATGCAGGAATGAAATTGATGTGCTTGATGTCTTTGAGCCTGCCAAGATCATCGACGACGATGTCGATGTTCTCGCCCGATTCAGCCCACTTTGTCTCCCACGTCGAACGCAATGGCTGCGCCGCGCGCGCCGCATCGAAGAGCGCCGTCCAACGATCGTCGGGCTCTGCAGCCTTACCGACTGTGACAGACGCGTCTAAAGAGGCCTCACCCGGAATGCACTCCTCGCGGCAGATCAACCAACTCGCTTTCACTGCGAGCGGCAGCTTCTCGCCGACTTTCGCGGTTGCGGGAATTTCCAGCTTCACCGGCAGAACGAGTTCGCCCTCGTAACCAAAGTTCACGAGTTCGCCGATGTCGATTCGATGCGGCGCCGGCCACTCGATGTCTGACGCCGTGACGCCTTCAGGCAATGTCCACGTGAGCTTGGTAGGGAGCCCCGAATCGCCGGGATTGCGCCAGTAGGTGTGCCATTCCGGATCGTGCTTCATTCGCAATCCAGCGAAGACCATCGAACCGGGCAGGACGGTTTTGTCGGCGGTGATCAACTCGACGACGACATGATCGCGTTTGACGGGGCCCTGCTCGGCGAATGCAGCGGCAGAAATAAGCGTCAGCGCCGCAATCAGCACACGCGCGAATCGATGCAGTCGGTTTGAATCGGACATATCAGTGAATGGAGTGTGGGTTCTTTAGAAACTGAATCGAGCGGTCCAATGCATTCAACGCACCAGGCAATAAAATCTCGCCGCGTTGTAGATCGGGGCGCTTTTGGCCTTGCGGGCCAAGAACGAAGTCGTGATAGCCGTGTTCATAAACATCCATCGTCACCTGCTTGCCTGCCTTCGCGAGCAAGTCGTGCAACTGAGTATCGATCGGCAGCAATCGATCTTCCGTACCGACCATGATCAGCATCGGAGCGCGGATCGGCTCGATATTGCTCTGCGCCACCTGCGCATCCGGCTGCATCTTGGCCAAGTCGAGCGGATCGCTCGAACGCTGTGCACCCAAGAACCAGATCGGCGCCGGCGCACCCAGGATCGCAGCGTGAATGTCCGGATCCTTGGACACCAAGAACATCACCAGATTCCCGCCCAAACTGACCCCGTAAAGATTGACCTGTTTCGGATCGACGAATGAGAGCTGCCTCACATAATCGATGACTGCAAGCCCATCGTCGATGGCGGTCGCGAACTTCCCGTTGGACGGTACGTTGACCGTATTCCAATCCCCGCCGCGGTAGTCGGCGACGGCGACCACAAATCCCTCTTTTAGAAGACGTTCCCAAACCGGTCCGCCGGTATCGCCGCGCGACCAGCCCACGAGCTGCTCCATTCCGCGCCCGCCGGGCGCACCGTGAAACATGATCACGGCCGGGAATGGGCCGGCGCCTTTTGGCTTGCGAATCGCCGCCGCAATGTAGAGACCGTCCTTTGCCTTGATGTATTGCTTTTCGACCGGAGATTCCGCTTCGCTGACCACGTGAATGTAGCGTTCGGTCGGGAGCGCTTCGTCGCTGCCCTGATGCCGATGGATTTCCGCGTGAGCGAACGGCGCGACCAAAATCAGCAGCGGTAACCAGCGATGCATCTCGACTCCTTATGCAACTCACGCGAACTTAAAGATCGGCGCGAACTATGATTCGCGCATGGACATCACCCCGGCGGCCCGTTGCATCGCGCAGTTCGTGACGGAGAGGTTACGGACCCGCGAGCGATTTCCGTACATCGTCGGCATTTGCGGCGCACAGGGCAGCGGCAAGTCTACTGCTTGCGATCAACTGATTTCGATCCTGGGCGAACGCGGTCTGCGGGCGGCGACGTTGGCGTTGGACGACATCTACCTGTCGGCTGCGGATCGTGCCGCCCTTGCGGCAAAGGTGCACCCGCTGCTGAAAACGCGCGGCGTACCCGGCACGCATGAGGTCCAATTGGGCATCGATCTGTTGCAGCGAGCCCGGCAGCAGCAAGCGTTCCTCGTGCCAAGATTTGACAAGGCTTGCGATGATCGTGCCCCGCCAGAGATCTGGACGCATATCGATACACCGTTGGATGTGGTGTTGTTCGAAGGCTGGTGCGTCGGTGCGCGCCCGCAACTCCCCGAAGAACTCGTTGAACCCACCAACGATCTTGAACGACGCGACGATCCGAATCGCATCTGGCGAACGTACGCTAACGAGCGACTCGCGTCGGAGTATCAAGCGCTGTTCAGCTACCTCGATGCGCTCGTGTTATTGGCAGCACCCAATTTCGAGGTCGTCGCGGGATGGCGTAAACAGCAAGAGCATGCGCTTCGCGATCGATTGCTATCGCAAGGCTTGGATGCATCTGGTGCGATGAGCGATGCGCAAATCGATCGCTTCGTGCAGCACTATGAACGCCTCACTCGGCACATTCTGAAAGAGATGCCCTCGCGTGCGGATTTAATGTTGCGGCTGAGTGCGGATCGAACGGTGACAGGAATCTCAAACGGAGCACACAGAGTTCCCAGAGAACAAGACCTCTGACAATTCGATTCAGAAATGGATTGAAAGCGCCGCAGTGCGGCGAGATGAAGAGAATCGGATTTCACACGGAGGACACGGAGATCACGGAGGGATGAGCGAATCCGAACGAACGCAACACAAAGCTCGCATAGAAGATGTGAGTAAGTGAGCGCCAGCTTTGTCGCGTGAGCGCTTCGGGTGATCTAGAACCGAACGTCAATACCCTACCTCCGTTCGCGCTGAGCTTGTCGAAGCAGCGTCTGACTCGTCACCAGTCACGCACTAGAGCAAGACTTAAGAGGTTGGACAGGATGAACAGAATTGACAGGATGACCGGAGCCGAGAAATCTGTTCTTGTGTTTTCGTAGGTACCCACACGTTCTTGTCCCTTCCCTCGTGCTCCACGGGGGAAGGCTAGGATGGGGGCATCCAATCTTTAGACCTAATAAATATGTGCGTGCGCGGGTGAGGTGTACGGTGTAGCTCGCCAACGGCTCGTTCTTCCCCCCAAACGACAACTCACGGCCGTCAACCTTGGAACGCCCTCTCCCCAGCCTTCCCCCGCAAAAGGCTGGGGAAGGGCCAGAGTGACGCTCACGATTCGCAAGCTACATCCAAGCATGCGCTCCGAGAGGCTCAGCGATCCGTCATCCTCGTCATCCGTCTAGCAACTTTTATGTGTTCTTTGTGTTGCGTCCGACTTCCTCTCCCACTCTTCGTGTCCTCCGTGTTCTCCGTGTTCTCCGTGTTCTCCGTGGTTACTCCTACTCTTCGACAAACTCAAAGCGGCGCACCCGCTTGCCCTCATGCTCCACGAACTCAGTGAACATCTCGAGTGGCCGAACCCACCAACTGAAATCGCCATACAGCGTTTGATACACGACCATCGGTTGCATGGTTTCGGAATGACGCGCAACGCGAAACACGCGGTACTCCTTACCTTTGAAGTGTCGATAGCGGCCGGGCCGCAACTCGGAAATGGTGCCGGGCGAATCAGGCATGCGTTTGCTCGCTCAAGTACGTTTGCTCGCGGCGAAGTTTGCGGCGAAATTCAGCGGGGGAAAAACCGAGTTCGCGTTGGAAGACGCGCCGAAATGAGACCGGATCGCTGACGCCGACTTCACTGACGATCTGTTCGATGCTCTTTGTTGTCTTGCGCAGCAGTTCTTGCACACGCTCGACGCGTTTGACCTGGACGAATTTGCGCGGCGTGGTTCCGAACACTTCCGCGAAGCGACGATGGAACGTGCGCAGGCTCATGTTGCATCGTTTCGCCAACAGCTCCGCATCGAGCGCCTGATCCAGGTGGCGATCGATCCACTTACCGATTGCACTGAGTTCTTCGTGCTCGACGGTCGGATCGATCAGCGTCTGCGCGTACACCGACTGCTTCTGGCGCACGCTGTCAGCCAGCAGTCTCTGACCGAGTTGATGCGCGATTTCGCGGCGCGTGGTCTTGCCTACGATATGCAGTGCCAAATCGACCGCAGCAAGATAGCCGCCAGCCGTAATCACGGTGTGTTGATCGCAAATCATGCGGCTCGGCGACCAATTCACCGCCGGATGACGTGTTCGCGCGACCGACGCCCAGGCCCAATGTGTCGTCGCATCCTTGCCATCCAACATCCCCGCAGACGCGAGCACCAACGCGCCCAGGCATGCAGAGGCGATCACCGTGCCTTTGTCCGATTGTGCTTGAACACAGCGGACGTCGCGCTCATCAGGATATTGATCCTCGGTGAACCCATCGAAGGGCGGCACGATCAAGTAGTCGTAACGACCGCGCAGCGGCTTGGTCTCGATCGACAGACCGTCGAATTGCTTCTGGCGGCTCGCGTTCGCGCTGACGAACTCGATCTGATAACGCTCATCGGCAAGCAATCTATTTGCGCGCCGGAACACGTCGCGCGCGAGCAGAGCCAGCCCGGGGGCGGATCGATCGCCCAAGAGTATGGCGATGCGTATCTTGGCAGTTTTAGGGCTTGGCACGTTTGACCTCCAGGAGGGCAAGAATGCCACTGCTTCCGAATAGATCAAGTGGGTAATTTAGTCGCACCTTAACCACCGGAGCAGACTATGCCGCTGATCGATGCACCCGTTGTCGAAGTCACTTACGTGGGCGGCCCCACGGCCATCGTGAATATCGACGGCTTTTACTTCATCACTGACCCGACGTTCGATGCTGCGGGCGGCGAATATAAGGTAGGGGCGATTTCGCTCCACAAGCTGAAAGACCCCGGCTTGGATCGCGCGGCGTTGCCGCGGCTGGACGCTGCCCTCGTCAGCCACGATCAACACCCGGATAACCTCGACAACTCGGGTCGAGAGTTGATACGAACGGTCCCGAACGTGTTCACCACCAGAATCGGCGCGGAGAGATTAGGTGGCAACGTCGTCGGTTTGGCTCCGTGGGACGAACGCGTCATCAAAACGCCAGCTGGCAAGAGGCTCAAGATCACCGCCACACCGGCACGTCACGGTCCTGTCGGCATCGAAAAACTCAGCGGCGATGTCGTTGGATTCGTCGTGACCTCCCTCGATACAGGCGAAGATCTCATCTACGTCACCGGCGATACGGTTTGGTACGAGGGGACCCAAGAGGTCGCGAATCGGTTCAATCCAAGAGTCGTCATACTGTTTGCGGGCGGCGCATTGACGGCGCGTGGGCCGTTCTATTTGACGATGAACACCAACGATGCGGCGACGGCCGCGATGAAGTTCAGCGATTCGGCCATCGTGCCGGTTCATCATGAAGGCTGGGCACACTTCAGCCAGTCGCAAGACGATCTCGTCAAGACATTCACTGCGCTCGGAATTGCACCGCGGCTCAGCGCTGTGCGCGCAGGCGTCACGCTAAAAATTCCGCCGCGCGAGAAAGCGCTGCGGCGAGCGCAGGGATAAGAAGCGTCAGCACGGATTACGCCATCGAAGCTTCCGTGATATTCATGCTCGCGACACGCGTGTGTCGCAAACAAGAATCATCGTGGGGGTTTCGATGGCTGCCGTGCGTTCGATGCAATGGTTTGCGTTCGCCGCGTCCTTTCTGACGTTCGGCACGGTACACGCCGCAGACAATGGCGCTTGGATTTCGCTGTTCGACGGCAAGACGCTCAACGGCTGGCATCAGCTCAACGGCACTGCAAAGTTCGAAGTGCAGGACGGCTGCATCGTCGGTACCTCGAAGATCGACGAGTGGAACTCGTTCCTGGCGACCGACCGCACCTTCAAAGACTTCGTTCTCGAATTCGACATCAAGCAGGACGTTGGCCCCACGAACAGCGGCGTGCAGTTTCGAAGCCTGAGCGACCCCAAGGATCGCAATGGCCGAGTGCACGGATATCAAGCGGATGTCGATCCGTCCGACAAGGAATGGAGCGGCGGCATTTACGACGAAGCGGGTCGCGGCTGGCTGTATCCCGGCACGCTGAACCCGATCGGCGATCTCTACAAATACGGCGAGTGGAATCACTACCGCATCGAGGCCATCGGACATTCGATGCGCGTGTGGATCAACGGTTATCCCGTCTCTTACATCATCGATGACATGTGGCCGCAGGGATTCATCGCGCTGCAAGTTCACATGATCGAGAAGAACAAGCCTGAGGAACAAGGCCGCCGCACGATGTGGCGCAATTTGCGTGTGCAAGAACAGAACTTGAAACCCGCACCGGCCGATCCGATTTTTGTTCGCAATGCCATTGCGAACAATCTCGATCCAGCCGAAGCCGCGCAAGGATGGAAATTGCTATGGGACGGCAAGACCACGCATGGTTGGCGTAGCGTGAATGGCGGCGGATTCCCGAAGTCAGGATGGAAGATCGAGAACGGCGAACTGGTGGTGACAGGCGGCGGTGGCGACATCATCACCGACGACACGTTTGCCTCATTTGAGATGCAGCTCGAGTTCAAACTGACCAAGGGCGCCAATAGCGGCATCATGTACTTCGTGACGGATGCATCGGATCCGCATCACAGCGCGCCGCTCTGGCTGGAATACCAGCTCTTGGACGACGAGAATCACCCGGACGCAAAACAAGGCGTGAACGGCAATCGCACGCTCGCCTCCCTGTACGACATGATTCCGCGGATGCAGATGCGTACCAACGTCGGGATCGCACCAAAAGTCGGGGAATGGCAGCACGCTCGCATCGTCGCGCATTCCGACAATCGCGTTGAGCATTGGCTCAATGGCGTGAAGGTCCTCGAGTACACACGCGGCTCGCGTGAATATCGCAAGCTCGTTGCGAACAGCAAGTTCAAAGGCTATCCGCTATTTGGCGAGGCGATCCGTGGCCATTTGCTGCTGCAGGATCATGGGGATGAGGTGCACTTCCGCAGCGTCAAGGTGCGGGGGTTTTAGCGACCCCAAAAGACTAAGAGTTTCTCCACGGAGGACACGGAGAGCACGGAGCATACTGTTCAGAAGTATGCGTCAGGTACTCTGCCGATCATCTTTATTGCTGAATAGAATCGGCGCAGCGCAACAGTCACGTCGATTTTCTTGCCCTCCGTGTGCTCTGTGATCTCCGTGGAACTGGCTCTTTCCTGATTTACCACGACGTGGGATACGTCTCGTGGGTCGCAGCATCTCCCGCTTCGCACGCCCAATCAGCGCGTGAGCCCCAGAAGATGTGGTCGATCGGCAAGTCGCTCGGCGCTGCATCCAGAGAACCCGCCGGCACGACGAGCTTGCCGCTGCGACTCGGCCGTGGCAGCGGACATCCGCAGCGGCTGCAAAACCACTTCGCAAAGCTCTTCGCTTCAGGCAGATCGAAGCGGGTGATGCTCTCCTCTCCCGACAGCCACTTCAGCTGGTCGGGATTGGCGATCAAGTTCGTCGCATGTCCGGTGCCTGTACCGCGTCGGCAGCGCGAGCAATGGCAGTGCACCATGCGCTGGAACGGTCCCTTGATCTCGAAAGTCACTGCGCCGCAGAGACAGCGGCCGTGGAATATTGGATCGACCATTTCGACTTAGCTCCACCACTATCTTTGGTCGCGACGCAACGAAGCTACTGCACTTTTCACGGCTTCGTCTCGCGTGAAGAACTCACCCAATTTGTATCTGTTGGAGTTCTTGGCGCTTGCCACCCAACAGGTAAGTTCGAACCACATAGGGCCAGGGAATAGCGACGATGGGCAGAATAACCCATGCGAACGCATAGGCAATTCCCTCTGCGGCGGAGCCGGCAAGCGTGTCTCTGGCCCAGAGTGGATAAGCGACCAACGCAAGCCAGAACACCTTGTAGAAAACCTCGAACAGCATCAGCGGAATCATTCGCACTGTGTGAAAGATGCCGAGTAATCCGAAGCAGGCGAACGTCGCCCAGACGCTCCACGCCAGACCTTCTAGCGGTTCCCACTGACCTCGGTGCGCGGCAATGTGCGTCCATGCATCTCGTCCGACGAACACCAGAATCAGGAACCAAACTAGTCTCATCAAGTAGAGATTGATTCGCGGCACGCCGTCGCGATCGGCTTCGTATAGACGCGTGATGCTGTAGGCCATGACGATTCCTCGCTTCTTATTAGCTTTTCGATGCGCCGCTGCTTCCAAGGCCCACATGCGCTTCTTAACTCCGTGCGCTCCGTGCTCTCCGTGGAGCAACTCTTTTTCTCTTGCCCCGAGTACCCCGTGATCCCCGGGGAAATCCTGTCTTCTATCGAGATCCCAGCAGCCGGGCCGGCAAGAACAGCACGGCACGAATCAGCGCGAACATGGCCCCGACGACGATTGCAGCCAATTGAAACGGCAGCGAGATCAGCCACACGAAGGGCAGCAGCACCAACAGCAGCACAGCGATTGGCCACGCGATTGCAAACAGAAAGCACCACGCAACCAAGAACAGCAAAAATCCCATTTCATCTCCTCGCTCGATGAGCCAAGTGCTCATCTGCCGCTTTTGACGCGGTAGCGCGCCGCTAGGTTGCAGCGTTAGGGATTGAATTCTTCGAGGATGAGGCCGGCATCGACGCTGCCGGTGCATCTGCAATCTTTTGGCAATTTCGCACAGTCGGGCCGGGGTAGCGATTCGCAGGTATACGTCGCCGCGCCGTCGCTACCGGCGTGCGTCACGTTGCAGTACTGCTGATCGGTTCGGCAGCGCTTGGCGCCGCAGGGAAACTCGGCGGCCTGCTCATTCTTCGGCGCACAACTCGCAAGAGGCATCAGACAAGCCAACAAGAGAAGTAACGCGCGCATCAGTAGGGCCGTCCGTCTTTGTGAGTGAACATCCAACGACCTTCCCTGAGTTCGGCGCGAATGTCATCGTCCGGATACGCGCCCTCATCGCCCGGCGTGCGATCCCCGACCTCGAGGTAGACGACCTCTTCGCCCGTCTCATTTATCAGCTGATGCGCATCGCCGATTCCCGCTTTGAAGCCCGCGCACATCCCAGGCGCGAGCGGTGTCTTCCCGGCGTCGGTGTGGAGCGTCGGCCTGCCCTTCACGATGTAAATGAACTCATCCTGCCGCGAATGCGAATGCCGCAGGGCCGAAATAGCCCCCGGCGCGAGGGTCGTCAGATTCACACCGAAATTGGAGAGCCCGAATAGATCACCAAGGGGCCGCTTCACCCGCCCTGCCATGCGCGATGCAAACGGCTCCGGATAGTTCGACGGCTTGACCCTCGGCGCCGCTTCGGCAGCAACGACGGCAATGGGACGATCTGAACCCATGGTGACACCTCTGGGCGCGGATTATCGGCCGGCGCGCGGGAGTTACCAAGCGGGGATCGGAATAGGGACTGGGGACTCGGGACGGAACGAGAAAATAGGAGGCAAGCCGACTACGTCGGCAGGCAAGCCTAACGGCAGGGGAGCCACTGGCAGGCAAGCGCTACGCGCAGGCCAGAGCACACCTCACACATTGCACGCGCAGCTCACACCTTCATCTTGTGTTGCGTCCGGCGGTAGTTGCCAGTTGACCGTTGCCGGTTGGCGGGCAGCGGTGTGTTGCGTCCGGCCTTTAAAACTCCGTGCTCTCCGTGTTCTCCGTGTGAAATCTGATTGCCTTCTCTTTCTCCCTTGCCCCCGTGTTCCCCGTGTGAAATCTTCTTCTCCGTCACGCGAAGCTCACACCATCATCTACGCGCTCTCTGTGTTGCGTCCGACCGTAGTTGTCAGTTGACGGTTGGCAGGCAGAGGTGTGTCGCGCCCGGCCTTGAAAACTCCGTGGTCTCCGTGTCCTCCGTGTGAAATCGGATTGCCTTGTCTTCCCGTGGAGTTTCATGAGTGCAGCGGAGTACGATCGCGCTGCATTACGGAGGAGACCCACATGGCCCTAACTCGCGTCGATGCTTACGAAGTCCTTTATTCGGCCAACACCTTTTCGCCGCGGATTGCGCTCAAGAATGCAGGTAACTATATCGGCCAACTCATCTTCAGCCCGAACGGCACTGACCTGCCGATCGACACCGTGGTGAACAAGCAGGTGCAGTTGCACTACCACCTCGAGAACTTCGGCCACATTATCGACCTGCTGCGCAACGAAAAGCCGATCTATCTCTACTACAACGGCTCGGGTGCGGGCTTCGAGAATGGCATCAAGACGATGGTGGAAAAAGTCGGCGAAGGCGAAATCAATCAGGCGCCTTGAGTATGCAAGTTCTCGGGATATCGGGAAGTCTGCGAGCGGTATCGCTCAACTCCTTGCTGCTACGAGCGACAGCACGCCTCGCGCCTGCTTCGATGAACATCCGGGTGTATCCGTCCTTGGGAAACATTCCGTTGTTCAATCCAGACATCGAAGGTTCGGATCCCAAGCCGGTACGAGATCTGCGCGAAGCGATTTGCGCCAGCGATGCATTGATCATCGCCAGCCCCGAATATGCGCACGGCATCACCGGTGTACTAAAGAATGCACTCGACTGGATGGTTGGCACCGAAGCATTCGTCTACAAACCCGTCGCGATCTTCAATGCTTCACCGCGATCGGTTCACGCAGACGCAGCGCTCCGCGAAGTGCTCACGGTGATGTCGGCTACTTTGATCCAGGACGCCTGTATTGCGATTCAGCTCCGCGGATCGCAATTAGATGAGCACGGGATCGCCGTCGATGACGAGCGCGCGCCGGTAATTAGAAGCGCGCTCGATGCGATCCTTAGAGAAGTGAGGAAGTGAGAGCGTAACGCTCGCCTGCACTCCCTCACCCTTCTCGCTAGCGGATCAACTCCACCACGGCAACCGACTTAGCCGGGAGCTCCAGCATCAGCTTGTCGCCCTTGCGCACGCTCTTGATTGACGCAGGCTGCACCGCATTCGGCTTATCGAACGTATTGTGCGCATCCATGGCATCCGCGGTTAGGACACGACCCTCCATCCGCGACGCATCCACACCCACGATGTTGCTGGTGATGGTTGCCGAATGCTCGGGATCGAGATTGATCAGCGACGCATAGAGCCGACCATCTTTGGCGCGCGCCACCGATACATCCACGGTGGGCAGTTCGACATCGTCCTGACGATACTTCGGCGTCATCACATCGACTGGCAGGAACGTCGCGTCCTGAAACACGGAATACATTTCGAAGACGTGATACGTCGGCGTCAGCAGCATCTTTTCCTTATCGGTCAGAATCATCGCCTGCAGCACGTTGACCATTTGTGCGATGTTCGCCATGCGAACGCGATCGGCATGACGTTGAAACACGTTTAGCGAAAGACCGGCGACCAATGCGTCGCGCAACGTATTTTGCTGCCACAAGAAGGCGCCGTTGGTTCCGGGCGCCGGGTCATACCACGTACCCCACTCGTCGACGAACAAAGCGACCTTCTTCTCCGGATCGTATTTGTCCATCACTGCAGAATGGCCGTTGATGAGCTCTTCGATATGCAGCGCGCGTTTGAGCGTCGAAGCCCATTCGCTCTCGTCGAAACCGATCGCAGCGCCTTTCTTTTTCCATTGGCCCGTCGGCAGCGTGTAGTAGTGAACCGAGGCGGCGTTCATCATCTTTGCCGCCTGCGACATCAACACTTCCGTCCAGTGGTAATCATCGCCATTGGCGCCGCTCGCAATCTTCTGCGGCATGTTGTTCGGCGGGGCTTTGATGAATGTGGAGTACTGGCGATACAAATCCGCGTAGTACTCGGCGCGCATGTTGCCGCCGCATCCCCATGTTTCATTGCCCACTGCGAAGTAGGCTACATGCCAGGGCTTGTCGCGACCGTTCTTGCGACGCAATTGGGCGAGCGATGAATCCGAATCGGAAGTCATGTACTCGACCCACTCCGCCATTTCCTGCGGCGTGGCGGAACCCACGTTGCCGTTCACATACGCGTCGGCACCGATCAGCTCCGCGAAATCCAAGAATTCATGCGTGCCGAATTCATTGGTCTCGGCGACACCGCCCCACCATGTATTCACCTTGCGAGGACGTTTGTCGCGCGGACCGATGCCTTCACGCCAGTGATACTCGTCTGCGAAACAGCCGCCCGGCCAGCGCACGATCGGGACGTGCAGTTTCTTGAGCGCGCCAATCACGTCGTTGCGATAGCCGCGAGTATTGGGAATCGATGACTTTTCGCCGACCCAGATGCCTTCGTAAATTCCACGACCCAAGTGCTCGGCAAATTGCCCGTAGAGATATTTACTGATCGTCGGACCGGGACGATCCGCATGGATGGTGATGATCGCGTTGTTCGTCGGTTCGGATGCCTGTACCGGCAACACGAACGCAGATGCCATCACGAGCGCCGCCGCGCCCTGCGCTAATTTCTCAAACATTCTGTACCCCCTGCGTGCGCCGTATGCGACGCGGTTTCTCATCACAGTGCCAGCGCACTGAGTGCCCGAAGTCTAGGAGAAGAGGCGATAACGAGGGAACCTATTTCGATAGTCAACTCGGTATATGGAAAACAAGAAAGGACGGATCACTTCGCGATCAGGAAGGCCTTTCGGCATGAAGGACGCGATGCGTCAGGAAGGGCTGCGTCAGGCCAGAACCGTGACACATCACACCTCACACGCGCAGCTCACGCCAGTTGGCAGTTGACCGTTGGCTGTTGGCGGTAAGAAGGCCCGCTGTCGGCGGGCCAATCCTTCTTCTGACTGTCAACGGTAAACCGTCAACTCACGTCGGATCCGCCATCGACGTCAAGTTCTTCCGTAAACCCCGATCAGCAAACCTTTCGCGAGAACGCGATCGCGCAACGCTTCCAGCAACTTCGCACGGCCGGGCGCCGAATCGAAGTGAGGAACGTAATCAAGCGCAAAGATCTGGAAGACATAACGATGATCGCCGTGTCCTGGAGGCGGATCGGGCGGCAGATACGTCGCGGATAAATATGAGTTGCGGCCCATGGCACTGTGCGGGTCGTCGCCTTGCGTGGGCAGCGCACCTTCGGGCAGCGAAGCATCGACGCCCGGCAGGTCCCACACAATTGCGTGTACCAGCGGCGCTGGCGTTGGACTGTCGGGATCTTCGATCAATAACACGACTGCTTGAGCGCTCGTCGGAACGCCATGCCATTCCAGTGGCGGCGAAAGTCCAACACCGTCTGCGGTGTATTCCTTAGGAATGCGACCGTTGTATTCGAATGCGGAGCTCGCCAATTCAATCGACGCGTTCACGCCGGTAATTTCAGTATGCGCAACCGCCAACTCTTCTGCACCAGCATGAACCGACTTGAGTGCGCGCCCCACCGCTGACGGAATCTTCTCGAGCATGGTCATACTCCTGTTTGACTATGCGAAGAGAATTCGGATTCGGGTCGGGAGGTTCCGATCATTAGGAGGGGAAATCGGACGCAACGGCCGGCTCAACTGATCAGCGCAACACTTTCTGCCAGCTTTTCTGCTGGCGTTTGGAACTGCAATGTCTCACGAGGTCGGCCGTTGAGTCGGTGGGCAATGCGATCTAAATGAGCTTGTGAGTGCACCGACAGATCGGTTCCTTTGGGAAAGTACTGCCGCAGCAATCCATTGGTGTTCTCATTTGATCCGCGCTGCCACGGGCTGTGCGGATCACAGA
>JAEWBG010000077.1 GCA_023391335.1 Pseudomonadota bacterium | reverse complement strand
CGTGACCCGTGACCCGTGACCCGTGACCCGTGACTCGTGACCTTCACGAGTGACGCTGTTACTGCGCCAACAACAACTCCATCACTCGCTCGTACATCGCTGAGAGCGTGTCCACATCTTGAACACGCACGCATTCATTCACTTTGTGAATGCTTGCGTTGATCACACCGAGTTCCACCACCTGGGCACCAGTGGGAGCGATGAAGCGGCCGTCCGAAGTGCCGCCCGTCGTCGAGAGTTCCGGATTGCGCCCCGCCTTTTCTTTGACGGCGCGTTGCACCGCCTCGGATAACTTGCCCGGTGCGGTGAAGAAGGGCAGCCCGGACACGAACCATTCCAAGGTGTAATTGACCTTGTGGCGATTCAGAATCTCTGTGATGGTTTGCTGCAACTTCTCCACCGTTTGCTCAGTGGAAAAGCGGATGTTGAAGCGCGCTTTGAGTTCGCCCGGGATGACGTTCGGTGCGCCCGTGCCGGCGCTGATGTTCGAGATCTGAAACGTCGTTGGCTGGAAGAATTCGTTGCCCTTGTCCCAAACGCGCGATGCGAGTTCGGCCAAAGCCGGAGCGACCGCGTGCACCGGATTGTCCGCGAGATGAGGATACGCAACGTGCCCCTGAATCCCGTGGACCGTCAATTTGCCCGACAGTGAACCGCGCCTTCCGATCTTTACAGTGTCACCGAGCGCATCGGTGCTGGTCGGCTCACCGACCACACACCACGTAATCTTCTCGCCGCGAGCTTCCAGCACTTCCATCACGCGCCGTGTGCCATCGACGGACGGCCCTTCTTCGTCGCTCGTCAGCAGGAACGCCAACGTACCGGTGTGATTGGGATGCGCCGCGATGAAGCGCTCGGTCGCGGTGATCATGGCGGCCAACCCGCTCTTCATGTCAGCCGCGCCGCGGCCATACAACATGCCGTCCTTCACAACGGGCTCGAACGGATCGGTTTGCCATTCTTCACGAGGACCGGTCGGGACCACATCCGTGTGACCTGCGAAGCAGAGGACCGGACCTGATCGGCCGTGGCGCGCCCAGATGTTCTCAACGGGGCCGAATGGCATGCGTTCAACATCGAAGCCGAGTGCCTTGAGCCGCTCCGAAATGACCTGCAGACAGCCTTGATCTTCTGGGCTGACGGAAGGGCGCCGAATGAGATCTTGCGTGAGAAGAAGAGTGGCCGAAGCAGACGTCGACAATGGCGGCTCCGTGAAGATTCGAAGGCGAGAGCAGGCGCGGACTTATATAGGACGTGGTGCCGCGCGGCAAGCGCTCCTGGCCGCTGTCACGAGGCTGTCACATAGCTCCTTCAACCTATGGCATCGGGGGCCGTACGTACAATCTTCACGGGAACACAAGCCTGGAGTGTGCAGGGCTCAATCAGTAAAGTGCGCGTACCCGTGGGGGGCTTCGTTGCCGGCCAATGGCACGCCAGGCCTGACCAGGGCATTGAGTAACCATGGAATCGATTTCAGCATCCACTCGGCCTCAATTAGAGGAACGCGAATTGTCCAGTGAAGAACCCGTGCGGCCCGCAGCCGCCAAGAGCTCCGTTGCGCCGCGCATCGCGATCAACGTCGATGACACCCGCAAGACTCGTGCACTCAATGTGAAGGCTGCGGTCGATAACCTGAATTTCTATTACGGCGCGCATCGGGCGCTGAAGAATTTGACGATTCCGATCGCTGACAAACAAGTGACAGCGCTCATCGGTCCTTCTGGATGCGGCAAGAGTACGTTCTTACGCTGCTTCAATCGTATGCATGACCTGCAGCCGAACACGCGATACGAAGGCAGCATCACCTTGCATCCGGATAATCTGAACTTGGTCGGTCCGGAGGTCGATCCGATCGAAGTGCGCATGCGGATCGGAATGGTTTTTCAGAAGCCGAACCCATTTCCCAAGTCTATTTTCGAGAACATTGCGTACGGGTTGCGGCTGCGCGGAGTTCGTAACCGTGCCACGTTGGCGGAACAGGTTGAGAAGGCGCTGCGCGGTGCGGCTCTTTGGGATGAAGTGAAAGATCGTCTGCAAGATTCCGCTCTGGCATTGTCGGGCGGTCAGATGCAGCGCTTATGTATTGCGCGCGCGCTGGCGACGACGCCTGAAATCTTGTTATTCGACGAGCCGACCTCAGCGCTAGATCCGATCGCCACCGCGAAAATCGAGGAGTTGATCTCCACGCTCCGCGATCAGGTCACGGTTCTCATCGTGACGCACAACATGCAGCAGGCCGCACGCGTATCCGACTACACGGCGTTCATGTACTTGGGTGAGTTGATCGAGTTCGACGAGGCCGCGAAGATCTTCACGAACCCGAGTAAGAAAGCGACGGAAGACTACATTACCGGCCGCTATGGCTAATCAGGTCTCTAGTGATCCGATCGAAGGCCACACGGCTCGTGCCTTCGATGGAGCGCTCGCGGAATTGCGTCTACATGCGGTTTCGATGGGCGGCTTGGTGATCGATCAGGTTGCAACCGCGGCGCGCGCCTTGCTCGAAGGCGATGATCAACTGGCCCAAGTAGTGCTATCGCGCGAAGCGCGCGTGAACGATTTCGAACGCACCCTCGATCACGAAGCATTTCGTCTCATTGCCCTTCATCAACCCGTTGCTGGGGATTTGCGCATGGCGACCGCTGTCTCGCGAATCAGCGTTGAACTCGAGCGAGCGGGTGATGAATCGAAGAAGATCGCACGCTTCGCTGCTCGCATCGCAACGGGCGAGCCGCGAGGTCCGGTTCGGGCTGTCGCGCGCTACCTGCAGCACATGGCGGAACTGACAACGACCATGCTGCGCGATGCGGTTCGATCCTTAGATGAATCGGACAGCTCGTTAGCCGCGTCCGTTTGCAAGCGCGACTCGGAGATCGACGATGAGTTCGCCGCAGCGCTGCGTCAGATCCTGACGCTTGCGATGCAGGATCAACGTTTTCTAGGCGCCACCATCGAAACCGTCTTTGCTCTCAAGGGCCTGGAGCGTATCGGCGATCACGCGAAAAACATTGCAGAACAAGTGCAGTTCATCGCGAGCGGCGAGGATTTCCGGCATCGCAAAGCAGATGCGACGGCGCAAAGCCAGTAATGAGGTGAAACGAAGACGGTGATGAGGTGAACAGCGTGACTCTTCATACTACTGATGAGGTCCGCCTTCACGCGCAAAGCGCCCTCACCACATCACTGCATCACTCGTTCCGCAGCAATTCATTGATCCCCACTTTCGATCGCGTCTGCGCATCGACGCGCTTCACGATCACGGCGCAATACAAGTTGTATTTGCCGCCTTTCCCCGACAGCGAGCCTGAGACGACCACCGCGCCAGCGGGCACCCGGCCATAGATCACTTCATCGCGTTCGCGATCGTAAATGCGGGTGCTGGCACCGATGAAGACGCCCATCGAAATCACGGCGCCTTCTTCGACGATCACGCCTTCGACGATCTCGGAACGCGCGCCGATGAAGCAATTGTCTTCGATGATCGTGGGGTTCGCTTGGAGCGGTTCGAGCACTCCGCCGATGCCGGCGCCGCCCGAGAGGTGAACGTTCTTGCCGATTTGTGCGCACGAACCGACTGTGGCCCACGTGTCGACCATCGTGCCTTCGCCAACGTACGCACCGAGATTGACGTAAGAGGGCATCAAGACCGTATTCGGTGCAATGTAAGCGCCACGGCGCACGATCGCGTGGGGCACCACCCGGACGCCATCGGCACGAAAGCGTGCGTCGTCATAGTCGGCGTACTTCAGTGGAACCTTGTCGAAAAACTGAGTGAATCCAGCTTGCATCGGTTGGTTGTCGTTGAGTCTGAACGACAACAAGACGGCCTTCTTCAGCCATTGATTCACCTGCCATGACCCATCGCGCTTTTCGGCAACGCGCACTTTCCCGCTATCGAGCAATGCGATGACTTCGTCGACTGCATTGCGAACGTCTGCCGGAGCGTTCTTTGGGCTGAACTTCGCGCGGTCTTCGAACGCGCCTTCGATGGTGGTGGTGAGTGCTGAGTAAGACATGGATGTACTTGCTTACAGGGAGGGCGGCGAATGGTAGCCGCAACCCGCTCACAGTCCTAGCGTTGCGCTTCAGCGTTGCTTGACGTAATCGCGGATGCGCTGAGCGGCTTCCACGCATTCTTCGACTGTGGCGACCAGAGAGATGCGCACTCGCTCTCGTCCCGGATTCATGCCCTCGATCTCGCGCGCCAGATACGCGCCAGGCACGACGGTAATGTTCTTGCGTTCGAACAATTCGCGCGTGAAGCGTTCGCCGTCGCCGACATTCGGCCATAGGTAGAAGCTGGCGTCGGGCGCACTGACTTCTATGACTTCCTGGAGGATCGGCAACGCACGAGCGAACTTCTCGCGGTAGAGACGCCGATTCTCGAGCACGTGCGTTTCGTCATTCCATCCCGCGATGCTCGCTAGCTGCGTGTGCATCGACATCGCGCAGCCATGATAGGTGCGATACAAAAGAAACGGCTTGATCAGGCGCGCATCGCCTGCAATGAAGCCGGACCGCAATCCAGGCACGCTCGACCGCTTCGAGAGACTGTGGAACACGACGCACCGTTCGAACTGCGTATGTCCGGCCGCGATCGCAGCTTGCAGTAGGCCCGGCGGCGGTTTGCTCTCATCGAGATAGATCTCGCTGTAGCACTCATCGGATGCGACGACGAAGTCGAACTTCTCCGCCAATGCGAGTGCTTGGCGCAAGTAATCGACGCTTGCAACAGCACCCGTGGGATTGCTCGGAGAGCAAATAAACAGCAGCTGGCAACGCTGCCACACCTTCGCGGGAACGCTGTCGAGATCAGGCAGGTGCGCGTTCCCGTGCGCACTGGCCATGTAGTACGGCTCCGCGCCGGCCAGCAAGGCCGCCCCTTCGTAGATTTGATAGAAGGGATTGGGCATCACCACGAGGGGGGCACTTTCGCGCGAGATCGCTGCCTGCGCGAAGGCGAACAGTGCTTCGCGCGTGCCGTTCACCGGTAGCACCATCGTTTCGGGATCTACGCTCGCATTCGGCAGTTGGAAGCGACGGACCAGCCAATTCGCGACCGCGGTTCGAAACTCAGGAAGACCGGCTGTCGCGGGATAGCTGCCGAGTTTGTCCAGGTTGCGCGTGAAAGCATCGAGCAGCACAGGCGGCGGCGCATGCCGCGGCTCGCCGACTGAGAGCGCGATGTGACGAAGATCGGAAGGCGGAATTGCGCCGGCGAGCAGATTCTTTAGGCGCTCGAATGGGTACGGGCGCAACAGGTCCAAAGCTGAGTTCATGAACGGGCGTCGAGAGATTCGATGAGTCGTTTTGCAAGCCGATCGCGGCGCTCCGGGCTGAGAGGATGACCTGACTCATCCGCGACGTAGAACACGTCTTCGGCGCGCTCGCCGATCGTCATGATTTTGGAAGTGTAGATGTCAGCGCGCTCAGTCATGAAGACCGTCGCCACTTGTGAGAGTAAGCCAGGGCGATCGCCCGCAATCAGTTCAACGATCGTGCGTTGGTTGACCGGGTCCTCGCTGAAAGTAATCTGCGTGGGCGTCGTGAACATGCGCACTTGGCGCGGCGCGCGGCGCGTCACCGTGGAGATCGAGTCGTCGGTTTTGGCGAGTGCGTGTGCGAGGTGTTGCTCGATGTCGCGGATCCGTTCGCGATCCGTGATTTCGGCGCCCGTGTCTTCTAGCACGTGATACACGTCGAGACTGTATCCGTCGTCCGTCGGCGTAATACGCGCGTCCACAATGTTGAGCCCAAGCTGATCGAGTAGGGCGGTCGTGCGCGCGAAGCTGTGTTGAGTTTGCGGCGTGTAGGTTGCGATGCCCGTGCCGCCTCGGCCCGATTGCTGCTGCACGGAAACGAGCGACCGTTCGCTCCCGTCGTGCTCGGCAAGCATCTGCGTGTGCCACGCGATCTCTTCGGCGGTGTGGCGGATGAAATGCGCATCCGTAAAGCGCTGCCACACCTCGTCGATGCGACGGTCTTCGAGGCCGGCGCGTTTCAGAAGCTCGCGAGCGTTGCGCTGCGTTTCAGCGAGTAGCTCGTCTTTGTCGATCGGGCTTTCCAACCCGCGGCGCAAGGCTTCGCGCGTACGTTGATAAAACTCGGCGAACAGCGAGGCCTTCCAGTTGTTCCACAGTTTCGGGTTGGTGCCGCGCACATCCGACACGGTCAGAACATAGAGGTAATCCAAGTGTGCCTGGTCGCCGACGAATGTCGCGAACTCGTGGATGACCTGCGGATCGGAAATGTCTTTCTTCTGGGCGGTGACCGAGAACACTAGATGGCTGCGCACGAGCCAAGCGACCAACCGGGCATCGTAGCGAGACAATCCTTGCTCCAAGCAGAACGCCTCGGCGTCGACTGCGCCAAGTTCTGAGTGATCTCCGCCACGGCCCTTGGCGATGTCGTGAAAAATCGCAGCCAGATACGCGAGCTCCGGTTTCGGCAAGGTCTGCATGATGCGCGAAAGCTCGGGCAGTTCGTGGTCGTACTTCGGGATTGCGAGGCGGCGCAGATTGCTCACGACGAACAAGGTGTGCGCATCAACCGTGTACGCATGGAACAGGTCGTATTGCATGCGGCCGACGATGCGACCGAAAGCCGGGATATATCGGCCGAGGACACCGTAAAGATTCATGCGGCGCAGCTCGTGTGTTACGCCGATGGGCGCGCTCAAGATCTCGAAGAAGAGACGATGATTGCGCGGATGCTGACGAAACTCTTCGTCGATCAGCCACAGGTGCCGAGTGAGCTGACGAATCGTGCCCGCGCGCACGCCGCGAATTTGCGGATGCTGCTCGAGCACCACGAACAGTTCGAGCATCGCGGAAGGGTAACGATCGAACACGTCATCCGACGTGATTTCCAAATGATCGTTGCGGATCTGGAAACGCGGATTGACGGGGATCGGCTGGACGTTCGGATCGGAAAGGATTGCTTCGCGAAACAGCTGCAACAACATTTCGTTCAGCAAGCTGACGTCCATCGCGGTCCGATAATAACGCTGCATGAATTGTTCGACTGCGAGCGTATAGGTCGCATCTTCGTAGCCGAACATCTTTGCGAGCTTGATCTGATGATCGAACAGCAACCGATCTTCACGGCGGCCCGTCAATACGTGGAGCGCAAAGCGCGCTTTCCACAGAAACGCTTGGGCGGTTTTGAGTTTGCGTAGTTCGCTCTTGCTCAAGAAGCCGTGGTCGACCAGTTCGTCGAGCGAATCGGCGCCGAAATGACGCTTTGCAACCCATCCGATCGTCTGAATGTCGCGCAGACCGCCGGGGCTCGATTTGACGTTCGGTTCTAAGTTGTAGGCCGTGTCGTGATAGCGATGATGGCGCGCTGTCTGTTCCGCGACCTTTGCTTCGAAGAATTCTCGAGTCGGCCATACGCGCTCGGGTGCCAGTGCACGCCGCATCGCCTCGAACAACGGCTCTGGGCCCATGAGCAGGCGCGATTCGATCAGTGTTGTGGCGACACTGACATCCGCGGCGCTTTCCTTTTGGCAGTCATCGATTGTCCGTACGCTGTGTCCGACTTCGAGCCCAATGTCCCACATGAACGTGAGAAAGCGCTCGAGCGAAGACTGCCAAGGCGAGCTTTCGCTCTTCGGCAGCAGGATCATGATGTCGATGTCGGAACACAGATTGAGTTCGCCACGGCCGTAACCGCCGACTGCGATCAAGTCGATTTCCTTGGCGTGTTCCCCGACGTGTATGGTCCACGCAGCACGCAGTAGCGAATCGACTAGTCGTGCTCGATCGCGAACCAGGCGTTCGACGGGCTCATCGTCCAAGAAGCGTTGTTTGAGCTTCTCGTCGCCTTCCGACAAAGCGCCGCGGAAGGCAGCGATGTCTTGGGCGTTCGCAGTAAGGGTTGGCTGGAGAGAGGTGAGGTAGTCCCAGTGAGGATCGCTAACTGAAGTTGCGATCTCGTCCAAATCGTCAGGTGTAACTACCGGCATGCCTGGGGCCCGCGTTCCTAACGCGAGGCCGCTCCGAGTGTGAGCACTTCGACGCCGCTCTCGGTGACCAGAACTGTGTGCTCCCATTGGGCCGAGAGCGAATGATCTTTGGTGATGACCGTCCAGCCGTCCGCGAGCAATTTCACGTGTCGCTTGCCGGCATTCACCATCGGCTCGACGGTGAAGGTCATGCCGGGAAGCAGTTCCATCCCGCGGCCGCGCTCGCCGTAGTGAAGGATCTGCGGATCCTCATGGAAGATCCGGCCGATGCCGTGTCCGCAATATTCCCGCACGACGCTGTAATGCTGGCCTTCGACGAACTGCTGGATTGCCGCTCCAATATCTCCGACGCGGGCGCCCGGTTTGACCTCGCGAATGCCGATCCACATCGCTTCGTGGGTGATATCGATGAGGCGCTGTGCTGCCGGACTGATTTTGCCGACCGTGAACATACGACTGGTATCGCCGTGCCATCCGTCTTTGATAACGGTGACGTCGACATTGATGATGTCGCCTTGCTTTAGCCGCTTGTCGCCTGGGATGCCGTGACACACCACGTGATTCACGGAGGTGCATACCGACTTTGGAAAGCCGCGATAATTGAGCGGGGCAGGGATCGCCTCCTGCACGTTAACAATGTAGTCGTGACAACGCGCATTGATTTCGTCGGTGCTCACGCCGGGGACGATGTACGGCCCAATCATGTCGAGCACATCCGCGGCCAGCCGCCCGGCAGCTCGCATGTATTCCTGCTCAGACGGAGTTTTGATCGTGGCCTGCATGGTTCCGGAAGGGGCAATCGTGGGGCGCGGCGCCGAGTCTGAGTCGCTGCGTCGCTGAAGGGAGTTGAGTAATCCGCGCATCAGAGGTCCTCGCGCAGATCGATCGCCAATGTGGAAATGGAGCGGTTGCTCGGAGTTTTTGGGCTCGAAAACCGGCTTTCAATCCGGCTCTCAAAGCACGGCAAAAACTTTTGGACGATCATGGAGTTTATGGTATAAAGCGCGCGTTTTTTTCGCAACGAATCTCTCACACGCACCGACACATGTGACGGGGTGCCAGCAAACGCATAGCCGCTTGTTGGTCGTCGCATGGGGTGTGTGGAGGCCCAACCCCCAATAGGAGACTTGATCATGGCCAGCGTGTCCATGCGACAGATGCTGGAAGCGGGTGTTCATTTCGGACATCAAACCCGTTTCTGGAACCCCAAGATGGCGCAATTCATCTTCGGGGAACGTAATCGAATCCACATCATTAACCTGGAAAAGACGCTCCCGCTCTACAACGAGGCGGCAGCATTCATCCGGCAGGTCGTCGCTGATGGCGGCCGAGTTCTTTTTGTCGGCACCAAGCGCTCTGCTCGCGAAGCCATCATGAAGGCCGCGATTCGAGCCGGCTCTCCGTACGTCAGCCACCGTTGGCTCGGTGGCATGTTGACCAATTTCAAAACAGTGCGTCAGTCGATCAAGCGACTCACCGACCTGGACGAAATGGCCCAGAACGGCTCGCTCGACCAACACAGCAAGCGCGAGGCGCAGACCTTGCGTCGTGAGCGCGAGAAGCTCGAGCGCAGCTTGGGCGGCATCAAGGCTATGGATTCGCTTCCCGATGTGCTCTTTGTGGTCGACGTCGGCCACGAGCGCATCGCGATCAATGAAGCGAAGAAGTTGGGTATTCCCGTCGTGGCGGTTGTCGACACCAATTGCGCCCCGGACGACGTGGATTACGTCATCCCCGGCAATGACGACGCCATGCGTGCCATCGAGCTTTATGCCGAAGGTATTGCGGACGCCGTTCTCGAAGGCCGATCGGCGGCGCCTGAAGTTCCCGCCGGCGAAGACGAATTCGTCGAGTTGGACGAAGAAGGCAAGCCGAAGGCGAAAGCCGGTGCTCCGGCACCCCGTCGCGGTGGCCGCACGGCAGCCGTGAAAAAGAAGGCGCCTTCGCGTCGTCGCCCTGCTGAGAAGGCGCCGGATGCGGAGCAGGTGGAAACTGTGGTCGCCGCCGAAGTCGACGATGTCGAGGCGGACGTATCTCCCGAAGAGTTCATGGCGCGTCGCAAGGCTGCGCTTACCAAGCGTAAGCCGTCCGACGCCCCCAAAGCAGCTGATGCTGCGGAGTGATTCATGGCTGTAACTGCTGAAGCTGTAAAGGTGCTGCGCGAGCGCACCGGCGCAGGAATGATGGAGTGCAAGAAGGCACTCGTCGAAACCAACGGCGATTTGGAAGCCGCTGCTGAGTTGATGCGCAAGTCGGGTCTGGCAAAGGCGGACAAGAAGGCGACGCGCGTGGCTGCTGAAGGCGTCATCGTGATCGAGCGATCGGGCGATCACAAACGCGCTGCGGTCGTCGAGGTCAACTGCGAAACTGACTTCGTGGCTCGCGAACAGGACTTCCAGGGTTTTGCTGCAGGCGTTGCCAAGCTCGCTCTGAAGAACAACCCTGGTTCGTTGGAGGCGCTGTTAGCGAGTCCGCTGGAGGGTTCGCAGACGGTCGATGAAGTACGCCGTGCATTGATTGCAAAGATCGGTGAGAACATCGGCGTACGCCGGTTCGCCGTAGTGGAAGCGCCTGCGGTCGTCGGTGCTTATCTACACGGCACACGCATCGGTGCGTTGGTTGCGATGAAGTCCGGCGACGAGGCCGTGGCGAAGGACATCGCGATGCACGTTGCGGCGATCAATCCTGCACGCGTCTCGGCTGCCGAGGTTCCCGCAGACGAGGTTGCCAAGGAGCGCTCGATTTTCGTTGAACAAGCGAAGTCGGATCCGAAGACCGCGGGCAAGCCCCAAGAGATCGTCGACAAGATCATCGAAGGCAAAGTCCGCAAATGGTTGGGTGAGATTACGCTCTTGGGGCAGCCGTTCGTGAAGGACGACAAGCAAACCGTCGAACAATATTTGAAGACGGCAGGCGGCGAAGTGCTCTCGATTCTGCGCTATGAGGTTGGCGCGGGCATCGAGAAGAAGCAGGAGGATTTCGCAGCCGAAGTGATGAAACAGGTCCGCGGAAGCTAACCGCTCTCGCGATCGAATGATCTGCAAACTGAACCCCGCCTCGGCGGGGTTCTTTATAATGGGCAAAGATTGGTAGGCGGCGCTTCATGGCAGACAACACTTCGGCAAACGATTCCGGACAGTTCCCGAAACATCAGGGGCTGCGTCGCATTCTTCTAAAACTGTCGGGCGAAGCGCTCATGGGTGAGGAGGACTACGGGATCGATCCTCGGATGCTCAAGCGCGTTGCCAACGAGATCCGCGAAGTGATGAGCCTGGGTATGCAGGTCGCGGTCGTGATCGGCGGAGGCAACATTTTCCGCGGCGCAGGACTGGCGCGTGCCGGGATGGACCGAGTCACGGGCGATCACATGGGTATGCTCGCAACGGTGATGAACTCACTTGCGCTTCAGGATGCATTGGAAGGACTGGGTCTATACGCACGCGTCATGTCGGCGATTCGAATCAACGAAGTGTGCGAGGAGTACATTCGGCGCCGAGCGGTTCGTCACCTCGAGAAGGGACGGGTGGCAATTCTGGCTGCAGGAACCGGCAATCCGTTTTTCACCACGGATACGGCCGCGAGTTTGCGAGCGATTGAAATCAACGCGGACTTGCTCTTGAAGGCGACGAAGGTCAATGGCATCTACACCGACGATCCCAAGAAGAATCCGAAGGCGACTCGCTATACGCGGCTGACGTTCGAGAAAGTTCTGACGGATCGGCTCAATGTCATGGACGCGACGGCGATCGTGATGTGCCGCGATAACAACCTGCCGCTGCGTGTCTTTGATTTAACTGTGCCCGGCGAGTTGTTGCGTATCGTGCGTGGCGAGGATGTCGGTACGCTGGTAACCAACGGCGATTGATCGGCGAATGAATTGCGGCGGGATGAGTCCGCCAGTGCGCGAGGGGAACGAACATGTTGGATGACGTAAAAAAAGACGCTACCGAACGCATGCAGAAGTGCGTCGTCGCGCTGCGTAACGAATTGAAGCGCCTGCGGACCGGCCGCGCGCATCCGAGCCTCTTGGAGCACATTCGCGTCGAGTACTACGGCAACGAAGTGCCATTGAACCAGGTCGGAAACGTTGCGATCGAGGATGCGCGCACCCTCACCGTGACACCTTGGGAAAAAAATATGGTGCAGGTGATCGAGAAGGCGATCATGAAGTCGGATCTAGGATTGATGCCGAACACTGCCGGGACGGTAATTCGCGTGCCGATGCCGGCTCTCACTGAAGAGCGCCGCCGCGATCTCACCAAAGTCGTGCGTCATGAGGCTGAAAACGCTCGCGTCGCAGTTCGCAATGTGCGTCGCGACGTGATGAACGAGCTCAAGGACATGCTCAAAGAGAAATTGCTGAGCCAAGACGAAGATCGCCGCGCTCAGGACGAAATTCAGAAGCTCACGGATAAGTACGTCGCCGAAATCGAGCAAGTCTTGAACGAAAAAGAAAAAGAGCTAATGCAGGTCTAAGTGATGCCTGGCGGATCGTCACTAGTGACTAGAACGAAGAGCATGAACTCGTCGAGCGACATACGAGCCGATGCGGTTGCACCGCGCAGAGTGCGGCGCTGAAGGATGGCTACGCCCGAGCAGAATCAGCCGAATGGTATTCCGCGGCATATCGCAGTCATCATGGATGGCAATGGACGCTGGGCGCGAGCCCGTGCGCTTCCGCGCACCGCTGGCCACGGTATGGGCGTTCGCTCCGTCAAGCAAATCGTCGAAAATTGCGCGCGCCGCGGTGTCGAGGTACTGACGCTCTTCGCCTTCTCCAGCGAGAACTGGAAGCGGCCCAAGGAAGAAGTTTCGATGCTCATGAACCGCTTCCTCGAGGCCCTCGACAACGAGGTCGACGAGTTGCATCGCAATCAGATTCGGGTTCGTTTCGTTGGCTGTCTGGACCAGCTCTCCCCTGCATTGCGCGAGCGCATGAAATCGGCGATGGCATTGACCAAGGCCAATGAGCGGATGACGTTGGTCATCGCAGTGGCCTACGGTGGACGTTGGGATATTGCGAATGCAGCACGCACGTTGGCGGTTCGTTGCTTAAGGGGTGAGTTGCTGCCCGAGCAAATCGATGAGCAGGCGATCCAACAAGAATTGGTGCTCGCCGGGCTCCCCGATCCCGATCTGTTGATTCGCACCGGAGGTGAGCAACGCGTCAGCAACTTCCTACTGTGGAACCTCGCCTACACGGAGCTGTATTTCTGCGACACGCTTTGGCCGGACTTCGGTGATCGCGAACTGCAGGCGGCAATCGACCACTTCGGAAGGCGCCAACGTCGTTTCGGATTGACGCCAGATCAAGTCGAGGCGCGCTGATGCTACGGCTACGAGTGATCACTGCGCTATTGCTTGCCCCATTCGTGCTGGGCGCAATCTTCTTCCTGCCTGCTAAAGCAATGGCTGCCGTGCTCGCGCTGTTGGTCGCGGCGGGCGCTTGGGAATGGTCAGCTTTCGCGGGTTTCACGCGCAGTTCAGCGAAGGGCATCTATGTTGGCGTAGTAGTCGCGTGCGTCGCAGCACTATCTTGGGTGGGCGCCCGGAGCGAGCTCGATTGGGTTCTTTACGCCGCTTTGATTTGGTGGCTAGTCGCGCTTTGCTGGGTACTGATGTGGCCCGGCGCGGTAACGTCCGTCAGTGCTGCGATTGCGGGTTTATTGGTGCTCGTTCCTGCGTGGTTGGCGCTGTCGCAGTTGCATTCGCATGATCCGCAACTAATGCTGTTTCTGTTACTGCTCGTCGTTGCCGCTGATGTTGGGGCTTACTTTGCCGGTCGGCGCTTCGGTCGCAATAAACTTGCTCCGCGAGTGAGTCCTGGCAAGACATGGGAAGGTGTCGGCGGAGGCATCGTTGGCGCAACGATCATTGCGATCGTTGGAGTGGCGTGGCTAAAGATGCCGTTCGTGGCGTTCACCGCATTGTGCGTAGTCGTGGTGTTCGCATCCATCGTCGGTGATTTGACCGAGAGTCTGTTCAAGCGCCACGCCGGGCTGAAAGATAGCGGTACGTTGCTGCCAGGGCATGGCGGCGTGCTCGATCGGGTCGACAGCATTACTGCAGCCGCGCCAGTATTTCTGGTCGGATTGCAGGCGCTAGGATTGCTGCGATGAGTGGGCGCATGCGCATCGCTGTCCTGGGGTCAACCGGCAGCATTGGCCTAAACACCCTGGATGTTCTATCTCGACACCCCGATCGCTTCGAAGTATTCGCGGTCGCGGCACATCGCAATATCGAAAGGCTCAAGCAACAGTGTCTCGAGTACACGCCGCGGTTTGCGGTTGTGGTCGATCCAGAGTCGGCGAGCACGCTGAGCATTCAACTGCGTGACGAGGGTATCCAAACCGAAGTGCTCGCGGGCGCGCACGCGTTAGAGCAAGTCGCATCGCATGCCGACGTGGATGCCATTATGGCCGCTATCGTCGGTGCGGCGGGGCTGCGCTCCACATTAGCGGCGGCACGTGCCGGCAAGCGGATTTTGTTGGCGAACAAAGAAGCGTTGGTGATGTCGGGGCCTTTATTCATGCAGACCGTGCGTGAAGGAGGGGCGACACTCGTGCCTGTCGACAGCGAGCACAACGCGATATTTCAATGTATGGGTGGCACATCCACGCGCGGCGTGAAGCGAGTGCTGCTGACCGCGTCGGGTGGCCCCTTTTTGCGGCTGGCTGCGCACACACTCAAGGCGGTGACGCCGGAGCAAGCATGCGCTCACCCGCGTTGGGTGATGGGCCGCAAAATTTCTGTCGATTCCGCGACGCTGATGAACAAGGGGCTGGAGCTGATCGAAGCTTGCATATTGTTCGATTTGCCGCCAGGCCAGATCGAAGTCGTGATCCACCCGCAAAGCCTGGTGCATTCATTCGTCGAATACCTCGACGGCTCGATGCTCGCGCAGCTTGGAAATCCCGACATGCGCACGCCGATCGCGCATGCCCTTGGCTGGCCGGAGCGCGTGCACTCCGGTGTAGAATCGCTCGACCTGATTCGCGCCGCACGCCTGGATTTCGAAGCTCCCGATGTAAGTCGCTTTCCCTGCTTACGCTTGGCGCGAGAGGCGGCAGAAGCAGGCGGTACGGCGCCCGCGGCGCTGAATGCGGCGAATGAGATCGCCGTGGATGCGTTCCTCAACCGCCGCCTGGCATTCATGGATATTCCCGGCGTGATCGACTGCGTCATGGCACAGCACCGCAACCGTGCGGTCGCGTCGCTCGACGATGTGTTTGAAGCCGACGAATGGGCGCGCGAAAAGGCCCGAGCCGCAGTCCAACTGACGGCAGGAGCATGTGCATGAACGGGTTCGATACTCCAGCTGATTTCCTCACCTCCATTCCGGCGTTCATCGTCGCGATCGGTATTCTGGTTGCGGTCCACGAGTTCGGCCATTTCTGGGTCGCTCGCAAGCTGGGCATTCGAGTGCTGCGATTCTCGATCGGCTTCGGCCGCGCGCTGTGGAAGCGCACCAGCTCTAAGGACCAGGTCGAGTACGTTATCGCTGCGATTCCCCTGGGCGGCTACGTGAAGCTTCTCGATGAGCGTGAGGGCAACGTAGATCCCGTCGATGCGCCATACGCGTTCAATCGCCAGCCGGTGTGGAAACGGATCGCTGTGCTGCTCGCTGGACCGGCATTCAATTTGATTTTCGCGGTGCTTCTGTATTGGGTGCTGTTCATTGCCGGCGTGCCGGGCCTCAAGGCGGTCGTGGGCAACGTCGCCCCGAATTCGATCGCGGCGCAGGCCGGGCTTCGCACCGATGATCAGATCATCGCGGTCGCGGGTACTAACGTCTCGACGGTTGAGGCCGCAACATTGCGAATTCTTGAAGACTTAGTCGACGACGGCACGATTAACATGCGCGTGCGCGCGCCGGACGGGGGTGAGCGGACGGTTGAGTTGGATACCGGCCACCGGAGCCGCGAGCTGACTCAGCCAGGTGCCCTGTATCGCGGTTTGGGTTTCGATTACTGGCAGCCGAAAGCCGCACCGATCGTGGGGCTCATCACGCCCGATGGGCCGGCGGATCGAGCGGGGCTGAAAGTTGGAGATGAAATCGTCAGCGTCGATGGCCAGCCGGTTCGCGAATTCGCCGATTTAGTGCGATTGATCGAGCCGAGCGCAAATCGCACGGTCGACCTGCAGGTCAAACGCAATGATCAGCGGATCAACTTGCAGGTCAGCGTTGGCGAGGTGAACGAGGCTGGACGCAAAATCGGCCGGATCGGCGTCGGCTCCTCGGGGATGCCGATCCCAGGCGGACGCAGCGCGAACGACATGGTCACGGTGCAGAAATTTGGCGTTCTGCCCGCGTTGGGCGCAGCAACGAAGGAGACTTACGAGAAGTCAGCATTCACGTTGCGCATCATCGGTCGCCTGATCACCGGGGATGTATCGCTGAAGGCGATTTCGGGCGCGATCGGCATTGCCGAGACCGCGGGCGAGGCAGTCCGCATTGGCTGGCGGCCGTCGCTGATTACGCTGGCGCTCATCAGCATCAGCTTGGGGATTCTGAATCTGTTGCCGATTCCGATTCTGGACGGCGGTCAGGTGGTCTATCAATTGGCGGAACTGGTGAAGGGCAAGCCGGTCTCAGAGCGTGCATTGTTGTTGGGTCAGCAGATCGGAATCGCGATGCTGATTTTGATGATGACGCTCGCGTTCTATAACGACATTGCACGGCATCTAAATTAAACATGCGTCTTAAGTCCATCATTCACGCGACGTTGATGGTCGCCGCGGCAAGCGCCCTGTGCGCTGTCGAATCGCCGGCTCAAGCGCAAGTTGCACCGGGCGAGACGTTTACTGTGGGCGATATACGCATCGAAGGCCTGCAGCGGATCTCCGAGGGCACGGTCTTCAACTATCTGCCGATCAATATCGGCGATCAGTTGGATCAGCGCCGCATTTCCGAGGCGCTCAAAGCGATCTATGCGACTGGGTTCTTTCGCGATGTCGAATTTCGCCGCGACGGCGGCACGCTCATCGTGGCCGTGCTCGAACGTCCCTCGATCGAAAGTTTCGAGATCAAGGGCAACAAAGACATCAAGACCGAGGACTTGCAGAAGTCGCTACGCACTGTTGGCTTGGCAACGGGCAAGACTTTCAATCAGTCCACTCTGGATGAAGTCAAACAGTATTTGACCGACCAATATTTCGCTCGCGGCAAATATGCGGTCAATGTCGATGCCAAAGTCGATGAAGTGCCGGGCAACAAGGTCAAGGTGACCATCGACATCAAGGAAGGCAAGCGCGCCAAGATTTGGCAGGTGAACTTGACGGGCAACAAGACCTTTTCGGATGAGCAGCTGCGCAAACAGTTCGAGTTAAAGACGCCGAATTGGTTGTCCTGGTACAAGCAGGACGATCGCTACTCGCGAGAGGCACTGTCAGGCGATCTGGAAAAGCTTAGGTCGTATTACATGGACCGCGGTTACGCGGACTTCAATGTCACCTCGACGCAAGTTGCGATTGCACCAGAGAAGGACGACATCTTCGTCACGATCAACGTAGATGAGGGAGAGGTCTACAAGATCTCCGACGTGAAGATCACCGGAGACATGGTGGTTCCGAAAGAACAACTCGAAGGGTTGCTGCAAGTGAAGCCCGGTCAGGTGTACTCCCGCAAGGACATCACCACGACAACCGACGCAATGAAATTACGTCTCGGCTTGGATGGCTACGCATTCGCGACTGTAGATGCAGTACCGCAATCCGATGCAGCGAAGAAAGAGATCTCGCTCACCTTCGTCGTGGATCCGAAGAATCGCGTGTACGTGCGACGCGTGAATTTCAACGGCACGACCGGCGTGAACGACGAGGTGTTTCGCCGCGAAATGCGTCAGTTCGAGGGGGCTTACCTGTCGAACAATTTGGTAGATCGCTCTAAGGAGCGCATTCAACGTTTACCGTTCATCGAGAAGGTCGACGTGGAGACGACGCCAGTCCCGAACACGAACGACCTGGTGGATGTCGACTACAAGATCAAGGAAGGTCTGCCCGGTCAATTCGGCGGGGGCATAGGTTATTCGGAATCTCAGTCGATCATCCTGAACGGCAACTTCGTTCACTCCAACTTCATGGGCACCGGTCAGCGTGTGGCGTTGGATCTAAACACCGGCCGCTACTCGAAGCAGTTTGCGTTTTCGCACACCGATCCATACACCACGACCGACGGCGTGCAGCGAACCGTTGCCATTGGGTATCGCTCGTACAAGAGCTATACATCGGCTTCCTCTACGTTCGATACGACCACGATTTCAGCCTCGTTGAACTACGATTTCCCGATCACCGAGTATCAGTACTTCGGCTTGGGGTTGTCGACGCAGAGAGCGGAGCTGACTTCCTCCCTGCAGAGCGGCTCACGAGAGAGCATCAACTGGGTATTGAACAATGGCGAAGTGACGAGCCACTGTATCGATTACTACTCGGTCGGCGTTTGTAACGATACGAGCTATACGTCCAAGTTCGCCACGTATGAACTGCTGGCCGGCTGGCGATTCGACTCTCGCAATCGCGCCTTGTTTGCAGACCGCGGCATGCGTTCGCGCTTCAACGTTTCGTACACGCTACCCGGTAGCGATGTCGAATACTGGAACGCCAACTTTGAATTCTTGAAGTTCCTACCGGTCTGGCGTCAATTCACGCTCATGTTCAATGTTGAGCTGGGTTATGGCAAGGCGCTGGGCGACACGACGGCCATTCCGCCGTACCGTAATTATTTCGGCGGCGGCCCTGACTCAGTGCGCGGCTATCGGGAGAGCCGGTTGGGGCCGAAAGACAATTACGGCAGGCCTTACGGCGGCAACATCAAAACAGTGGCGCAGACAGAGCTGCTGCTGCCCATCCCTGACAAATGGCGCAATAGTGCTCGCTTCAGCCTGTTTTACGATATTGGCAACATCTTCTCGGATCAGAAGATTCCGTTCACGGGCCCCGACCGCGTCACCCCGCAGGACTACAGCTTCAGTTATGATGAGCTCAAGCGTTCGGCAGGCGTTGCGGTTCAATGGCTTGCTCCGCTGGGTATTTTCCGTTTCAGTTACGCCGTCCCGCTTAACAAGAACAAGGACACGGCAACTGAATACGGGGACGAGACTGAAGGGTTCCAATTCTCGATTGGACAGGCTTTCTAGAGCGCGTTTCGCTCGATACAAGCATTGAGGCATTAGCAATGACACGACTGAACTGGGCAGGGTGGATGATCGCGTTCGGCATGATGGCGGCTCCGCTGGGAGCGGCACATGCGGAAATGAAGATCGCGGTAGTGAATGTGCCGCGGCTGCTCGATGAAGCGCCGCAGGCGAAGGCGGCCATGCAGGCGTTGTCGGACGAGTTCGCCCCTCGGCAGCGCGAGATTGTCGCGCAGCAGAAAGATCTCAAGGCCAAAGAAGAGAAGCTCCAGCGCGATGGTGCGGTCATGGCCGAGAACGAGCGCAACCGAGCGGAAAAAGACCTGCGCGATGGGCAACGCGATCTGCAGCGCAAGCAGAACGAATACGTCGAAGATTTGAACCTGCGCCGTAATGAGGAGATCGGCAAGCTGCAACGCTCGTTGCTGCAGGAAGTGCAGAGCTACGCGAAGGGCGCGAACTACGATCTCGTCGTCGGTGATGGCGTGCTGTATGCAAGCCAAGCCCTTGATATCACCCCCCAAGTACTGAGCGCTTTGCAGGCGCGCGCGAAGAGTTCGCCTGCGCCCGCAAACAGCGCGGGTGCAAAGCCCTCGACTCAGCCGAAGCAGTAGCCCACTGCCGGTCCGGGGACTGCTCGATGTTTCGCGCAGCCCCACCTGAGTATCTCGCATGAGCGTGCAGACCTCCGATCGCGAGCCGCCGGGCATTTCGCTTGGTGAGCTCGCGGTCCGATTCGGTTGCACTTTGAGGGGCGATCCGGATCTGCGCGTGCGCCGTGTCGGGACGTTAGAAGCCGCCGACATCGACTGCATCAGCTTCTTGGCCAATCCGCGGTACCGCAAGTATCTCGCCCATACTCGTGCGGGCGCGGTCATTGTCGAGCCTAAGTTCGCGAACGACTGTGCGGGCTCCGCGCTGATCTGCAAGAACCCTTACGCAACGTACGCTCGAGTTGCTGCTGTGTTGCACCCGCCCGTGGAAGCGGCACCGGGTATTCATTCGAGCGCGAGTGTGGATTCGACTGCGCAGATCGATCCGAGTAGCACTGTTGGGGCGAATGCAGTCATCGCGCGCAACGTGCGCGTCGGTGCGCGCTCACACATTGGGCCGGGATGCGTCGTCATGGACGGCACCGAGATCGGCGCCGACACGCGGCTCGTCGCGAACGTCACTGTCTGCCAGTCGGTGAGCATCGGTCAGCGCTGCCTGTTGCATCCTGGCGTGGTGATCGGGGCTGACGGATTCGGACTTGCGCCCGATCAAGGTGAATGGATCAAAGTGCCGCAGGTGGGCGCCGTGCGCATCGGCAATGATGTCGAGATTGGCGCGAACACGACCATCGATCGCGGGGCCATCGAGGACACGGTGATCGAGGATGGCGTGAAGCTCGACAATCAAATTCAAATTGGACACAACGTGCGCATCGGTGCACATACCGTCATCGCAGGCTGTTCCGGCGTGTCGGGCAGTACGACCGTAGGTAAGCGTTGCATGATCGCCGGTCAGGTCGGCATTGCTGGTCATCTGACGATTTGCGACGACGTGGTGTTGACCGGTAAGTCGTTCGTGTCTACCAGCATTCGCAAGCCCGGCTATTATTCGAGCGGCTTGACGGTGGATGAAACTGCGCGATTCCGCAAGAATGCGGCGCGTTTCAATCAGCTCGATGATCTGGCGCGAGAGGTCCGCCGTTTGCGTTCCAGCGCCGACTCCGCCGAGCCGGAACTCGGACCACAACAATCGGAATCGACAGAGGACTGAATGGCAGAAGCTGCGGCACGTCCAGCAATGGACATTCAGGAAGTGATGCGACGATTGCCGCATCGTTACCCCTTCCTGCTCGTGGATCGGGTGCTGGAGTGCGAGTCGGGAAAGGCAATTCGCGCCCTCAAAAACGTCACGATCAACGAGCCCTGCTTTCCGGGCCATTTTCCCAACCGGCCCGTCTTCCCTGGAGTGATGATCCTGGAAGCATTGGCGCAGACGGCGGGAATCTTGGCCTTCGTGACCGCCGGCGTATACCCGGAAGAGAAACGCGAGCTGTATTTCGTCGGCATCGACAAAGCACGCTTTCGCAAGCCGGTGATGCCCGGCGATCAGCTCATCTTGAAGGCGAATCTGGAACGCTCGTTGCGCGGTATTTGGAAGTTCTCCACCATTGCTGAAGTGGACGGTGCGGAAGTGACCAGTGCCGAGATGATGGTTGCGCCCGGGGAGGGCGTGTAAGTCGCGCGCCGTTTAACCAACGAATCCATGTCTATTCATCCCACCGCTCTCATCGATCCCAGCGCCAACATCGACAGCACAGTCGAAATCGGCGCGTACTCGGTGATCGGCCCGAACGTGACCATCGCATCGGGTTGTTGGGTGGGGCCGCATGTGGTCATCGATGGGCCGACGACGATCGGACGCGACAACAAAATCTTTCAATTCGCTTCCATCGGTGCAGCCCCGCAGGATCTCAAGTACAACAACGAGCCGACTCGCCTGGAGATCGGCGAACGCAATATTTTCCGCGAGAACTGCACGATCAATCGCGGGACGACGAAGGATCAGCTCGTCACCAAGATCGCGAACGACAACTTGTTCATGGCTGGCTCTCACGTAGGACACGACTGCGTGATCGGCTCGCACTGCGTGTTCGCGAACTACGCGACCTTGGGCGGTCACGTGTGGATGGGAGATTGGGTGCACATGGGCGGATTCTCGGGCGTGCATCAGTTCTGCAAGGTGGGTGCGCATGCGTTCATCGCGAATAACACTGCTGTCACGCGCGACGTGCCGCCATTCGTCATGGCTGTCGGGCGGCCTGCCGAGCCGCACAGCGTGAATGCGGAAGGGCTGAAGCGACGCGGGTATTCGACTGAGCAGATCCGCAACATTCGCGATGCCTACAAGGTCTTGTATCGCTCTGGCCTCAAGCTCTCCGAGGCGATGCAGGAGTTGCAGCAACTTGCGCAAGCTCAGCCCGAGATCGTGCCTTTCGTGGATTTTCTCAACGACACTACGCCGCGCCGCGAACGCGTCGGCATCGTTCGCTAAGGGCCGATGACCGCGGGCGCGGGATCGTCGAAGGTGAGCTCATCATCTTCGCCTCCACTGATTGTCCTGGTCGCGGGAGAAACCTCCGGCGACAACCTCGGCGCGCAGTTGATCGAGGCGCTGCGCGAGCGGCTCGGATCCGTGAGATTTGCCGGTATTGCCGGGCCCAAGATGATCGCGGCTGGCTGCGAACCCTGGGAGCGCGCCGAAAGTCTAGCCGTCAACGGGCTCTTCGAGATCATTCCGCACTTGCCGCGACTACTGCGCATTCGTCGCGACCTCGTCGTCCGAGTGCTCCGCGAACGCCCGGCAATCTACGTCGGCGTCGATGCGAAGGAGTTCAATCTGCGGCTTGCACCTGACCTCAAGGCGCAAGGGATTCGCACCGTCCAATACGTCAGTCCGCAAGTCTGGGCTTGGCGCCAGGGGCGGGCGCGTACGATCGGTCGAGCGGTGGATTTGGTCCTCTGCCTGTTGCCCTTCGAACCTCCTTTCTACGATTCGCACGGGGTGCGCGCGGTATTCGTCGGGCACCCACTCGCAGATCGCATTCCTCTTACCACCGATGCGAACCAGTGCCGCGAGCGCCTCGGCTTAAGTCGCGAAGGCGAGTACCTCGCGCTGCTGCCGGGTAGTCGCCGCGGTGAGGTAACGGCCCTCAGCGGTGATTTTGCTGCGACGGTCGCCTGGCTGCGTGCGGCCAGGCCTACATTGAAGTTCATCGCCGCGCTGGCTTCAGCGCCGACGCGCGAAGTGTTCGCGAGCGCGCTGCGGCGCGCTGGCGTTTCAAACTCGGTAACGCTGTTCGATGGCCGGGCTCAGGACGTGATGGGAGCCAGCGACGCTGTGCTGCTTGCGTCTGGCACGGCAACGCTGGAAGCGACCCTGGTCAAGCGCCCGATGGTTGTCACGTATCGCTTAGGTGCGCTCACAAGTTTTCTGCTCAAGCGCTTGAAACTATTTAAGGCGCCGTTTTTTGCGCAGCCGAATTTGCTGGCAGGACGCCAAGTCGTTCCTGAACTTTTCAACGACCAAGTGCGCGCGGAAGTGATTGGCCCTCAAGTAATTCAGCAATTGGAACGTGCCGATCGCGATCAGCTGATGCAAACTTTCACCCTGATTCACGAGACCCTCCGGCGCGATGCCAGCAAGCGCGCCGCCGAGGCGATCGCCGAGTTGATGCACGAGCCTGCGCAGTGAATGTGTGGGCTCGCCCGCGCAAACACCGACAAGTGCCAACCAAGACACCAGCGACCGCGCCTACCTTGCTTTACGACGACTCTACCTGCTGCTCCTCGCAAGCCCTCGGCACTCATTCGCTCAGCTTCAGAATGTGCGGCGGTGCGCGGTCATGAGCGCTGTACGGCGCTCTCAATCTCTGTGGATCGCGGGTGTGGATGAGGCCGGGCGCGGGCCGCTCGCGGGCCCCGTCGTCGCGGCTGCCGTGATCCTCGATCCACGTCGGCGCATTCGGGGCATTCGCGATTCCAAAGTGCTTGATCCCGAAGAGCGCGAGCGACTCGCCATCAAGATTCGCGACACGGCGATTGCGTGGTCGGTCGCGTGGGCGGATGTGGACGAAATCGACACGCTCAATATTCTTCAAGCGACGTACTTAGCCATGCGTCGTGCACTGATTGGATTGCGCGTTCCTCCCGGCCACGTCCAGGTGGACGGCAATCGTTGCCCCTCGTTCGTGGCGATGCCGTGGGAGTGCACGCACGAGGCCATCATTGATGGCGATGCGCTTCACACCTGCATCGGCGCGGCTTCGATTCTCGCCAAGACGACACGCGATCGAATGATGGTGAGCCTCGATGCCGTGTTCCCGAATTTTGGCTTTGCTTCGCATAAGGGCTACAGCACGCCGCAGCATTACGAAGCGTTGGACGAATTCGGGCCGACGCCAATTCACCGCCGCAGCTTTGAACCGGTACGCGTTGCCCACGAGGCGCGCGCCACGGGCGTGAAAGGGCGGTTGCGCGAACTGCTCGACGCAGCCCGCGCTCAGCGCGAAGCCGAGATGGAGACCTAAGGCAGCGATGTCGTTCGTCCATCTCCATCTGCACACGGAATACTCACTCGTCGATAGCGTCGTGCGTATTCAGAGTGAGGCTGAAGGTATTCCAGGGTTGATGGAATCCGTCGCTGCTGCTCGCATGCCTGCAGTGGCGCTGACAGATCAAAGCAATCTGTTTGCGATGGTGAAGTTCTATAAGGCTGCACTTGCCTCGGGTGTGAAACCGATCATCGGCGTCGATTTGTTGGTGCGCGAGATCGGAGACAAAGTCGAACCCACTCGCCTGGTACTGCTGTGCCAGAACGAGATTGGCTATCGCAACCTCACACGCCTGGTGACGCGTTCGTATCTCGAGGGTCAACAGCGCGGCTTTGCAACTGTCGACCGCGAGTGGCTGACACCGGACGTCGTGCAAGGATTGATTGCCCTGTCCGGTGCGCGCGAAGGTGATGTGGGTCGTGCGCTGCTGAATGCAAAACTTCCCGAAGCGAAAGCAGCTCTCCAACACTGGCTGGATTTGTTCGGCGACCGCTACTACCTGGAGCTGCAACGCACGGGCCGCGATGGCGAAGAGCGCTATTTGCAAGGCGCATTGCAACTCGCAGTGGAACAAGGTGTGCCGGTGGTCGCCACGAACGACGTGCGATTCATTCGGCAGGACGATTTCGAAGCTCACGAGGCGCGCGTGTGCATTCACGACGGCGTGTTGCTCGAGGATCCCAAGCGTCCACGCCGCTACAGCGAACAACAGTTCCTGCGCTCGCCCGAACAAATGCAAGCTCTATTCAAGGATGTACCGGAGGCCATCGAGAACACGCTGGAGATCGCACGACGCTGCAGTCTGGAGTTGAAGCTCGGCAAGTCCGTGTTGCCAGCGTATCCAGTTCCGACTGGCGAGACCACGGAGGACTTCCTACGCAGCGAAGCAAAGCGCGGGCTCGAACGTCGGCTGGAGCATCTGGCCGCGCATCCGTATGGACGGAAAATTCCGCGCGAGGAATACGTCAGCCGACTTGAAATCGAGCTCGGCGTGATTTGCCAGATGGGATTTGCGGGCTACTTTCTGATCGTCGCCGACTTCATCCGCTGGGCGCGCGAGAACGGCGTGCCCGTGGGGCCAGGCCGCGGCTCGGGTGCGGGCTCGCTAGTCGCATTCGCAATCGGCATCACCGATCTCGATCCGCTGCAGTATGACTTGCTGTTCGAACGCTTCTTGAATCCAGAACGCGTGTCCATGCCCGACTTCGACGTCGACTTCTGCATGGATGGGCGCGATCGCGTCATCGAATACGTCGCGCACCGCTATGGCAGAGAGCGCGTTTCGCAAATCATCACCTACGGCACGATGGCGGCGAAGGCGGTCGTGCGCGACGTGGCTCGCGTGTTCGGGATGAGTTATGGATTCGCGGACTCCATCGCGAAACTGATTCCGTTCGAACTGGGTATCACGCTGAAAGACGCGCTCGCTAAGGAAGAAGAGCTACGGCGTCGCTATCAAAACGAAGAAGAGACTCGCACGATTCTCGACATGGCGATGTCGCTCGAAGGATTGGTGCGCAATGCCGGTATGCACGCGGGAGGCGTCGTGATCTCGCCGTCCGTGTTGACGGATTTCGCGCCGCTCTTCTGCGACGAGAACGGCAACAGCGTCGTGACGCAGTTCGACAAAGACGACGTCGAAGCAGCGGGCCTCGTCAAATTCGACTTTTTGGGTCTGCGCACGCTCACGATCATCGATTGGGCGGTGAAGATCATCAACGTAGAACGCGCGCAGAAGGGTGAGCCGCCCCTCGACATCACTGCGCTGCCGATGGACGACAAGCCGACGTACGATTTGCTCAAGCGCTGTGAGACGACGGCCGTCTTCCAGCTGGAATCGCGCGGCATGAAGGATCTGATTCGGCGTTTGCAGCCGGATTGTTTCGAGGACATCGTCGCGTTGGTCGCGCTCTTCCGGCCTGGTCCGCTGCAGTCGGGGATGGTCGATGACTTCATCGCGCGCAAGCACGGCAAGACCACCGGTCCGATCGATTATCTCCATCCTGATTTGCAGCCGGTGCTCGCACCGACTTACGGCGTCATCTTGTACCAAGAACAAGTGATGCAGATTGCGCAGGTGCTTGCTGGATACACGCTCGGCGGTGCAGACCTGCTACGTCGCGCGATGGGCAAGAAAAAGCCGGAGGAAATGGCGAAGCAGCGCTCGATCTTTATCGAAGGAGCGACGGCGCGCGGCGTCGCGCAAGAAACCGCAGCGCATATCTTCGATTTGATGGAGAAATTTGCTGGTTACGGCTTCAACAAGTCGCACTCGGCTGCATACGCACTGCTGTCATACCAGACCGCATATCTGAAAACGCATTATCCGGCGGCATTCATGTCCGCAGTGCTCTCATCGGATATGGATAAGACCGATAAGGTTGTCACGTTGATCGATGAATCGCGGCGCATGAATCTCAAGGTGGAGCCGCCGGACGTCAACAGTTCCTACTACATGTTTACCGTCTCTGGGGCGCGCAGCATTCGCTACGGGCTAGGCGCGATCAAAGGCGTCGGCGAGTCCGTCATCGAGATGATCGTCAAGGAGCGCGAAGCAAACGGTACATTCCGCGACTTGCCCGATCTGTGTCGGCGCAGCGATTTGAACAAATTGAATCGACGTGTCATGGAGGCGCTCATCCGTTCCGGTTCGACCGATCTGATCGGCGCCAATCGCGCGACGCTCATGCACGCATTGCCCGCGGCGATGCAGCTCGCGGATCAAACGATTCGCGCTCGGGTCGTCGGGCAGGACGATATGTTCGGTCTCATGGATACCAGTCCGTCCGCACCGCCAGCGGTGACGACTGAAGTGCTGCCGGAGTGGAGTCGGCGAGTTCGCCTCGAGGGTGAACGCGATACGCTCGGGCTGTATCTGACCGGCCATCCGTTCGAAGAATTCGAAGCCGAAATCAAACCGATCGTGAGCGGGCGCATTGCCGATCTCACCGGTGACCGGCCTGTCGTTCAACAGGAAGGATTCAGATTCCAAGGCAAGCCGGCGACCGTTGCAGGCATGGTCTTCGATATGGGTAAACGCGGCGGGCGCATCATCTTCACGCTCGATGATCGCAGCGGGCGCATCGAAGCGTCGATGTTCGAGGAAACCTGGCAACAGTATCGAGCGCTGATTGCCAAGAGTGCGATTCTGATCGTGGAGGGTTCGCTGCGCTTCGATGAATTCATCGAAGGCTGGCGCTTGAATGCCAAGCGCGTGATGGATATCGATCAAGCTCGCGAACAGCATGCACGCCGTTTGCTGATCCGCTGGCCGTCCACGCCGGATCGCGAATTCGTTAAGACGTTGGAACAGACGTTGCGCCCGTTTCGCGGCGGACGCTGCTCCGTCGTCGTTCACTATCGCAGCGATGCTGCTCGGGCGGAACTCGTGTTATCGGAAGAGTGGCGCGTGAAACCGTCTCGCGAGCTGACTGAAAGGCTCTCCCAGCTCTGCGGCCATGATGGCGTGCGGCTGGTGTATGGAGTGCACCACTGAGTAAGAACGTTCACACGGAGGTCACGGAGATCACGGAGACTTCTAGAACGCTACTAAGCGCGAATATGCCCCAGATACAGCGAAAGTTGTGACGGTAATTCGGTCGCCAATATCCAAAGTCGCCACGACTTGTTTGAAACTCCGTGTTCTCCGTGTTCTCCGTGCCCTCCGTGTGAAATGTTTTAAATCTGCGGTGCGGGAGCCGCCTCGACTTGAATGCGCAGCAGTACATTCATATCGAACCCAAGCTGCTTGCCATAGCTAATCCCGAACTCTTCGCGATTGAGATTCGCCGTCGCGTTAGCGCCGCAGACTTCCTTGCCGCTCATGGGATGCTTCTTGCACAGGAAATGATCGATCTTGAGCGTCACTGGCTTGGTGACGCCGTGCAGATTCAGCGTCCCTTGAACTTCAGTCGGCGCGCCATCCTTGAATTTCACCAGCTTCCCTTCATAGGTCGCGGTCGGATACTTCGCGACATCGAACATGTCAGGCGACTGAGCGTGTTGGTTGAGTCGATCGTTGCCGAAGTCGATCGATGAAACATCGACGGTGACATTCATCGTGCCCGTCTGAGCCTCGCGGTCGAGAACGATTTTGCCGCTAGTCGCATTGAACTTGCCGCGCCAGGTAGAAACTCCGCCCATGTGATCGGCTTCGAAGCTCGGATAGGTGTGCGCGGCGTCGATGTTGTACGTCACGGGCGCTGCATTCGCACTCAGTGCAAATAGCGCGGGCAGCGAGAGCATCATTGCCTTCTGCAGTTTGGAAACAGCCTTCATAGATCGACTCCTGTGAGAAGTGACTCGCGCTGCGAGCCGTTGAAAATCATCCGCCGGATTTCTTCGCCTGCCAGCCGCGGCGAATCAGTTCCTCGACGAGTTTGTCGCGGTGATCGCCTTGGATTTCGATGCGTCCATCGCCGCTCGATCCGCCGGACCCGCAACGCTTCTTGAGTTCCGTTGCGAGCGCATCGAGTTCAGCGGGAGGCAATCCGAGCCCGCTAATGACGGTCACGCCTTTTCCTTTGCGACCTTGGGTCTCGCGGCTGACTCTAACGGGACCGGGTGCGGAGGCTTTGCCGGGTGTTCCTTTGCGGCACACGCATTCGGCCTTCGGCCGCAGACAATTCGGGCAACGCTCGCCGATGCCGGTCGAGTAAACGATGCCGCCCTCATCGATGATGCGTTTGCGTGGAGGTTGACTCATGCGGCGATTCTAATCGACTCGAATTCCACCACGCGTTCTTTGCATTCCTTAGCGGCGGAATGGCTACATTTGCGAGTGAACTCGGGAGTCCGGCATGCGCCAATACACGAACAGGGATATCGCGGCACACAAACTGACATAGAAGTAAAAGTAATGTGCGTGGTCGACAGACTTCAGCCAGAGCGCGATCGTCTCGGCGCTGCCGCCGAAGACGGAGACGGCCACTGCGTATGGAAGCCCGACCCCCAGCGCGCGGATCTCGATCGGAAACAACTCGGCTTTGGCGATGGCAGAAACCGAGCTGTACATCGAGGCGATGATCATCCCGACAAGCACAAGCATTAAAGCACTCGTTGCGCTGTGTGCGTGTTCGACCGCCAGCAGCAGGGGAACGGTTGTCAACGTTGCCAAGGATCCGAAAGCAATCAGGACTGTACGTCTGCCGATGCGGTCTGAAACGGCCCCGGCCAAGGGCTGCATCAAAACAAACACGAGCAGCGCGACCGAAGAAATCCAAGTCGACTGGGCCTCAGTCAATCCCGTGCTGTTCACCAGAAACTTCTGCATGTAAGTGGTGAACGTGTAGAAGTACAACGTACCGCCTAGTGTCAGACCGACGACCATGGCGACAGCGCGAGGCTGCGCCCTCAACATGCGCAGACGTCCGGCGCGGCTCGAAGGTGTGGTGCGTTCGAAGAGCTCCGATTCGGGCAATTTGCGCCGCCACAGCAGCGCAACGATAGCGATGAGGGCTCCTAGTGCGAACGGAATTCGCCATCCCCAAGCGTGGAGTTGCTCGCGCGTGAGCAATAGAAACTGCAGCAGCATCAAAACGGCGAGCGCGAGTAACTGTCCTAGAATCAACGTGGCATAAAGCACACCGGAATACAGGCCGCGGTGCGATGGATGGACGACTTCACTCATATACGTGGCGCTCGCTCCGTATTCGCCTCCGGTGCTGAAGCCCTGCAGGATTCGTGCGAGCATCAGCATGCCAGGCGCAGCCACACCGATCGTCGCGTACGTAGGCGTGATCGCGATGAGGAGCGAACCGAGCGCCATCATCGAAACGGAGAGCGTGAGAGCCGATTTTCGGCCATGTCGATCCGCGTAAGCACCCAACACCCACGCGCCGAGCGGACGCATCAGGAAACCCACTGAGAAAATCGCAGCGGCTTTGAGCAATTGCGCCGTACGTTCCTCGGCGGGAAAGAAACTGTTGGCGAAGTAAATGGTAAACGCCGAATAGGCGTACCAATCGAACCACTCGACGAGATTGCCGAGCGAGCCGCCGATGACGCTGCGAAAGGATGTTCGAGAGACGCTACGAGAGGTCACGATTGCTTGATTTGAGTATCAAGCGCGATCGTGACCTGCATTCGTCAGCGAATCAATCGGTGTGTGCAGACTCTGGCCCCCCAGAGCAGGGCCAGAGCTCAAGACAACAACACTTCTAGGAAGCGCGATGCGAATCCCGTACTTCTTCGGGATCGTGTTCCTTCGCGCGAGATTTGGCTTGCTCCTCGGCGCTGCGGATCTCGCTCTCTTCGCTGGCGCTCACGTCGCCGGCTTGTTGAATCTCGCGCTGGCCGCGTTCGGATTCAACGAAATTCTTGGTGGCCTCGCGATAATTGCGATCCGCCGTCTTGTTGCCTTCGCCTTCGTTTCTGGAAGAGGTGCCCATGTCGGCCTCCTTACGGTGAAAGAACTGCTTGAACGTTCCGGATAACAACGTCCTGCGTTCCGCCTGGTTCCGGGTATGCTTGCAACCTTTTCCACCCCCGCCCAAGCCTATGCGAGTGGCACCTGTGTATTGGATTTTGGCCGCGATCGTTGTGCTGATTACGCTGAGCGTGCCGCGCTTGCGCCCCGTCGGCATTTTAGGCTGCGTGGTATTGGGGTTGATGCTGGCGTGGGGAATGGTTCAACGGTTGCGCGGTATGGATGCGACGCCGGAGCAGCGCGGCAAGCCGGTTTCGCCGGCGATCGATCTGCTGGCAGTACCGGTCGAAAGCATCCAGTTACAAGATCTGCAGCTCTCCGGTGGCGGTGCACCGTTTCAATTGCGGGGTCGCGTCACGAACGAATCCGACCTCGCGCTCAAGTCAGTGACCCTATCCATCGTTCGCAGTGATTGTTACCAAGGTGCTTTGGATCCCAGCGGCTGCGTCGTGCTATGGCAGGACCAGCATTGGTTGGATGTCTCGGTGCCGCCGCATGAGTCGCGCGATTTCGAAGAAGCCATCTGGGCACGTGGCACGGCGCCTCGCGCTCGCGGCACCGTGAAGGATGAGTTCAAGCTGCTCTCTGCGACGGGCCAGGTGAAGGTTCCTTAAGAGCGTCAAATCTCCAAGTACACGGAGATCACGGAGACTCAGAACTAAAGCCAAGTTTCAATTTCTCTGTGGACTCGGTGCTCTGCGTGGAAATATCTTGTCTTTTTATCGTATGAAGACAGCAGCGACGATCCTCTGTTACGCCATCGCAACGTGGTCAGGTTTTTTCGTCATGGCCATCGAGCTGCTCGGCGCCAGGCTGCTGGCGCCGACCTTCGGCAGCAGCATTTATGTTTGGGGTGCGCTGATCACGGTCTTCATGCTCGCATTGTCGATTGGATATTTAGCGGGTGGACGGTATTCGATGCGAAGTCCTACGCTGCGCAAGCTCGGCATGATTCTCTTGCTCGCGGCGATTGCGGCTCTACCGACGATCGTTTGGAGCGAGAACCTGCTCGAGACAATCGCCGCTGCAACTTCGGATCCACGCTATGGATCATTGCTTGCTGCGATGGTGTTGTTTCTGGTGCCCACCGCCTTGTCGGGAATGGTGTCGCCCTATGCAGTGCGTTTATTGATTCGCGAGCGTGCGAGCGCCGGACGGCACGCGGGGCAGCTTTATTTCGCGTCTACGTTCGGTAGCGCGGCCGGTACCTTGTTGACTTCGTTTTACCTGGTCCTCTGGCTTGAACTGAATCAGATCCTTTTCAGCATGATTTCAGTCTCGATCCTACTTGGACTGTGCGCGATGCTGCCCGCAGCACAGAGGGGCTACGTCGACCCATGAAATTAGCGCGATCATTCGCATTGTTCTGCGCCATCGCCGCGAGCATGGTTGCGTCTGCAGCATGGCCGGAGTCGATGAAGCTGCTGCATGAAGAACGCTCGCTGTATCGCGAAGTTCTCGTGTATCAGACAGGCGACGTTCGCTGCATGTGCTTCACACGATGGTGTCGCATCGGCCGTCAGACATGCGTGGACATGAAACATCCAAGACGGATTGTGATGTCGTATCCGCAATTCATGCTGTCCTCGTTGTACGTAAATCCGAACCCGCGCTCGATTCTGTTGATTGGGCTCGGGGGAGGCACCTTGCCGCGTGCGATCAACGAGCTGCTTCCAGAGGCGCAACTGGACATTGTCGAGATTGATCCGGCAGTCGTTCGAGTTGCGAAGCAGTTCTTTGGCTTCGCCGAAAACGCGCACACGCGTGTCATCGAGTCAGACGGACGCGTGTATGTGAAACGAGCTCAGCGCGAGGCACGGACGTACGATTGGATCTTGCTCGATGCGTTCGATCACGAGTACATCCCTGAGCACTTGTTGACGCGCGAATTCATCACCGAGGTCAAGTCGATCCTCAACTCCAATGGTGTCCTCACAGCGAACACGTTCTCATCCAGCCGGCTCTATGATCACGAGTCGGCAACCTACGCCTCGGTGTTCCCGCAATTCTTCAATCTCAAGTCCGGCAATCGCGTGATCATTGCTCGCAATGGGCCGTTGCCTGATGCGCAGGCGCTTCGAGCGAGTAGCCGAGCATGGGAGGCGAGGTTCGACGCACTCGGGTTCGAGCGCTCAAATTTGAGCGGGATGTTCTCTCGCAAAGTCGATTGGAACCAGCGAGCCCGCGTCCTAACCGATCAATACTCGCCAGCAAACCTGCTCAACACTCGCGAGTGACGTCGATCGCCGAGTGATCTAGTCGCGCTTTACTAGTAAGCCGAACAACATGCCTACGGCGGCGGCTGCTCCGATCATTGCCCATGTATTGTCTTGAACGTAGCCGTCAGCTGTCTTCAGGGCTTTGCGAACGCGTTTGCGGATTCGCCGGTCGTAAAGATGATCGAAGGCACGGTGTAGGCTGTCTTGGGCCTGCGAACGAGCTTGCTGGATCTGATCGCCCGTTGCGTTGGCGGTCGCTTTCAAAAGAGATTCGGTGTCGCGAGCCACTGCGAGTAGGTCTTCGCGCAAATCTTGCAAAGGTCCGGTCAGCTGAGTTCGCATAAGGCCTCCTTTCTAAACCGCGTAAAACTGCACGCGAGAAGATCTGCGAACAGAACGCGCTCGAATTCCGTACTGTTCCTCTTAGGTTGTGTACGTTCGGTGAGGACACTCATGGCTACCACGAAGAAGAAAAAGCGTGCTCCGGCTCGGCGCAAGACGCCGAAGAAGGCTGCGCCTAGAACGCGAGGCGTGCTGCCCCAAGACTGTCGCCTGGAGTCGCTCAGCGGCGATGCAGCACAAACGGTGGCGAGGATTGAAAACGAGGGCGGTTTCGTTATCGCGAGCTATTGTGAGCCGCTCGGTAAGCAGCCTCTGATTCTCGCGGCATTGCCGATCGATCGCATCGAGCCCACGCCGTTCCAGCGCGATCTGTCCGATGCGCATCACAAGAAGCTCTCCGCTGTCATCGATCGCACGGGTCTATTTCTGGATCCGGTGATTGCCATCACGGCGCCGACTGAAGGCTTCTGGACTCCTAATGGATTGCATCGACTCGAAGCGATGCGCCGCCTGGGTGCGAAATCGATCATCGCGTTGGTCGTGCCGAAGCGCGAGATTGCGTGGCAAATTCTCGCGCTGAATACCGAGAAGGCGCATAACCTGCGCGAGAAGTCGCTGGAGGTGATTCGTATCTTCAGAAACTTGATGGACGAAGATCCGCGCCGTCTGGAAAGCGATTTGGCGTTTTATCTCGAAGAGCCCGCGCTGATTACGCTCGGACTGTGCTACGAGAAGCGCGGCAATTTCGCGGGCGGTTCGTATCATCCGATCCTGCGGCGCTTGCTGACTTTCCTCGATGAGCCGTTGTCCAAAGCGCTAACCCGTCATCAGCGCGTTGCTGATCAGGTGTTCGATCTCGATGCCCGTGTGGCCGAAGTGGTTGCGGCCCTGAAAGAACGCGGGTTGCAGAGCCCATATCTACGCTCGTTCGTCGTCGGTCGAATCAATCCATTGCGCTGGATCAGCGACGATCCGCCTCCGTTGGAACAGGTGCTCAAAACCATGCGTGACCGCGCAGCGAAGTTCAATGTGGACAAGATCAAGCCGCAGGATTTGGCGCGCAGTGGGGGAGTGCCGGACGCCGAGTGAACCCCTCGGCATTCGTCAGGGTCACGGGTGACGGGTCACAGGTCACGGGTCAGAAAAGAAGCTTGTATCTGGTTACTGTCGGGCCAGTTGTCCAGCGCAAGATGAACCGCGATGGCCTTTGGGGCCCGTGACCTGTGACCTTTGACTCGTGACGGCGCTTCGCGCCTTGCTTCCCGCCCCGCCGCCCGCTATGTTCCGGCCCCTCTCTCGAGGCAACCTGCGTATGGCAATGAATTTTCTGGACTTCGAGCAGCCGATTGCGGAACTCGAAGCCAAGATCGACGAGCTGAAATTCGTTTCGAACGACGCCGAGGTCAACATTGGCGAGGAAATCGCGAGGCTGCGGGCGAAGAGCCGGGCGCTGACGACGAGCATCTTCTCCAGTCTCAGCCAGTGGCAGATCGCGCAACTGGCGCGGCATCCGCAGCGGCCCTACACGCTCGATTACATCAGTAATCTGTTCACGGATTTTCAAGAGCTCCACGGCGATCGGATGTACGCGGACGACCACGCAATCGTTGGCGGCATGGCACGACTCGAAGGTCGTCCGGTCATGATCATCGGTCATCAAAAGGGTCGCGATACGAAGGAGCGCGTGCGCCGGAACTACGGCATGCCCAAGCCGGAGGGGTATCGCAAGGCGCTGCGGTTGATGAACATGGCCGAGAGATTTCGGCTCCCGCTGATTACATTCATCGACACCGCCGGGGCTTATCCGGGCGTCGGTGCCGAAGAGCGCGGCCAAAGCGAGGCCATTGCCCGCAATCTATTCGTGATGTCATCGCTGCAAGTGCCGATCGTCAGTGTGGTGATCGGCGAGGGCGGATCGGGCGGTGCCTTGGCGATCGGCGTGTGCGATCGCCTGTTGATGCTTCAATATAGTATCTATTCCGTGATTTCTCCCGAAGGCTGTGCCGGCATTCTTTGGCGTAGCGCCGACAAAAAGGATCTTGCCGCGGAAGCAATGGGCGTGAGTGCCGAACGCATTGCGAAACTCGGCGTCGTCGATGAAGTCATCAAGGAGCCACTCGGCGGGGCTCACCGCGATCCGCAAGCCATGTGCGATAGCGTTCGCGAAGCGCTTCTGCGCAATCTCAATGAGCTGCAGGACCAGAGCGTTGAGGAATTGATTGCCACTCGTCACAAGCGTCTGCGCGGCTATGGGGTGTACAGCGAAGCGTAGGCCGGTGGCCGTGAGAAATGTGAGCCGGTGAGAGAGGAGTGAGGGAGTGCAGGTCGAACGAGCATTTGCGGCCTGGGACAATACCGGTCCACACATTTCACTTCCTCACGTCTCATTTCCTCACACGGCACCTCTGCCACCATGCGTTTCCTCGCCCCCTACCTCCTTAAGCAACTGCGCTCGATTCTTCCGAGCGATACGCGAGAGTTGTGCGTCGGGTTCAGTGGCGGACTCGATTCCACCGTTCTTCTGTGTGCGCTCGCTGAGATTCGATCCGAATCCGGTCTCAGCGTTCGAGCGATTCATGTGAATCATGGTTTGCAGGCGGATGCGGCCTCATGGGCAGCCCGCTGCGAACAACTTTGCGACCGCTTAGGTATCCCACTCGGACTCTTTTCGGTTTCCGTCCAGCCGTCGGGCGAAGGCGTCGAAGCGGCTGCCCGCAACGCCCGTTACAACCTTTTCCGCTCGCAATTGCGAGAACGCGAAGTCTTGTTGACTGCTCATCACGCTGACGATCAGCTCGAAACCTTACTGTTGGCTTTGGTGCGCGGGTCGGGCGTTCGTGGGCTAGCTTCAATGCCGTTCTTGCAACCGCTAGGGCGCGGATTTCACTGCCGACCTTTGCTGGAAGTCGATCGCGAAGCGTTATATGCGTGGGCGAGGGCGCAAGGCCTCGAATGGGTCGAAGACGTGTCGAACCAGGATCCATCCTTCGATCGCAATTACCTGCGACATGCGGTGGTGCCAGCACTCCGAAGGCGATGGCCCGCAATCGCTCACGCAGCAGCGAGAACGGCTCAGCACCTAGGCGAGGCGGCCGTACTGTTGGACGAACTTGCCGCACGAGATCTGGCGGACGTGAGCGTCGACCGCTGTTTGCACGTGCGCAGGCTCGAAGACCTTGCAAGCGCACGCAGGCGCAATGTCTTGCGCGCATGGCTGAGGCAGTACGGGGCGCGAGCCCCATCTGCACGGAAGCTCGCGGCGATTGAGCATGACATTCTGCACGCCGCATTCGATCGCACACCCTGCATCGAGTGCGACGGTGTGAGCATCCGCCGCCATCGAGACCTGCTGTATTGCACCAGGCCGATGCCACTGGTTCCGAAGCACGATTTGACCTGGAATCCGCAGCAACCATTGCATCTAGCGGAGTTGGGCGCGCTGGTCGCACATCTCGACTCGCCAAGTGCGAATCGGCAGTGGGTCGTGCGATTTCGGGAAGGCGGCGAAGCCGTGCCGGTCGGTGCACATCACCAGAAGCTCAAGCATCTCCTGCAGCAGCAGAAAGTCTTGCCATGGTGGCGAAGTGCAGTACCGCTGATCTACGAAGCCGATGAGTTGCTCGCTGTCGGGGATTTGTGGGTTCATCCCGGCGCGCAAGTTCTGATCCGCTGGGAAGATCGCCCGGATTTGGTAGCGCGCTCGACAGAAGATTGAGTCAAGTGCGTCGTGATGCTGATTCGTTCTAACGAATCTGCGTCGCGTTCGCTCAAGCTCACTTTCATCACCGCAGTCTCTACGGTACACTGCGCTCCCGTCGTGATTGACGGTGAGCCGCACGGTTCGCCGTTCGCCCAATCCCCTCCACGTTAAGCGACGGTGCCCAAAATGACGCGTTATATCTGTGTGACCGGCGGTGTCGTTTCCTCGCTGGGTAAAGGCATTGCCGCTGCTTCATTGGGCGCCATTCTCGAAGCTCGTGGGCTCAAAGTGAGCATGGTGAAGCTGGATCCGTACATCAACGTCGATCCCGGCACCATGAGCCCGTTCCAACATGGCGAAGTGTTCGTTACGAATGACGGCACCGAGAGCGACCTCGATCTGGGTCACTACGAGCGGTTCGTCCGGACGACGACGTCACGTAACAGCAATTTCACCACCGGCCGAATTTACGAGCGCGTCATCGCCAAAGAGCGCCGCGGCGACTACCTGGGCGCCACCGTTCAGGTCATTCCTCACATCACCGACGAGATCAAGCACTGCATCCGGATGGGCGCGGGGGATGCCGATATATGCATGGTGGAAATCGGCGGCACCGTCGGCGATATCGAGTCGTTACCGTTCCTGGAAGCGATTCGCCAAATGGGTGTCGAACTCGGACGCAACAACGTCCTCTTCATGCACCTTACGTTGATCCCCTACATTCCGACCTCGGGAGAGATCAAGACTAAGCCGACGCAACACTCCGTTAAGGAGCTGCGCTCGATCGGTATTCAGCCGGACATCTTGCTCTGCCGTTCGCAAAACGCATTGCCGGATGAGCAACGTCGCAAGATCGCGCTCTTCACCAACGTGGAAGAGCGCGCGGTCATCTCCGCCGTCGATGCGGACGATCTGTACAAGATTCCGATGTTGTTGCACGAGCAGCGCTTGGACGAAATCGTCGTCGACAAGCTGCGCCTCGATGTGCCGCCGGCTGACTTGAGCGAATGGCGCCAAGTGGTCGCGGCGAAGTCCAATCCGGATACGACCGTGACGATCGCGATGGTCGGCAAGTATGTGAACCTGCGCGATTCCTACATCTCGCTCACGGAAGCCTTGACGCACGCGGGTGTTCGCACGCGTACTCGCGTGAACATCCGTTTCGTCGAAGCGACCGACGTCGAGAAGCACGGCTTCTCGAAGCTCGAAGGCGTCGATGCGATTCTGGTCCCAGGCGGATTCGGCGAGCGCGGTATCGAAGGCAAGATTCAGGCTGTGCGATATGCGCGCGAGAACGGAATTCCTTATCTCGGCATTTGTCTGGGCATGCAGCTCGCAATCGTGGAGTTCGCCCGCGATGTCGCAGGTCTCGAAGGCGCACAATCCACCGAGTTCAATCGCGGTACGCCGGATCCTGTGATCGCGCTGATCTCGGAATGGCAGGATCAAAAGGGCACGGTAGAGCAACGCACCGAGCGCTCCGACATGGGTGGCACGATGCGTTTGGGCGCGCAAGAAGTTCGCCTTTCGCACGGTTCGCGGGCGCACCAAATCTACGCGTCCGATGTGATCATGGAGCGTCACCGGCATCGCTACGAATTCAATAACCGCTATTTGCAGAAGTTGATGAATGCGGGCCTGCGATTCTCGGGTTTCTCGCGCGACGGTCTCGTCGAAATGATCGAGCTGCCGAACCATCCGTTCTTCGTCGCAAGTCAATTCCACCCTGAGTTCCGTTCGACGCCGCGCGATGGGCATCCGTTGTTCACGGGGTTCGTGAAAGCTGCTCGCGCGTATCGTCATGGGCAATTGCCTGCTGCCGCGAGCGCCTGAATTCGACTGAGATAGGTTCTAGGATCGCGGATCGTTTAAGCGCTTGCGCGCAGTTTTCTTCGGGGCCTGATGCAACTAGCCAATTTCACTGTCGGAGCGGACCAGCCGTTGTTCTTGATCGCAGGTCCCTGCGTCATCGAGAGCGAGCAGCTCGTGATGGATACGGCGGGCAAGCTAAAGGAAATCACCAGTAAGCTGCGCGTACCGTTCATTTTCAAATCGTCCTTCGACAAGGCGAACCGCTCTTCTAAGTCCAGCTTTCGCGGGCCGGGACTGGAAGGCGGCCTGAAGATCCTCGAGAAGGTGAAGCAGCAACTCGGCCTTCCGGTGCTGACGGATGTGCACGAAGACACGCCAATCGCGGAAGTCGCGGCTGTCGTTGATGTGATGCAGACACCCGCATTCCTGTGCCGCCAAACCAACTTCATCGTGAACGTCTGCTCCCACGGCAAACCGGTGAACATCAAGAAGGGCCAGTTCCTATCGCCCTGGGAAATGCAGAACGTGGTGGACAAGGCCAAGTCCACCGGCAACGAACAAATCTTGGTGTGCGAGCGCGGTTTCAGTTTCGGTTACAACAATCTCGTCTCGGACATGCGTTCGCTCTCCGTGATGCGCTCGACGGGATGCCCCGTTGTGTTCGACGCGACGCATTCAGTCCAGCTTCCGGGCGGAAAGGGCAGTGCTTCCGGCGGCCAGCGCGAATTCGTGCCCGTGCTCGCGCGTGCGGCAGTCGGCGCGGGGATCGCCGGGCTATTCATGGAAACGCATCCGGATCCGGACCAGGCGTTGTCCGACGGCCCTAATGCATGGCCGCTGGCTCGCATGGAGCCGCTGCTGAAGACACTCACCGAACTCGATCGAATTGTTAAAGCCAACCCCTACGAGGAAAGTTTGTTATGAGCAAGATTGTCGACATCCGCGGCCGCGAAATCATCGACTCACGCGGCAATCCCACAGTGGAGGCCGATGTCGTGCTCGAGTCGGGCGCAATGGGTCGCGCTGCCGTCCCATCCGGTGCTTCGACTGGAACGCGTGAAGCTGTCGAATTGCGCGATGGCGATAAGAGCCGCTATCTCGGTAAAGGTGTGTTGAAAGCGGTTGCGAACGTCAACGGCGAGTTGAAGAAGGCGTTGATCGGTCGCGACGGCGCCAATCAAGCTGAGATCGACAAGATCATGATCGATCTCGATGGAACTGAAACCAAATCACGCCTCGGCGCCAATGCGCTGCTCGCGATTTCGCTCGCGACTGCGCATGCAATGGCGAAGGAAACCAAGCAGTCGCTGTTCCGTCGGCTGGGCGGCGCGGGTCCGAAGACGTTGCCGCTGCCGATGATGAACATCATCAACGGCGGTGCGCACGCCGATAACAGCGTCGACATTCAAGAGTTCATGATTCTGCCGGTCGGTGCACCTTCGCTCTCCGAGGCACTGCGTTACGGCGCGGAGATTTTCCACACCCTGAAGAAAGTGTTGCATGATCGCGGTCTCGCGACGTCGGTCGGCGATGAAGGTGGTTTCGCGCCGAACCTGCCCTCGAACGAAGCAGCTCTCGAAACGATCATGGAAGCCGTCGAGCGCGCGGGTTACAAGATCGGCAAGCAAATCTTCTTGGGCCTCGACGTTGCGGCGTCCGAGTTCTACTCGGGCGGCACGTACGATCTCGAGTCCGAGAATCGCAAGTTCACCTCTGCTCAGTTCGTCGATTACCTTGAAGGTCTCGCGAATCGTTATCCGATCGTGTCGATCGAAGACGGTCTGGACGAGAGCGACTGGGAGGGCTGGGCACTGTTGACTCAACGCCTCGGCAAGCGCGTGCAGTTGGTCGGCGATGATTTGTTCGTAACCAACACGAAGATCCTGAAGCGCGGCATCGAGAACAAGATCGCGAACTCGATCCTGATCAAGCCGAATCAGATCGGCACGCTCACCGAAACGCTCGCTGCGATCAACATGGCAGCCGATGCAGGCTACTCGTCGATCGTGTCGCACCGCTCCGGTGAAACCGAAGATTCGACGATCGCAGACATCGCTGTGGCGACTCGGGCAACGCAGATCAAGACTGGCTCGATGTCGCGTTCGGATCGCATCGCGAAGTACAACCAGCTGCTGCGCATCGAGGCGGAGTTGGGTTCCGAAGCTCGCTTCGCAGGTGCAGAGGCATTCCCGGTTCCGCTGCCTGGTACGTCTTGCTAAGCAATGAAGTACCTCGCCGCAGGCTTGGTGCTGTTACTCGTCGGGCTGCAATATCGGTTGTGGCTCGGCGAGGGCGGCATGCGGGAGGTTTATCGGCTGCGCGCTGAGATCAGCGCGCAGCGCTCCGAAAACGAGAAGCTCAAGGAGCGCAATCGGACGCTGACTGCTGAAGTGCAGGATCTGAAGAAGGGCACGGTTGCGGTTGAGGAGCGCGCCAGGACCGACCTGGGGATGGTTGGGAAGGGCGAGACGTTTTATCAGGTCGTGACGGATGGGAAGGACGGGGCTCTTCCAGACGTGACAGACGGAAAGAATCGGAAGTGAGTCTGGGTGACGCGTTGAGCGGGCCCCCGCCGCAAGTCGTTTTCAAAAACGACGCGAGTACGTCCTTGTAGTCTCCGGCAAAAACATCCATGTTTTTGACGGTTTTGAAAACGACTTCCGACGGAAGCCCGCAACGTTGTGCCGGCGGCAAGTTGGAACACAAGAACTGCTGTACCCAGGCGCAATAAACGATTTCTGCAATGCAAGCGCTTAGCGCTGGCGTCTAGTCGAATGCCGCAATCCTCCCCAACTGCTTTTTGGCTCGTCATGCCCGCGGCTGGTAGCTCGCGGCGTATGGGCGTGTCTGAGAAGCCCAAGCAATATCTAGAGCTTGCGGGTCGTCACGTCATCGATTGGGCGTTGGCGCCGTTCGTATCGCATCCTCGATGTCGGGGGGTAGTAGTTGCGCTGTCGCCGGGGGATGTGTTCTGGGGTGAGACGGAGTATGCGGTGAGTTCGCTCGTTCGAGTTGCGCCCGGTGGGGCGGAGAGAGCGGATTCGGTGTTGTCGGGACTAGAGGAGTTGGAGTCGCGCGCGCAGTCTGAGGATTGGGTGTTGGTGCATGATGCGGCTCGCCCGTGTTTCTCGCGGCATGATTTAGACGGGTTGTTGGGTGCGCTGGAGCACGATGAGGTCGGCGGGTTGTTGGCCGCACCGATCGTGGATACGTTGAAGCGCGCGGATGCGGAGCAACGTGTCTACGAAACAGTTCCGCGCACTGCATTGTGGCGCGCATTGACGCCGCAGATGTTTCGTTACGAGCTGCTGCGGACGGCCCTGCGACACGCAGTCGACTCGAAAGTCGCCGTGACCGATGAAGCGCAAGCCGTCGAGTTGCAGGGCTATCGGCCGAAGCTGGTCGCGGGCGATGCCGACAACATCAAAATCACCACGCCTGCTGATTTAGAGCGTGCGCTGCGCATCCTGAGCTCGAGAACAAAATGACTGAGACACGAATTGGACAAGGCATCGATGTGCACGCTTTTGGGCCCGGGGACTTCGTGACATTGGGCGGCGTGCGGATCCCTCACCCGCGCGGTGTGGTTGCGCATTCGGATGGCGATGTTCTGTTGCACGCGCTGTGCGATGCGATCTTGGGCGCGCTCGGTCTTGGCGATATCGGCATGCACTTTCCGGATTCGGATCCGCGTTGGAAGGATGCCGATAGCAGGCGATTCGTGCGGCACGTTCAGCAGCTAGCGGCGGAGCGCGGTTATCACGTCGTCAACGTCGACTCCACCGTGCTCGCTGAAGCGCCACGTTTGGGTAAGCATCGGCAAACGATGCGCGAGAACATCGCTGCGGATCTGCAAATCAGCGTCGACTGCGTGAACGTAAAAGCGACGACGACCGAGAAGCTGGGCTTCATCGGCCGCGAAGAAGGCATCGCGTGTCAGGCGGTGGTGCTGTTGAGCCGCGGATCTTCTACGCGTGGCTGATTTCTCGCTCGTTCTCAATCCGCCTCGTGCATATGGCGCGCCGCTCGGCAATGCGGTCGTGCGCGCGCAGCCGGAAGACTTCATCGTCCGCGAATGGCTGGGTTATGAACCCGATGGCGAGGGCGACCACTTGCTGCTGCGCGTTCGCAAGCGCGGCGCGAACACGATGTGGGTCGCCAAACAATTGGCGCGTATCGGGAAGCTCCATCCCAAAGACGTCGGGTTTGCTGGGCTGAAAGACCGCGATGCGGTGGCGGAGCAGTGGTTTTCAGTGCCGCGTCGATCGAGCATTGGCGATGGATGGAAAGGCTTGGGCGGAGATGGGTTCGAGGTCATCGATTGTGTCGCGCACCGGCGTAAGCTCAAGCGCGGCGCATTGCGCGGTAATGAATTCGTTTTGAGATTGCGCGAATTCCAAGGCGAATCGACGCAGCTTGAAAGCAGACTGACACTCATCCAGCGGCACGGTGTGCCGAACTACTTCGGGCCGCAGCGCTTCGGCCGTGAAGGGCACAACCTCAGCGTGGCTGAAGCGTGGTTTGCGAATGGCGTCGAACCCGCGGATCGCTTCGAGCGTGGATTTGCAATCTCGGCTGCGCGTTCCGCCATCTTCAACGCTGTGCTGGCGCAGCGTGTCGTTGCGGGGACCTGGAATCGGCTGCTGCCGGGCGAGCTTGCGAATCTGGACGGCTCCAACAGTCACTTCGCTGTTACGGAGGTCGATGACGTATTGGCGCGCCGCTGCGAACAACTCGATATCCATCCGACCGGCCCGTTATGGGCCGGCTCGTCCACATCTGCGGGGGCGATTGCAGACATCGAAGGCCAGGTTGCTCGCTGTTTCGAAGAGTTTGCGCGCGGACTGGAGACGGTGGGACTGGAGGCGGAGCGGCGCGCGCTGCGCATGCGCGTGGCGGATCTGACGTGGTCGATCGCCGAAAGCGAGGTGACGCTCCAGTTTCGATTGGGGCGCGGGTGTTTCGCGACGGCTGTGCTTCATGAACTCATCGGCAACGCCTTTTCGGACTCAGCATCTGAAGGCGGTGAATGAGTTGAGTTCGGTGTCTGGGGATGCGACCGCTTGGCTGCGCGAACTGTTCGGCGACTCATTGTTTGAGCGCGCACAAGAACTCGAACGTGCAGGCAAGGTTCGCGATGTGCGCGTCCTGCAGGGCGGTCAGGTTGCGACGGGCGCGGTGCTGGCAGAGAGCGTCACGGCAAAGCATCGCGTCTACATTCGACGCTCAACAGGCACGAACACATTGCAGGCCGAATGCAGTTGCGGAGTTTCGAACCTCTGCGACCATAGCGCTGCTGTCGCGCTCGCAGCGTTTGCCAACACGCGATCGACCGTCGCATCAAGGCCCGGTTTGCCTTCTATGCCTCAAAGGTGGCTGGCTAGAGGCGCATCGCAATCGCTTTGTTACGTGCTCGATATGGATGCAGATGGCGCCGTCGCAATCACGATGTGGGTTTCTCAAGGACCCACTTCGTTTGCCGAGCCCGTGCCGTTCAATGCGGCAAGTGCGCGTCGGGAAGGTAGCTATCCGCGATATGTGACTGCCGAGGATCGCAAATTGCTGGACACGCTGGATGTTCAGCACCAACACGCGTTATTGCCCCACCTTGCAGCGTTCGAATGCCTGCAGTTTCTGCTCGCAACCGCGCGAGCGCGGTGGAGATCGATGAGCGGTCCAGTGCTTAAGTGGGCTGGCGAGCGCAGCCTCACATTTGAATGGCTCTTGCAAGACGACGGGGCTCAGCGCCTGATCGTCAGCGGAGCGCAAGAGATCGAGCTGCTGTTTCAAGGCGCTCTGCTGCTTTATGTCGATTCGGCCTCAGGTGACTGCGGCACGGTCAACCTTCATTCCTCCCCGGCACAATTCAGGGAAATCTGGTCGCGTGGTCCAACGCCTGCGGAAGAGGTAGCCGCGCTGAATGCGACTCTGATCGCCTCGCAATTGAATCGGGACGTGCCGCTCGCCCGAGCGTTAGAGGTGCGCGAGGAGGGATTCGCAACCTTGCATGGCGCGCTGTATCTCTCCAAAGGACCTGTTGGCGAGTTCGGATACGTCTACAACGGCGTCACGGTGCACCCGGCGCGCATCGCGCAACACGACCCGTACGTTCGCTTCATGCGCGACGATATTCTCTATCGAGTGGCGCGCAGCACTGCCGAGGAGCAACGCATTCGCGGCGAGCTAGATGCAGTGCTCCCAACTCCGAGCACGAACCGCGGCATGTGGCTCGATTTCATGCTGAAGCGCGTGCCGGCACTGCAATCGTCGGGTTGGTCTGTTGAAGTCGCAGATGGCTTTCCGTATCACATCGCGACCAGTACCGATGAGTGGCAAATCGTTGCGCACGACAGCGATCGAGCGGACTGGTTCGACTTGCGGCTCGAAATCAGAGTCGACGGCGTCACGATCAATCTGATGCCGGTGCTAGTCAGCTATCTGCAGGCGAGGCTCGATCGGCGCGACCATGATTACGTACGCGCAGGAGATCATCTGTTCGTGCGCATGCCGGATGACCGCTATTTGCCGCTGGCTCTGAGTCGCATCGAACGCATCGCCGATGCTTTGATCGAGTTGTATCGAAGCGATGCTCTGAATGCGCAGCAAGCTGTGACCCTGCGGCGAAGTCAGTTGCATCGAGTGGCGCAACTGCTGACGAACGACGATGCAATCGCCCTGCGTGCGGTCGACCCGGATCTCGCCGCGAAGATCGAGTCGCTGCGCATCGCGCATTCCCCACCGGTGGCGGCACCTGAAGGCTTTCAGGTCCAGTTGCGCGGTTATCAGCTAGAAGCACTCGGCTGGCTGCAAAAGCTCAGGACCCATGGGCTTGGCGGGGTGTTGGCTGATGACATGGGTTTGGGAAAGACGGTACAAACGCTTGCGCACTTGGCGGTGGAAAAGCTGGCCGGCCGTCTTCGCCACCCCGCGCTGATCGTTGCGCCGGTCAGTGTGTTGGGCAATTGGCGGCAGGAGATGCAGCGGTTCGCGCCGATGTTGCGCTCGTTGTTATTGCACGGGGATCGACGTGCCACGTTGTTTGCGCAGATCTCTAACGTGGACATCGTGATCACAGGTTATCCGCAGCTGCTGCTGGACCAAGCCACATTGATGCGGCACGAATTCAGCTTCGTGATTCTCGATGAGGCGCAGGTCATCAAGAATCCGCGCGCCAAGGTGTCGCAAGCGGCCCGCGAGCTCAGGTCCGAACACCGTCTGTGTCTGACAGGCACGCCGATGGAAAATCATCTCGGGGAGCTCTGGTCGCTATTCGATTTCGTACAACCTGGGCTGCTGGGCGATGAGAGCGAGTTCCAGCGCGATTTTCGTGTCCCAATCGAAAGGCACGGCGACCGCCGGCGAGCAGGTGCGTTACAGCGACGCGTGCAGCCTTTCATGCTGCGGCGGACGAAAGACATGGTGGCGCGCGATCTGCCGGCTAAAACACAGATCATCGAGCCGATTCTGCTCGATGAGCGTCAGCGCGACTTCTACGATGGGGTGCGCCTGGCGATGCATCGACGCGTCCGCGAGGTGCTCGAACAGCGCGGCCTCGCACGCAGTCACATCACGGTGCTCGATGCGCTACTGAAGATGCGTCAAGCCTGCTGCGATCCGCGTCTGGTCGAAGCGGACGCAGAGGAGCACGTCGAGAGCATTCCTTCCGCGAAACTCGATTGGTTGCGTAACGTGTTGCCCGAGTTGGTCGAGGAGGGCCGCAGGATTCTGCTGTTCTCCCAATTCACTTCAATGCTGGCTCACATCGAGGCGTTGGTGCGCGAGTTGGGTATCGAGTACTGCATGCTGACCGGCTCTACAAAAAATCGGACCGAGGTGGTGAGCCGCTTTCAGTCGGGTGCGGTGCCCTTGTTTCTGATCAGTCTGAAGGCAGGCGGCGTGGGATTGAATCTCACCGCAGCGGACACCGTGATCCACTACGATCCCTGGTGGAACCCCGCGGTTGAAGCGCAGGCGACCGACCGAGCACATCGCATCGGGCAAGTACAGCCGGTGTTCGTCTACAAGCTGGTCGCACAACACACGATCGAGGAGAAGATCCTGGAGCTTCAGGCGCGCAAGCAGGCACTGGCCGACCAACTGTATTCGCGCGAAGGGTTCAACACCGCTCAGATGAGCGCAGCAGATATCGAGGCGTTGTTCGAAGCATGAAGATCGATTCTTTCTTGCAGGCGCAGGTGGACGATCAACTCATCGAACAAGGTGCTTTCAGCACGATTGACCTGCTCATCAACTGCGGGAGGTTGGACTACGGCGACTACGAACGGTGGCGGCGCCGCGAGTTGGAGACGCTCGATGCGGTGTTGATGGGTGATGTGCAGAAGATCACTGCCGAAATGGCGCAGACAGGCGCTTATGCACGGGCGATTGGCTTGATAGAGGAATCCCAGGAGTTTCATTCCTGGGGCAATGACGCGAGCCCCGCGCTGCTCAAGCTCAGCCGCGACGCCAAGCTCCATGCAGTCATGGCCGCACGATATGTGCCGGCTCAGGATGTGCGTCAGCAGGATCTCTTCTTTCACAACCCCATCACGGCGCTGACGAACGGCATCGCCAGCGCTTTGGCTGGTCGCAACGCTCGCGAAGCACAACGCTTGCTGGACTTGCTGTATGCCCAAGCGCCAACGCACGCCGATCTCGCGGCATACGATCGCCTATGCGCAGCGATTGCCGCACTCGAGTTCCCAGTCGACAGTTGCGAGCATGAGTTGCGTTCGATGCTCGAACTTGTGCCGCTTGCCAAACGACTGCTGAGTTCGCAAGCGCGCGATGCCCTGGTTCCGTTGTGGCGTAGATTGGGCCGTGCGCTGGTTCAGCATCCATTCGATCCCGAAGCATCAGACTTGCATGCGAGCTTCGCATTTGAGCAGGCGCAAGACTGGATGGCTGTGCGCGAAAGTGTCTTGCACGAAGAGGATTGGCGGCATCACAGCGCGTTGGCATTGCGGATGGCGCGTGCTGCTTCCGCGCTGGCCGATCGTCAGCAAGCCGTCACTGCGTGGTTCCAGTTGTGCTGGCGCCATCCGGAGTTCGCCGAACGCGCACTCGAGTCGCGCCACGACGCGAATTCGATCCTGCGACATGCGTGGCTGCGCTTTGCCGAAACCGAGGATTTCGGCGATGCGCTGACCATCGTTGACTTTCCGGCTTGGTATCTGCTCAACGAGCCTGGCCTAGTTCAGTTCTTGAGCGAAGACCTTGCGCAGGACTGTGCGGCCGATGAATCGTATCGACTCGTGCACCGATGGCTGCAAGCACGGCGTGCCAAGCAAGACTCAGATCAGATGGCGCTACGTAAGGCGCTGAGTGCGAACCATCCGGGCTTATTCAGGGTACTGCGCGATAAGGCGGGGCAAGAAGCGAATACGCTGCGGTTTTGAGATGTGCGATCGAGAGGCGCTTTACACCAGACACTCCACACTTCACGCCCTATCTTGATTGTTTCAGCAACACGTAGATCGCGCCACTTCCGCCATCGATCGGGCGCGCGGATCCGAACGCGAGGACCACATCGATCCGTTGCAGCCATTGATTCACGACATTTTTAAGCACCGGACCGCGGGGGCCCGAGCCGCGGCCTTTGCCGTGCACGATGCGAATGCAGGTGAGATGCCGTTGCACCGCTTCGGTGAGGAAATCGCGCAAGGCCGCTTTCGCTTCGGCCGCGGTCATTCCGTGCAAATCGATTTCCGCATCGACCGCAAAGTGCCCGCGCCGCAACCGCACCAGCGTTTGCTCAGGCACATGATGGCGGCGGAACGCGAGCTCATCGCCGGTGCTCAGGGTCGCGAAATCCTCAGGGGGCAGCAGACTTTCCTTCAGGACTTCGCGGTGATCGGCGCGCGTGAATTTGGCTTCGGGCCGCGGCTTCGGCGCTTGGGGTGCCGACGCACCCTTGCGTAGGCGCTTAACGCCTCGCATGTGCTCACGAAAAAGATCTTTTTCGTCCGGTTCGCTCATGCTTCGCTCTGGTCGGCTCGCAACGTGTTCGCAACTAGAAAACGGGTCTCAGTCTGTGAATTGAAAGATCCTTTCGATCGCTTCTTTCCAGTATAGTTTGCCGCCGCAGAGGCGGGGCTTTCACCGCACAAGAACGTTTCACGACAAGTCTCTCGTTCCCTTGAAGATTCTAATCAGCAACGACGACGGATATCGCGCTGAAGGTTTGCGGGCGCTATCAGAAGCACTCGCTCCATTGGCGTCAATCACGGTAGTGGCGCCAGATCGCAATCGCAGCGGCGCCAGCAATTCGCTGACTCTCGACATGCCGCTTCGGGTGATGCCGTATGCCGAAGACCGCTATTTGGTTGTGAATGGAACGCCGACGGATTGCGTGCACCTCGCGATCTCTGGCTTGTTCGAGTACGAACATGACATGGTCGTCTCCGGGATCAATGACGGTGCAAATCTCGGCGATGATGTCCTGTATTCGGGAACTGTCGCGGCTGCGATCGAAGGACGATTTCTAGGCTTGCCAGCGATCGCGGTTTCGCTCGTCATTCAGCCGAACTCGGGCATGCATTTCGCGACCGCGGCGCGCGTGGCAGCGGAATTGGTGATGCGCACACAACGCTCACCACTCCATCAGGCGACCATCTTGAACGTGAACGTTCCCGACTTGCCGTACGAGCAACTGCGCGGCATCAAAGCGACGCGACTAGGCTTTCGGCATCGCTCCGAACGAATCGTGCGCTCCGAAGATCCTCGCGGTCGCCCTGTGTATTGGGTAGGGCCGGCGGGCGCTGGCCAAGATGCAGGGCCCGGCACCGATTTCGATGCGATTGCCAATGGCTACGTCTCCGTCACGCCACTGCAGATCGATTTGACGCGGCACACGATGATCGAAGAGGTGAGCGAATGGCTGGCGGGGAGGAGCTCGTGATGCATCCTCCCTCGAACGGCAGTCGCGCCGGTATCGGCATGACGTCGGCTCGAACGCGCGAACGACTCGTGCAGAGGTTGCGCGAACAGAACATCAGCGACCCGCGAGTGCTCGAACAGATTCGCAACGTACCGCGACATTTGTTCGTCGACGAGGCGTTGGCTACTCGCGCTTATGAGGACACCGCGCTCCCGATTGGCCAGGGCCAGACCATTTCGCAGCCGTACGTCGTTGCGCGGATGACTGAAGCGCTGCTCGAAGGCACTCCTCCGCGCAAGGTGCTCGAGATCGGCACCGGATGCGGCTACCAGACAGCCGTGCTCGCACCTTTAGTGAGTTATGTCTACAGCATCGAGCGCATCGGCAATCTGCTCGAGCGCGCTCGTGCGCGTCTGAAGGAACTCGGGATCCGCAACGTGCATCTGCGTCATGGAGACGGATTCCAGGGCTGGGCGGCGCACGCTCCGTACGATGCGATCTTGATGGCGGCGGCACCGCTCGCACTTCCTCCCATATTGTTCGATCAGCTTGCGCCTGGCGGACGCCTCATTGCGCCGGTAGGTCCAGAAGGTCGGCAGGAGTTGGTACGCATGACAAAACGTGGCGATGAGATGCACACCGAAAAATTGGGATTGGTCAGTTTCGTGCCGCTCCTGAAGGGACTGAGTTGAAGCCTCGCCGCTCGTGAGCCGCGTCAACCGTTGGACCTCACTGCTCGCACTGTTCATCGCCGCGATCCTCACGGCGTGCTCTTCACCGCCGACTCGCGTTCCTGAGACTTACGTCGTCAAGCGTGGCGATACCTTGTATTCGATCGCGTGGCGTCACGGCTTGGACTATCGCGAAGTCGCGCGCTGGAATCGAATCGGCCGCGGCTATGTGATTCATCCAGGTCAACGCCTGATCCTGAGGCCGCCAGGCGGTTCGCGAGTTGCGACGCGAGCGCCTTCGTCCGCACCCCAACGCACGAGGACGCCGACGCGGGTGGCTCCGGCGATTCCGGCGGGTCCTCCTATTCAGTGGCAATGGCCGGTCGACGGCGGCACACCGACGCTCACAACGCGCCCGAATGGAGGCTATGGACTCACGATCAGTGGCAGCCTAGGCGAAGACGTTAAGGCAGCGGCGGATGGCAGAGTGGTGTACACAGGATCAGGGCTGCTGGGCTACGGACAGCTCATCATCGTGAAGCACAACGAGACGTATCTGAGTGCCTACGGCCACACGCAGAACGTGCTGGCCAAAGAAGGCGATACGGTCAAAGCGGGGCAGCGCATTGCGACCATGGGGGCAGGACCGCAAGGCACGCCAATGCTTTATTTCGAAATCCGTGTGCAAGGCTCGCCGGGAAATCCACTCACGTTGCTACCGCAACGCCGCTGAATGCCTCAGCTATTGAGCAGTCAAGCGGCCGCACACTCGAGCTGGCCCGATCATTGCAAACGAAAAAAGTTGTATACGGGTAGTTGCGTAGTTGCGGCGTGTATGACTAAGATCCGCCCCGTCGCAGCGCTGCGACATGTCAGGAAGACACGCTCGAACATCGGTTCGTAAGAGCCAGCTCGCATGGGCGACCGAGTGAGGACGCGAGGGTGGAGGGGGATTCGAGGAAACAGCGCGAAGAAGAAAAAAATCAAAACAACAAGAATATCTTTGTCTAGCGCATGCACCACTTTGTGCGCGCGGACAGCAGTCGAACGAACTTCAGTCCCTCGCGTCTTCACTCGGTCGTCTTAGACGACCGAGATCTTTGGTGATGAGTGATGAGGTGATGAAGTGAATGGCGCAGGCCGGCGCGCACTTTGGCGTATCACTTTTCTCGAGCAAGGCAGGCGAGTCGATTGAATTGAACGCCTCGCTATCGCACTTCACTACATCACCTCATCACTGCGGCGCTCCTATCATCAGCGCTCCCACCACCTTGCGATCCTCGCTCACCAGGACGTTGTAGGTTCGGCAGGCGGCGCCGGTGTCCATGACTTCGCAGCCGATGCCGCGCGAAAGCAAATTCGCCAACCATCGAGTTTCGGGAAATCGCTGCTTCGTGCCCGAACCCAAAATCACGATCTCAGGATCCAGTGCGACGATCGAGTCGATGTCCTCGATGCTGAGGTCTTCGATGCGCTGAGGTCGCCAATCCGGAACGAGCTGCGAGGCGGAGATCAAAAAACTCTGCTGTAGGATCGTATCGCCCACGCGCACTTCGTTCGCTGCGTAGCTGCGGATCAGTAGCGTAGCGGCGTTGGTTTCGTCGGTGAGTTTCATGGCAACCTCTAACTCGTAGCGCTGCAGATGCACTCTGCTCGGCGTATTTCAGGTCAATTCAGGCGTGTCGATGGGCTACGATACCGCACATGAGTCTGCGAATGCCTTCCCTAGTCGATGCCTAAGCCGGCGAAGCTCACTTTGATCCTGGCGAGCGGTACATCCGAAGTTTTACCTCAGCTGCAAGACGTGTCCCTTCGCGCCTGGCTGGCGCGCGCGGCTGGACGCGGGCACTTCCGAGTGCATCCTCGCGATACGCCGGCTGCCCGAGACCACTTGGACTTCGAGTGGCAGTTGCTGACTGCTCTCGGCCTGCAAGATCAAGCCGAGCTCTTCGCCTCGGCGCCGATATGCCGTGCAGCGGACTCGGTCACCGAGGATTATTGGGTTCACGCTGAACCGATGCATTTTGCCGCTGGCATGACGCGCGTGGATGCCGTCGCGCTGACGGGCTCCGCCGCGCTGAGTGAGGCCGAGCGCGAGGAACTCGGTTCGACGATTGGCGAATACATTCATTCCCTTGGACTGACGTGGAGTGCCGCGGATCACTGGTTGATAGGCTTCCCGTACGATCTTGCGGTGCAAACGCGGCAACCGAATCTCGCAGCCAATCTGGAGCAGGCAATGCCGTCAGGGCCCGATGCGAGAGAGCTACGCAGGCTCATGACCGAGCTGCAAATGCTCTTGCATGAACATCCTGTGAACGCTCGTCGCGCGCGTGTCGGACTCCCCGCCGTCAACGCCGTGTGGGTGTGGGGTAGTGGCTCTATTAAAGCCCTGATGTCTAATTACAAGACGTTCGCCCAAAGCAAAGCCACGGAGGTGTCCTCCGACCCTTCCGCCCACATCAAAGCCACCGATTCATCCTCCCAGCCGTCAGCTCGCATCTCTATCACTGATGTGTCTGCTCCCATTTCCAAGCCTCCGGTCCAGCTCTTCGGTACCGACCTGTTCACTCGCGGCCTCGCCGAGGCGATGGGATCGCAAGCGATGGCGCCGGCAAGCCTCGAGGAGGTCTTGAACGACACGCCAGGCCGCGATGCCGTCGCAGTGCTTGAATCGATTGGACCCGATCTGCTCGAGCGCTGGTTGCAGCCGTTGCAAGCGGCGCTGGCGAGCGGACGATTGGGGTCATTGGTGATCGCCATCGATCGTTGGACGATTGAACTGAATCGCTGGTCCTCCTGGCGCTTGTGGCGTCGCGATGTGCCGCTCGAAAGTTGGAGCGAAGCATGATGCGAACCATTCGTCGGCGCTCATTCGATGGTCATGAATCGTTGCCGAGCGCTTTGCATCCTCTGCTGAGAAGAATTTATGCGGCGCGCGGCATTCGCGATCCGCAAGATCTGCAGCTGGGGCTCGACGGATTGATCCCGATTCGTCAATTGGGAGGCATCGACAAGGCGGTCGAACTCTTGTGCGACCACTTCGCGCGACGTACTCACATCGTCGTCGTCGGAGATTTCGATGTCGACGGCGCCACGAGCTCTGCGCTGGTGATGCGCCAACTGCAGCGATTGGGATTCGCGAGCGTCGCATTTCTGGTGCCGAATCGATTTCAGTATGGCTACGGGCTGACTGCGCCGATCGTTGATTTGGCCGCGCAGCAGAAGCCGGGGCTCATCATCACCGTGGACAACGGCGTTTCGAGCCATGCCGGTGTGGATCGCGCGCGCGAGCTCGGCATCGATACGCTCGTCACAGATCACCATCTTGCTGCCGCAACGCTGCCGAACGCGACCGTGATCGTGAACCCGAACGTGCCCGGTGAGTCCTTCCCGAGCAAAGCGCTGGCGGGTGTTGGCGTCGCGTTCTACGTGATGGCTGCGCTCACTCGCGAGATGCAAGCGCGAGGCTTGTGCGCCGCACCGCCCCCGATAGCTGATCTGCTCGATCTGGTTGCGCTGGGCACGGTCGCCGACCTGGTTGCGCTCGACCGCAACAATCGCATTTTGGTTTCGCAAGGATTGAAGCGTATCCGCGCTGGCAAGTGCTCGGCGGGCATTCGTGCTCTGATCGAATCGGCCAACAAGACGTGTCACGAGATCGTTGCCAGCGATCTCGCCTTTCAATTGGGTCCGCGACTGAATGCGGCGGGTCGCTTAGATGACATGTCCATAGGCATTCAGTGTTTGCTCACCGACAACGACGACATCGCTCGCATGCTGGCGGCGCGCCTCGCGCAATTGAATAACGACCGCCGCGAGCTGGAGTTGCAGATGCAGCAGGACGCGCTCGCAACGATCGCGGAAATGCGCGCTGAAGATCCGCACTTGCCGCTCGGCCTGTGTTTGTTCGACGAGTCGTGGCATCAAGGTGTCGTGGGGCTCGTTGCCTCGCGCGTGAAGGAGCGAGTGCATCGACCTGTCATTGCGCTGGCACCGGGCGACCCTGGGACGCTGAAAGGATCGGGCCGCTCGATCTCAGGCGTCCATATTCGCGACGTGCTCGACGCCATTGCCAAGCGTCACGACGGGTTGATCGAAAAGTTCGGCGGGCACGCGATGGCCGCGGGTTTGACGATCCCTGCCGCTGCATTGGATGCGTTTCGAATCGCGTTCGATGAAGAGGTGCGTCGCTGGATGAGCATCGAGGACACGCTGGCCGTCGTTCACTCCGACGGGGAACTCTCCGTCGCTGAGCTGACGCTCGAGGTGGCGCGCGCACTGCGCGATTCAGGTCCGTGGGGTCAAGGATTTCCGGAACCGCTGTTCGATGGTCACTTCGATGTGGCTTCGGTGCGCGTCCTTGGCGAGCGCCACCTGAAATTGGATGTGTGCACGCAAAACAGTCCGCGTTGGGAGGCGATCGCGTTCCGTTATTTCGACCACGATGATGCGGTGCCCGTCCAGCCGCGGTGCAAAGTCGAACTCGCCTACCGTCTCGATGTGAATCGCTACAACGGGTCGGAGAGGCTGCAACTTGTGGTGGAGCACTTGCGGGTGCTCTAGTCAGGAGGGGCGCTCACGCGTCGGGAAGGACTAGCGTCGGGTAAGACGCTGCGCGTCGGGAAGGACTTTCGCCGAGACAGATAGAATTCCCAGGTTCAGTCGGTAACTCGCCGTTCGCCCCGAGAGGTCGAAGCGCGTGGTTCGACTCGCTCACCACGGACGGAATAAAGGGTTCTCTCGCAGGCGCTCACGTCCGTTCTGATCTGACCCGACGCTAGTCCTACTCGACGTTGAAACGTCCTTCTCGACATAGTCCCTCTCGACGACGAAGTCGTCCGTCGTTCTCGCGAACGCCGCGTGCTACCATCGCGGCCCTTCGAAATCCCCGTCGATCAAAGCATTCATGGAAACCAACCAGATCCGTCGTTCTCTCGAAGACCTGTCCGAGCGCAGTGAGGCGCTTAGGAGGTTTCTTTGACTACGATGCCAAAAGCGAACGGTTAACCGAGGTCAATCGCGAACTCGAAGATCCCGCGATCTGGAATACGCCTGACAAAGCTCAAGAGCTGGGCCGCGAACGTGCGCGTCTCGAGCAAGTCGTTGCAACATTGGATCGCGTGACGAACGGCATCAAAGATGCCGGCGAATTGCTCACGATGGCCGTGGAGGAAGACGACGAGGCCACGGTACAAGGTGTGGAACGCGACGTCGCTGTCATCGAACAGGACATCAAGAAGCTGGAATTCCAGCGCATGTTCCCGGGCAAGATGGATTCGCACAGCTGCTACTTGGACATCCAAGCGGGCGCGGGCGGAACCGAAGCGCAAGATTGGGCGCAAATGCTCATGCGTATGTACCTGCGATGGGGCGATGCGCACGGTTTCAAACCCGAAGTGATCGACATCAGCTCAGGCGAAGTGGCGGGCATTAAAGGCTGCACGATCAATTTCACTGGCGACTACGCATACGGTTGGCTCCGCACTGAAACGGGTGTGCATCGCCTGGTGCGCAAGTCTCCGTTCGATTCGAATGCGCGTCGTCATACTTCATTTGCGTCGGTGTTCGTCTCGCCGGAAATCGATGACGACATCGAAATCGAAATCAATCCGGCCGACATTCGCGTGGATGTCTATCGCTCGAGCGGCGCCGGCGGTCAGCACGTCAACAAGACCGAATCGGCAGTGCGCATCACGCACGAACCGACCGGCATCGTGGTCGCGTGCCAAAACGAGCGCAGCCAGCACAAGAATCGCGACAAAGCGATGAAGCAGTTGAAAGCGAAGTTGTATGAACTCGAAGTCAACAAGCGCAACGCGGCTGCAAAGGTGCTCGAAGATGCGAAGTCAGACGTGAGCTGGGGTAACCAAATCCGCTCGTACGTCCTCGATCAGTCGCGTATCAAAGATCTGCGTACCAACGTCGAAATCGGCAACACCACGGCGGTGTTGGATGGCGATCTCGATGAGTTTCTCGAAGCCAGTCTCAAGCAAGGCCTGTAAGTCATGAGCGAATCCACCTCGGGCAGTCCCGATCAGTCGACCGGTCTCGACGACAACAAACTGATTGCCGAGCGTCGCGCTAAGCTCGACAAAATTCGCGAGGCGGGCACTGCATTCCCGAACGACTTCCGCCGTGACGCGTTGGCGGATCAATTGCTCACTGCGTATGGCGATCGTGCCCCCGAATGGTTCGATGCCAACGTCATTCGCGTGAAAGTTGGCGGTCGCATGATGGCCAAGCGCGTCATGGGCAAGGCGAGCTTCGCAAAGATCGCGGATCGCACCGGAGAGATTCAGCTCTTTGTGCAAAGCGCGGCGATCGGCGCGGTGTACGACGACTTCAAGTCGTGGGACGTAGGCGATGTCCTCGGCGCAGAAGGTGCGCTGTTCAAAACCAAGACCGGTGAACTATCGGTTCGCGTCGAGAAGCTACGGCTGCTGACGAAGTCGCTGCGCCCGTTGCCGGATAAGTGGCATGGACTCGCCGATCAGGAGATTCGCTATCGGCAACGTTACGTCGATCTCATCATCAACGCCGAGAGCCGTCAGACCTTCCGCAAGCGCACGCGCATCGTGAAGTACTTGCGCGATTTCCTCGACGCATTGGACTTCCTCGAAGTCGAAACGCCGATGATGCAAGTGATTGCGGGTGGGGCCGTGGCGCGACCATTCATCACGCATCACAACGCGCTCGACATGGATCTGTACCTGCGTATCGCACCTGAGCTGTTCTTGAAGCGATTGGTGGTCGGCGGGTTCGAGCGCGTGTACGAGATCAACCGCAACTTCCGCAACGAAGGTGTATCGACGCGCCACAATCCCGAATTCACGATGCTCGAGTTGTATCAGGCGTATGCCGATTACACCGACTTGATGAATCTCACTGAGCGACTCTGTCAGGGCCTATGCGATGTCGTGCACGGATCGCGACAAGTCGAGTATCAGGGCGAGATGTTCGATTTCGGTCAACCGTTTCGACGCGTGACGGTCGAGGATTTGGTCGTGCATTTCAATCCGGGCATCGAGCGCAATCGCTTACGCGATGTGACGTACCTGCGCGAACACTGCGATCGTTTGAAGATCCCGTATAAGCAGTCTGACGGCGCGGGCAAGCTGCAAATCGAGATCTTCGAGAAAACGGCGGAGCATCGCTTGAGCGCGCCAACCTTCGTGTATGCGTATCCGGCAGAAGTCTCGCCGCTTGCTCGCCGTAACGACAGTGATTCGTTCATCACCGACCGCTTCGAGTTCTTTGTTGGCGGTCGTGAAATCGCCAATGGCTTTTCAGAGCTAAACGATCCGGAGGATCAGGCCGAGCGTTTCCGTGCGCAATTGACTCGCAAGAGCGAAGGCGACGAGGAAGCGATGCAGTTCGATGCGGATTACATCCGAGCGCTCGAATATGGATTGCCTCCAACCGCGGGTCTCGGCATCGGCGTCGATCGATTGGTGATGCTGTTTACGAATTCGCCGTCGATTCGCGACGTGCTGTTGTTCCCGTACATGCGACCTGAGACTTGAGACTTAAGAGGAACACAAAGAGCACAGGGAGCGAGATAGAACACAAAAAAAATCTACAAAATAGCTGGCCGATGATTGCGGTTGTTTTGTGACCTCTGTTTGTGTTTGTGCGCTCTGTGTTACGTCTTTTGCCCTTCAATTGAATAGGGTAGCGTTAACCGTGTCAGTTGCCGGCCCGGAATGCCCTCCAGTTCCAACGTCGAATTCAGTTGCGCAAGATTGATCACCGCGAGAAGTTCGCAGCCATCGCGCACTTCCGCAGCATCGACAACATCGCCTGCATGGTGGCCCTCACTTAAGACGCGAGTGCCGGGAGTGGGTGGCTGGCAATCTGCAGAGAAGCGAAACATGCGTCGTTTGACGGTGCCGCGATAGTGCGCGCGGGCGATGATCTCCTGCCCGGTATAACAACCCTTTTCGAAACTGATCGCCCCTAACGTATCCAGATTGAGCATCTGGGCGACGAACGCCTCGTGAGTCTCTGGATACACCTGCGGGATGCCCGCCTGTACTTGTTCCAGTCGCCATCGCGCCGCATGCCCTGATGGATCTTCCATGCGATCCGCCGCTGCGACGACCAGATGAAGCGAAGGAGCCAGGGTCAAATGGCTGCAGCCGTCCAGTTCTAAATGGACGCCAATGCTTGGGGTGACTTCACCTTCGGGTAGTGCGCGTCCGACAGCCAAGTTTGCGTTCGTCTGGATCGCGACCTTGGCGCGTAGAACGTACTTGCGGAGCCGCTCCAATATCGTGCTCTCCATCGATGCGGGCACGATCGCTGCCATGCCATCGGTGCGATCGATCAGCCACATCAGTCCCTGAACTCGACCTTGAGGAGAATTGCACGCGGCGAATAGGACCCGTTGGTGCGTGAGCGCGTTCATGTCTGCAGTGAGTTGCCCCTGCAGATAGGTTCGGGCGTCTGCGCCGGTAATTTGTAGGACCGTGAGTTCGGGGAGCCGTTCTGCAATGCGTTCTGCCATGGTTCGTGAAATCCGAAATCAGCCCTCGCCACATACACAGCGCGGCCCGTACCGAATGGTAGGGGTCTCTGGCAAACTGCCGCGCCGGATGTGGCAGCAGGTGGAGCCGCGCGCTGTATGAATACATCATCGTACGGGTCGAGCCCAGTCTCAAAGGGCACTCAGGAACAAAAGCCTGCTGACCAATCGCCAGCTCCCGCTGCGGCCGAGCGCCCCAAGGAAATCGGCGGACGCGATGGGCCCGAGCCGACACGTTACGGCGATTGGGAAAAGGCCGGCCGCTGCATCGACTTTTAACGTGAGACTCCCATGAAGCACGTGACCGACGTACCCGCGACGAATCCAGCGAATGCGGCCCGACCGTTGTCGCCGTTTCTCACCTACAAATGGCGCTACACGATGGCGCTGTCGTTTCTCAATCGTGTGACCGGCAGTGCGCTCACCGTCGGCTCACTTTTGTTTGTCTATTGGTTGGTTGCCATCTCGAACGGCGCCGATACGTATGCGGCCGCCCAGCAGGTATTTGGACATCCGGTTGTGAAGTTCTTGCTGGTCGTCTTTTCATACTCGTTCTTCTATCACTTGCTAGGCGGCGTCCGGCACCTGGTGTGGGACACCGGTTATGGTCTCGAGCGCAGGTCGGCTCGCTTGAGTGGCTGGGTAGCATTCTTGGGATCGATCGTGCTCACCGCGTTCTTTTGGTTCTTGATCCTGCACGGGTCGCGAGGTGCAGCATGAGTCTGCGCAGTTCGCTGGGAAAGGTTGAAGGACTCGGTGCAGCCAAAGAGGGCGCTCATCATTGGTGGGTCCAACGCGTCTCCTCCGTGGCCCTCGTACTGCTCACGTTGTGGTTCGTCGCCTCCGTTGTGCACCTCGGTTCTTTTGACTATGCCGTCGTTCACGTCTGGCTGGCGGCGCCCACCAACGCAGTGTTGATGCTCTTGCTCGCCACGGTGGGCCTCTATCACTCGCAGCTCGGTGTGCAAGTGATCGTCGAGGACTACATCCATCACCATGGTGCAAAACTGACGGTGCTCATGCTGGTGAACTTCATCCATCTGTTACTGGCGGCGCTCTCGGCATTCGCCATCCTTCGCGTTGCGTTCGGTGCTCCCACATGAGTGCGTATCAATTCATCGATCACAGCTACGACGTCGTTGTCGTTGGCGCGGGCGGAGCCGGGCTGCGTGCCACGTTTGGACTCGCTCACTCGGGTCTGTCGACCGCGTGCATCACCAAGGTGTTTCCGACGCGTAGCCATACCGTGGCTGCGCAAGGCGGCATCAGCGCCGCTCTTGGCAATATGGGAGAAGACGATTGGCGCTGGCACATGTACGACACCGTCAAAGGTTCGGATTGGCTGGGCGACCAAGATGCGATCGAGTTCATGTGCAAGGAGGCCCCGAATGCGGTGATCGAACTCGAGCACTATGGATTGCCGTTCTCACGTACCGAAGACGGGCGGATCTATCAGCGTCCTTTCGGCGGCATGACGACACACTTCGGCAAAGGCACCGCGCAACGAACGTGCGCCGCAGCGGATCGCACGGGCCACGCCATGCTGCATACGCTGTATCAGCAGGCGCTGCGTCACGAAGCGCAGTTCTTCATCGAGTATTTCGCGGTTGACCTAATCATGGAAAACGGCGAATGCCGGGGTGTCGTTGCGATCGACATGTCAGACGGCACGCTGCATCGCTTCCGCGCGCATCAGACGATTCTCGCGACCGGCGGGTATGGCCGTGCGTATTTCTCGTGCACCTCGGCACACACGTGTACTGGCGACGGCGGCGGCATGGTTTTACGTGCCGGATTACCGCTGCAGGACATGGAGTTCGTGCAATTCCATCCGACCGGCATCTATGGCGCAGGGTGTTTGATTACCGAAGGCGTGCGCGGCGAAGGCGGCATTCTGCGTAACTCGCAAGGCGAGCGCTTCATGGAGCGCTACGCACCCAATGCAAAAGATCTCGCCTCGCGGGACGTCGTGAGTCGGGCGATGACGATCGAGATCCGCGAAGGCCGCGGTGTCGGCCCGCACAAAGATCACATCTATTTGCACCTTGAACATCTAGGTGCCGAGGTGATTCACGAGCGTCTGCCTGGCATCGCCGAGACGGCGAAGATCTTCGCGGGTGTGGATGTCACACGTCAGCCGATTCCGGTGCTGCCGACAGTGCACTACAACATGGGCGGCATCCCAACCAACTTCCATGGCGAAGTGGTGACGATGCGGGACGGCAATCCCGATGCGGTCGTACCCGGTTTGATGGCTGTCGGCGAGGCGGCTTGTGTGTCGGTTCACGGCGCGAATCGATTGGGTTCCAATTCGCTGCTCGATCTCGTGGTGTTCGGTCGCGAAGCCGCGCGCCACTGTGCGGAAATCGTAAAGCCCAATACTCGTCATCGTCCTTTACCCGCGGACGCTGGCGATTTCGCGGTGAGCCGCATCGACAAGCTGCGTAACGCGAAAGGGTCGCTGCGCACCGCGCAAATTCGGCTGAATATGCAGAAGGTCATGCAAGAGCACGCCGCCGTGTTCCGCACCGGCGAATCGTTGCATGAGGGCGTGCAGAAACTCACCAAGGTGTATGACTCATTTGCGGATGTGAACGTGAGCGATCGCTCGCTCATCTGGAATACGGATCTGATCGAAACGTTGGAACTCGCCAATTTGCTCGGTCAGGCAGTTGCGACGATGCATTCCGCTGAGAATCGCAAAGAGAGTCGGGGAGCGCATGCTCGCGAGGACTTCCCCAATCGCGACGATCAGAATTGGATGAAGCACACATTGTCGTGGGTCGATGGTCAGGGGCAGGTCGGGTTCGACTACCGCCCTGTACACATGCAAACGCTCACGTCCGACGTTGAGCCGGTCCCGCCCAAGGCACGCGTGTACTGATCGCGCGAGCGTTCAAATCGAGAGCAGACCATGCCGCAATTTCGTTTACCCGAGAACTCGCGCTACGACAGCCCCGGTAAGACCTACGAAGCACCGGCTGGGGCGAAGCAGGTTCGCACGTTCAAGATTTATCGTTTCGATCCCAGCTCGGGTGAGAAACCGCGTGTCGACACGTACCACATCGACATGGCGACGTGCGGGCCGATGGTCCTCGACGCGCTGATCAAGATCAAAAACGAAATCGATCCAACGCTCACGTTTCGCCGTTCCTGCCGTGAGGGCATCTGCGGCTCGTGCGCGATGAACATCGATGGACTGAATACGCTGGCGTGCACGAAGGCATGCGACGACGTGAAAGGCGCAGTGAAGATTTTTCCGCTGCCGCACATGCCGGTGATCAAGGATCTGGTTCCGGATCTGACGCAGTTCTATGCGCAATATGCGTTGGTGAAACCGTGGTTGCAGACTCGCACACCGGCTCCGCCCGATCGCGAGCGCCTGCAGTCGAAGGAAGACCAGGAGAAAATCGATCGACCTGCGGCGTGCATTCTGTGTGCGTGTTGCTCCACCTCGTGCCCGAGCTATTGGTGGAATTCTGATCGCTATCTCGGACCTGCCGCGTTGCTCGCTGCGTATCGGTGGATCGTCGATACGCGCGACGAGGCTACCGGTGAGCGGCTCGATCAGCTCGAAGACCCATTCCGCTTGTATCGCTGCCACACGATCATGAACTGCACGGAGGCGTGCCCGAAGGATCTGAATCCCGCCAAGGCGATCGCGGAGATCAAGAAGAAGATTGCGGAGCGTCGCCATTAATGGCGACGCTGTGAGGAAGTGAGAAGGTAAGACGTAAGCGGTGTAAGTCGTCTCTAATCAAACCCACACATTTCACTTCCTCACATCCTCACCGCCCTGAGCCTTAGTCCCACTTCCAGTGTCTAGTAGCATCGAAACGGTTGGGCAGGAGTTAGCCCGTTTGCGTTGGCGCTGCCGTCGCGGCATGCGAGAGTTGGACGTACTACTCGAACGGTACCTGCAAGAACGTTATCCTTCGGCCCCGGCGGACGAACAAGAAGCCTTTAGGGCGATCCTCGAACTGCCGGATCCGCTGCTGTTCGCATACGTCACGCAGCGCGAGGCGCCGACCGAGACCAGATGGATTGATCTGATTGCCAAGCTCACCCGCATTCACCCTTGAGATTTCGCACCGATCTGCGCGCGCGCTCGCATGGGTGACGAGTTCTACCGCAGCGATGGTGCCGGCATCTTTTACAGCTTTTCCTTTGGTCCTGCGTGTTGTCGTGGCGGCCATCGTCGGCACTTTCATTTGGCTGACATTTCGACGCGCCGGATGGCTGCGAGGCCCCGCCTCATTGTGCTCGATTATTTGGGATGCAGACGGCCGCTGGTTCCTTTCGCGTTCTGGTCAGCGCTGGGAGGCCAGCTTATGCGGCGATTCTTACGTCAGTTCTCGGGCTTTGCTGTTGCGATGGGACGCGGTCGATGCAAACTTACCGCGCAACAGCATGTTGCTCACCCGAGCCGATCTCGGTCTCGTTGACTTTCGGCGCCTGGTCGTAAGGCTCCGTATCGACGGCGCCCGCGCTCGCAGTGCCACAGATTCGTTGCTGGCACGAGACGCTTTGTGAACGGCGTCGCGATACTGTGAATTCCATCTCGTTAATGCCGAACTTTCGCGTTAGGGCCGAGTCTATCGAGGCGGTCCCTTCGACCATGGTGCCGGTTAGCGTGGTGCTGGGCTGGGGCTGCGGTCGATGAATCAGGACGATACCGACCAACAATTGGTGCAGCGAGTGCAGGCTGGCGATAAGGCGGCCTTCAATTTGCTGGTTATGAAGTATCAGCATCGGGTGCTGAAGCTCGTGAGTCGATTCGTGAGCGATGCGGCGGAAGCTGAAGACGTAGCACAAGAAGCTTTCTTGAAGGCTTATCGGGCGCTGGCGTCGTTCCGCGGTGAGAGTGCCTTTTACACTTGGCTTTATCGAATCGCGATCAACACGGCGAAGAATGCGCTCGTGGCGAATCGTCGGCGGCCGGTCGACTTCGATTTGGATTTGCAGGATCCGGAACAATATGAGCGCCAGGCGCGCCTGAAGGATGAGGACACACCCGAAGGCGTGCTGTTGACGGACGAGATCCGCAACGTCGTCGAGCGGGCCATGGAGCAACTTCCAGAAGACTTGCGCACGGCAATCGTCTTGCGCGAGCTTGAGGGGTTGTCGTACGAGGAAATTGCGGAGGCGATGGACTGTCCAGTCGGTACAGTTCGCTCGCGGATCTTTAGGGCCCGCGAAGCGATCGATAAGAAACTGAAGCCGCTGTTGGACTGAGTCTCAGGAGAACTGAGAGCAACTTAAGTCAAGTGGCACTGTCAGGGGAGTGGAGTTTGCAGAGAATGTCTTTATTGGGAGTGGTGACGAAGGTATGAGCGATTCGATTAGAGAGCAGCTTTCCGCCTGTTTGGACGGAGAATTGGCGGATCAAGAAATGGACCTGCTCCTGAAGCGAGTCGGCCGCGACGCCGAGTTGCGGCAATCCATGGGACGTTACGCGCTGATCGGAGAGGCATTGCGCGGACAAGTCCAAGCGCCATCTCGGCAGTTCGCCGAAACGTTGATGGCTCGAATCGAATCCGAACCCCAAATTCAGTCCGCCCCGAGGCGTCGTGCCGCGAAATCATTCGAGCGATTTGCCCGTCCGTTGTCGGGTGTTGGGATTGCCGCGAGCGTCGCGATCGCCGTGTTGTCGATTCAACGCATTGCCCAGCCACCAGCCGAGAATGCGACTGCTCCCGCTATCGTAGCGGCAGCGCCGGCGAGCTCAGAGCCGAGCTACGTGGTGCCAGTCGCGACGCAAGACCTGTCCTTCGTACCGGCGACACGGCTGACCAATTATGTCGTCGCACACAGCGAATTCACCTCGCCTTTGAGTCGGCGCACCTTGCTCAGCGGTGTGTTGTCCGAGGACGACGAAGCCGTAGAAAATCCAGACGATGTCAAAGTAAAAGTCACCACAGAGAAGGGCGATGCCGAAAATCAGGCGGCATCCAATCCGGCTCAAAAACACTGATGTCGCGGCTTACGGTCTCATTCGCGCTGCTCTCGCTCACGCTTGCGGGGCTTGCGCACGCGGGCGATCGGGAAGCTCGCGAGTGGCTCGAGCGCATGTCGCAGTCGCTCGCATCGCGCAACTACGAAGGACGCTTCTTTCACGTGCGCGATTCGCGTTCGGAAACGATGCGCATCATTCACCGCGTGGATCGGCGCGGTCAGGTCACCGAACGCTTGGTTTCTCTGGACGGCAGCGGTCGCGAAATCATTCGCAATGAAGACGAGGTCGTGTGCTATTTGCCAGACCGTAAGACGGTGCTGGTGGAGAAGCGCACCGATGAGAACACGCTCATCTCCACGGTGCCCAGTTATAACGAGCAGCTCGAGTCGCATTACAGCATCGAGAAGGGCGCTTTCACGAAGGCGCTCGGTCGCAAGACCCAGCTGATTCTCGTGCAGCCGCGCGATCAGTTCCGCTATGGCTATCGGTTGTGGTTGGATGATGAAACCGCGATGCCGCTGAAGTCTCAGCTATGCGATAGCAACGGCAACGTGATCGAGCAGATCCTATTCGCAGAGCTCAATTTCCGCGATCGTATTCCGGCATCGAGTTTGAAGCCCTCGGTCGCTGCTGACGGTTTCCAATGGATGCGACAGGACGTGCAGCAGGCTCAAGCGAACATGGAAACCGGATGGAACGTCATTCGCCTGCCGGCGGGATTTCGTTTGACCAGTTGGAGAATGCAAATCATCGCGGGCTCATCAGTCCCGGTGCAGCATCTCGTGTATTCGGACGGACTCGCGTCGGTCTCGGTCTTCATCGAGCCGCGCAATCCACAGACAGAAGTCATGAACGGGCTGGCGAAGGTGGGCGCTGCGTTCGCGTACTCGCGTAACTTGGACGGTCATCAAGTGACCGCAGTCGGCGAAGTGCCTGCTGCCACTGTGGAGGCCATTGCGTCGGGTGTGACGAAAGAGGGGCCTGCCGATCCGCGCGCGATCGCTCGTGGCGCTCCGACCAAGTAACGCGCTCCCCCATGTCTCGATAGACCAGACTTCCATCACGGCAACCCAGCCCTCGATTGATGTCTCAGCCGTCCGCTCAATTCAACTGAATCGGAAGTAGGCGCCTCAATGGTCCAGTGGACGATTTATCACCGGCCGGGCTGTTCACTGTGCGACGAAATGATGGCGGAGCTGGCTCAGTTGCTCGATCCCCAGGAGGCGGCAAGAGTGCAGGTCGTGGATGTTTCCGCGGATCCCGACCTTGAGCGGAAATACGGCAAGCGCATCCCCGTGCTGCTCGCCGATGGCGATTTCGTCTGTAACTACCGATTGGACGCCGAACGGGTGAGTCGCTACCTGACGTGAGTGTCCGGGTCCGCAGATTCCCTCCAGCCTGAACCAGTCGGGTGTACGCCTGCTTCCTCCGCTATAATCCGCGCCCGCTTCAAGGCGCTGGCCTTGCGGCCACTGCCGTCGCCTCCAAATCGAAGCCAATTCGGCGGGACGCGAGCGGCTCACCTATGCGCCTTGTGCCGTTACGATCTGATGAAGCTGATCCGCAATTTTTCCATCATCGCCCACGTCGACCACGGTAAGTCCACGCTTGCCGACCGCTTCATCCAGCTTTGCGGCGGATTGGCGGATCGAGAGATGGAAGCGCAGGTCCTCGATTCCATGGACTTGGAACGCGAGCGCGGCATCACCATCAAGGCGCAGAGTGTCTCGCTACGATTTCGCTCCAAGGACGGGCAGACCTATCAACTGAATCTCATCGACACACCTGGGCACGTCGACTTTTCCTATGAGGTCTCGCGTTCCCTCGCCGCCTGCGAGGGGGCGCTCTTAGTGGTCGATGCGGCGCAGGGCGTTGAAGCTCAAAGCGTCGCGAACTGCTATACGGCCTTGGATCAGGGCCTCGAAGTCGTCCCGGTCCTGAACAAGATCGATTTGCCGTCGGCCGATCCGGATCGAGTCATCAAAGAGATCGAAGAGATCATCGGCATCGAAGCTGGCGATGCACTACGCGTCAGTGCCAAGACAGGCGAGCACGTCCCAGAGCTCTTGGAGGAACTCGTGCGCCGCATTCCGCCGCCGAAGGGCGACCCGGACGGGCCACTCCAAGCATTGATCATCGATTCGTGGTTCGACAACTATGTCGGCGTTGTCTCGTTGGTCCGAGTGATGAACGGTTCGCTGAAGACGGGCGCCAAGATCCGCGTGTGGTCGACGGGCCGCGCACATACGGTCGATAAGCTCGGACGCTTCACGCCGAAATCCCTGCCAAGCGAGACTCTGGCGACAGGCGAAGTCGGGTTTGTGATCGCGGGGATCAAGGACATCAACGGCGCTCCCGTCGGCGACACCATCACGTTGGATGCTCGTCCATGCGATGCCCCGCTCGCCGGCTTCAAACAAGTTCAACCACGGGTGTTTGCGGGTTTGTTTCCCGTCAACTCCGAAGACTACGAATCATTCCGCGACGCCCTCGCAAAGCTCAAGCTCAACGACTCGGCACTGCACTATGAGCCTGAGGTATCGACGGCGCTAGGATTTGGCTTCCGCTGCGGATTCTTGGGGCTTCTGCACATGGACATCGTGCAAGAGCGATTGGAGCGCGAGTACAACTTGGCTCTCGTCACCAGTGCCCCGACCGTCGTCTATGAGGTCGCGAAGACGGATGGCTCGACCGAGTATGTCGACAATCCGTCGAAGTTACCGCCATCCAATGAAATCGAAGAGCTGCGGGAGCCGATCATCACGGCCAACATCCTGCTTCCGCCGGAACACGTGGGTGCCGTGATCAAGCTTTGTACCGAGAAACGCGGTCGGCAGACCAAAATGCAGTACTTGGGCAACCAAGTTTCGCTGCAATACGAAATGCCGCTGGCCGAAGTCGTGCTCGACTTCTTCGATCGCTTGAAGTCGGTCAGCCGCGGCTATGCCTCGTTCGACTATGAGTTCAATCGCTTCGAAGGTGCGCCGCTGGTCAAACTCGATGTGCTGATCAACGGCGATCGCGTGGATGCGCTCTCGATCATTGTTCACCGCGACAACGCGTATCAGCGGGGGCGAGAGCTCGTGGACAAGATGCAGGAATTGATCCCACGGCAAATGTTCGAAGTCGCGGTGCAGGCGGCGATCGGTAGCCACGTTGTCGCTCGTGCAACGGTGAAAGCGTTGCGCAAGAACGTGACTGCCAAGTGCTACGGCGGCGACATTAGTCGTAAGCGCAAGCTGCTCGAGAAGCAGAAAGAAGGCAAGAAGCGCATGAAGCAGGTTGGATCGGTGGAAATTCCGCAAGAGGCATTTCTCGCCGTGCTGCAGGTCGGTAAGGACAAGAACTCATAATCCGCTACGCGGGCACAGCAGGACACAACGTTGGACTCCTTCACCTCCGTGTTGTTTGTGGCGGCGCTGGTATTGGCGCTGGTGTTGCTGATCGACGATCTGGTGTTCGCACCGCAAAGACGTATGCGAACGCCTTCGGAACCGGTGGCTCATTGGATCCGTGGACTGCGCTGGGTCCTGCTGATCCTCGGCGTGCTCACGGTCCGCCGCTTGTTTCGCTCCAATGCATTCGATTTCAGTCTCGTGCTGGTCTTGGCGACCGCGGTGACGGGCGTGATCTGGGCGATCGAAAGCTGGGTGTTGCGGCACCGACGCATGGCTCTGGCGGCGCAACTTGGTCGCTCACAAGCCGATGCGTTGCCGATGTCGACGAGCGCCGAATACGCAAAGTCGTTCTTTCCGGTCATTCTCATCGTCCTTCTGATCCGCTCGTTCTTATTCGAGCCGTTTCGGATCCCATCGGATTCGATGATGCCGACGCTGCTCGACGGCGATTTCATCTTCGTCAACAAGTTCACATATGGCCTGCGACTTCCGGTCATTAACGAAAAGATCGTTTCGATTCACGATCCCAAGCGCGGCGACGTGATCGTTTTCCGCCTGCCATCAGACCCGTCGACGAACTACATCAAGCGATTGGTGGGGTTGCCCGGCGATCACATCGTGGTGCGCGGCCGGCAGGTCTTCATCAATGGCGAATTGGTGCCCATGATCGAAACGGGCCCATACCACAGCCCGTTGCCCAATCCTCTTTACGATGATGCGATCGAAGGGAAGGAGTCGCTGACAGGGGCAGAGCATCGCGTCATGTTTATCCCCGAACGTACATTCGTGACTCGAGACTTCGATGCGGTTGTCCCTGCCGGTCATTACTTCTTCATGGGCGATAACCGCGACAACAGTCGCGATAGCCGGTATGAAGAGGTTGGCTTCGTCCCCGAGCGGAATTTGGTCGGCAAGGCAGTACGCATATGGCTAAACCTGAAGGTTTGGTCGCTGACACATTGGACAGTGTTGTGGGACCGCATCGGATCGGCAATCAAGTAAGACCATGGCTGCGCTGCTCCGTAGGGGAATGTGCTCGACTGCCCGATCTGCGAGTCCCCGAAATGATGCCTGTCGGCAAATCAGGTATCGTTCGCCACGCTCAGCGACATAACCTGAATTCTCCGCACATACCACGGGAGCTCTGTATGCGTCAGCGCCAGCGCGGTGCCACGTTCATCGGCATGGTCGTCATCATTGCGATCCTCGGCTTCGGCCTGTATGGCGCGATCCGATTGACGCCGCTGTTCTTCGAGTACATGGCCGTGGTGCGAGCACTCGACCAAACGGCAAAGGAGTACTCCGGATCTCCAACGAATCCAGCTGAATTGCGCTCTTCTCTGGACAAGCGTTGGACAGTGGAAGACATCAAGAGCCTTGATCCGAAGGATATCGAGATCAAAAAGACGGGTGGCGGATGGACCATGCGCGCTTGGTATCGAGCTGAAGCCCCCTTCATCGCGAATGTCTCGCTCGTCGTCGATTTCGACAAGACTGTCACGGTTTCCCAGTGAGGACTCGGCTGGACGCCGAATAAAGTATTGAAAATTGCAGCGGAATGGTTGCGCGACGCACTGGGATATCAGTGCCAGGACCCTGCTTTGCTGGAAGCTGCGCTCACGCATCGCAGCGCAGGCGGTCCAAATAACGAGCGACTCGAGTTCCTAGGCGACGCAGTCTTGAACTGCGTCGTTGCCATGCTCGTGTTTCGCGAGTTCGGCGATGCAGACGAGGGCGATCTTTCGCGATTTCGCGCGAGCCTCGTGAGCGGCGAGGCACTTGCTGTCGTCGCGTCGGAAATCGGATTGGGCGATCAACTTCGCCTTGGATCGGGCGAGCTCAAGTCGGGTGGCTTCCGTCGCAAGTCGATCCTTGCTGATACCTTGGAAGCCGTATTCGGTTCGATCTATCTCGATGGCGGATTCGATGCCGCAGCTCAAGTCATCGAACGATTGTTGGCGCCGCGCATGGACAAGCTCCCGAGCGCAGCGGAACTGAAAGATCCAAAGACCCGTTTGCAAGAAGCACTACAGGCCCGTGGCCTTCCGCTGCCCAGCTATGTGGTGGAGTCGGTTTCGGGCGAAGCCCATAACCAGATGTTCCAGGTGAGCTGTTCCGTGGCGAGTCTTGGAATTCGCACTCAGGCACAAGGCGCCAGCCGGCGTCGCGCCGAACAAGCGGCGGCCCAGCTCGCGCTGGACTCCATTTCCGAACTGTTATCCCCGCGACCGTGAACGATTCCGCATCCCAGAACGATACGCCTGATACCTACCGCTGCGGTTTCGCGGCGATCGTTGGCCGTCCGAACGTCGGCAAATCCACGCTGCTCAATACGCTGCTGGGCCGCAAGATCAGCATCGTCAGCCCAAAACCGCAGACCACTCGGCACCGCATCCTCGGCATCCTCACGCGTGATGATGCGCAGATCATCTTTGTCGATACTCCCGGCATCCATTCGGGCGCCAAACGAGCGATGAATCGACACATGAATCGCGCTGCGCTTGCGTCACTGCAAGACGCCGACGTGAACATTTTTGTCGTCGAGGCGCTCGTATGGACGGACGAGGATAGGCGCGTGCTCGCCGAACTCACGAAACTCAATCGGCCCATCATTTTGGTGATCAACAAAACCGACAAGGTCTTCCCGAAAGAGCGCTTGCTACCGTTTATCGAAGAGTTGAATCGGCAAGCCGCGTTCGTCGAAATCATTCCGTTGTCTGCCATGAAGGGCAGCAACTTGGATTCGCTGCCCGGGACCATCGCGAAACACTTGCCGCTTTCCCCACCGCACTTTCCGCCGGAGCAAGTCACGGATCGCAGTGAGCAATTTCAAGCCGCGGAGATCGTGCGCGAGAAGCTCACCTGGCGGCTGCGACAAGAGCTGCCATATGGTTTGACGGTCGCCATCGAGCAGTTCAAGGAAGAGGAGGGCCGCTTACTAGTCAACGCAGTCATCTGGGTTGAGCGCAGCGGTCAAAAAGCGATTGTGATCGGGCAGGGCGGGGAGCAACTCAAAGAGGTCGGTCGCGCTGCGCGGCTGGAAATGTCGCACCTGTTCGGCAAATCGGTGCACCTCGAGCTGTGGGTGAAAGTGAAGGAAAACTGGTCCGATAACGAGACGGCATTGCGGCAGTTGGGATACGAGACGTAGCCGACGGGAAACGGGAAACGGGAAACGGG
>JAEWBG010000047.1 GCA_023391335.1 Pseudomonadota bacterium | reverse complement strand
CCGTTTCCCGTTTCCCGTTTCCCGTTCCCCGTTCCCCGTTCCTATCCTCTAGTCACTAGTCACCAGTCACTAGCCCGCCGGTCCATCCACCGCACTCACCGGTGACGCACCGCGCCTGACCTGAGTTTGCTACTCCGACGTAGCGAATTTCGCTAACCTCTGCGCACTTTGAGCTCGGACGGGCCGAGCTTCGCTAGCGGAGGGTGCATGTTCAGCCGACTCGGAAATCTCATCAAAGGCTTCTTCTCGCTGTTCATTTCGGGCATCGAGAAGCGCAATCCCGAAGCGCTGCTCGAACTGGAGCAAGAAAACCTCCGCAAACAAATCGCGAACTTCAATCAGGGCTTAGCCACTCACGCCGGGCTATGCGAGCGGATCATGGGTCAAGTTCGCAAGCTCGAAGCCGAGCAAAAAGATCTGCGCGCAAAAACAGCCGCTCACCTGCGGGCCGGCAACAAATCTGCTGCAGGTCAATACGCGCTGCGTTTGCAAACTATCGAAAGCCAGCTCGAAGAGAATCGCAAACAGCTCGAACAGGCCGAAGCTACCTATAAGAATCTCGTCAAGGCGCGCGATGTGGCGGTGCAAACCGCACGCGCGAAGATCGAAAGCCTGAAGGGTGCGATCAACGACATGCGCATGAATCAAGCGATGGCGGAAATCCACGAGATGGCCTCCGGCATGATCTCTTCGATCGGCGGCTCGGGCGATACGCTCAATCGCTTGGAAGCCATGGTGGAAGAGGAACGTACCCGCGCCGCCGGCCGTGCGCGAGTTGCGAAAGATTCCATCGACATGACTGGTGTGGAGGTCAAGGAAGCGGAGATGAACGCGTTGGCCGATCAGGCGCTCGCCGATTTCGCTGCGCGAGAAGGCATTTCGCTCGAGCCGAACGCGAACGCCGCACCTGCACCCCGCTCCATGAGCGGCAAAGAGTCTGAGCAGCAGAGCTCTTAATCGGTCGATGCCCGCCAGTTCATTTCCATCGTGGGCGAATGAGCTCGTGCTCGCTTACGAGAGCGGCGCGCACGGGCAATTCGTGTTGTACGGCAACGTTCACGATCGCCTGCCGGTCAATGGCCGGCTAGTGAATCTTGCTGGCTTCGTCGAGCACGATCTGCTGCGTGAGTTCAAAGTGGTGTTGTCCTACGACCTGGGCAACGGACTGGCGATTGAACGCGGCGGCGAGTTGATCGAGAAATGGGCCGGCGCCGATCTTAAGCAACTGCCGCGGGAACCCCTCGCAGCGATTCAGTACATCAGCCGCTACCTGCGTTACTTGGGGAACCTGCGCGCGCTCGGACGCCCGAGCGATGAGAACGTCGCCGTGATCGTTCGCGGCCTCGACGAAATCGTTCCGGCAGACGGCAATGGATTCGAACACGGCAGCCTCACCAGCGTGTTGCGCGATTGGGCATCGGAAGCGCCATTCGTCGATCTGCCGTTCACGAGCATTCTCATCGCAGAGAATTTGAACGATGTCGAGCCGCAAATTGCATTCAATAGCCTGACAGCGCGCATTCACGTTGCGCTGCCGGATGTCACGACGATTGAGCAAGCGCTCGGCATCCTGCGCAAGCAACACACCGCCGCATTCGCGCCTGACGCGCAGTTGAATTCAATGGCTGCAGCACTCGTTGGTGTCACGCTCTCGGCACTGGAAAGTCTGATCAAGATTCGCGCGCACCAATCGAAACTGCTCGGCAGCGCCGATCTGTCGAACATCAAAAAGGAGCTGGTCGAGCGCGATTCGTCCGGGCTCATCGATTTCATCGAATCATCGCGCACGCTCGATGACTACCACGGCCAGGACGCACTCAAGCGCTGGCTACGCCAGGACATCGCTTTGTGGCGCGCGGGCGATATCAAAGCGCTGCCCATGGGTTACTTGCTCTGCGGCCCGGTCGGCACCGGCAAGACATTCCTGGTGGAATGCCTGGCAGGCGAAGCCGGTGTGCCGATCGTCAAGCTCAAGAATTTTCGCGATCGCTGGGTGGGATCGAGCGAAGGCAATCTTGAAAAGATCTTTCGCCTGGTTCGTGCGCTGGGGCGCTGCATGGTGTTCATCGATGAAGCCGACCAAACACTCGGCAAACGCGACTCGGGTAGTAACGACAGCGGACTCTCTGGCCGGTTGTATTCGATGATCGCGCAAGAAATGTCGGACGGCGCGAACCGTGGGCGCGTGCTGTGGATCCTCGCCTCATCGCGCCCGGATCTGATCGAGGTGGATCTGAAGCGGCCCGGTCGCGTCGATGTGAAGGTGCCTTTACTGCCGACGAGCACAGGCAGCGAAAGCGCATCGCTGATCGGTGCTCTTGCCAAACGCTACGACCTGCCGATTGCCGCCGCCGATCTCGAAGAGATGCATCTGCGTTTACCCACGATGCTCACACCCGGCGCGGCAGAAGCGTTGGTCGTGAAAGCATATCGCCGCTCGAAGACGGAAAATCTCGCGCCACGCGATGCACTCGAAGCGTGTTTGATCGGATATCAAAATCCAGTGCCCGCAGACGTACTGGAGTTCCAGATGCAGATTGCGATTCGCGAGGCGACTGACCTCGCCTTCGTGCCGCCTGCATTTCAGTCGTGGGCAACCAGCTCGCATTCATGAGCGCGAAACGTTCCTATCTTGGCGCCGCGTTCAATGCACGCCCGCTCGGAATGCCAATTCCGCCGAATTGGTTGGCGTTGGGAATCGTTGCCCTACTGGGCATTGCGATCAATCCGGGGATTTGGCTGATCGGTGCAGGTCTCGAAGGATTGTATCTGTGGATACTCGCCGGTAACGCGCGATTTCAGGCAACCGTCGATGCAGAGAACGGCAAGGATGATTGGTCCGCACGGTATCAATCTCTCGCAAGCGGCTTGGATCGTCAGGCGGCCGAGTCTCAAAGTGCCGTCGAACAACAAGCCCGCGAGATCTCGGAGATCCTCTCGCGCACGGGCACCACCGAATCGCAGATGAGCGATGTGCGGCAAATGGCGTGGTTACACCTGAAGCTTTTGGCAGCACGAGCGGCGGTGATGCAGGTACTTTCGTTCGCAAGCCGCGAGGGCGACTCGCTCGAAGAACAAGAGCGCAAGACCATCGAGCGCCTCTCGCGCGGCGACGTGGACGATGAGCTGAAGCGCAGCCTCGAGCAGCAACTCGACGTCTTGCGTTCGCGGCGCGCCGCACATAGCGATGCGCAACGAAGACGCGAGCTGATCGATGCCGAACTCGAACGATTGCGTCAGCAGATATCACTGGTGCGCGAGCAAGCACTGCTCGCAACCGATGAACATAGCGTCGCTGCGTCGCTCGATGCCTTGTCGGCATCGCTGAACGAAGCGAACCGCTGGCTGAAAGATCAGCGTGAGCTGTTCGCCGGCTTGGATGAGCTGACTGATGAGGCGCCACCGCCAGAGATGTTGGAGCCACGCGCTGCCTCGAGTCGCAAGCGGAAGGTTGAGGCGTGAGGGTTCGGGGTTCGGCCGCTCTCGGCGTCCTGCCTTCGCGGCACTGGCACATCCATGTGCGGCGGGGTTCGGGGTTCGGAGGTCCAGCAGGAGATCTTTCTTAGATCCACGATCCACGATCCACGATCCACGATCCACGATCCACGATCCACGATTCACAAGTCACTAGTCACGAGTCACTAGCTTAAGGAGCCTGTCGACCATGTCCCATTCGCATCGTTCGCCGAGGTCACGCAGTCCTGGATCAGCGCTGGGCAATGTGATCACGTTGCTATTGCTGCTCGCGCTCGTCGGGATTGGCGTCTACATGGTGATCAACAAGAAGGGCGAGTCTGTGGTCGGCGGTCAAACGCAGACCGCAAACACGAAGGCAAGTGCCCAGGACGCGGACGCCGATGCGCCCTCGCCCATCGAACCGGTGGAAGGCACACCGCCGCTCGAAGCGGCAGCGACGTTCACTCCAAAAGACAACGTGCTGCCGATCGACATCAGCGAATACGCCGGTTACGGCGGCTTGATCGTCGCGAATGGAGGCATGGATCCGAATCCGGATTCGTTCTTTGCCAAGCAATACGGTTTCAAGGTCAAGATCACGCAAAGCGAAAGCGAGACCTGGTCGCCGTTGAACAACGGCCGACTTGCTGCAACGGCAACGACGGCGGATTCGCTTGCGGTTCTCGGGCGACAGTTTGACGCTGTGGTTCCCGTCCAACTTAGCTACTCGCGCGGGTCGGACATGGTGGTCGTCGATCGCGGCATCGCATCCGTAAATCAACTCGCGGGCAAAGTGCTCGGCGCCTCGCAATTCAATGAGAGCGAGTTCTTCATTCGCTATCTGGCGCAAGAAGCTGGCGTGCCCGTCAAAGTGTTGCGTGATCTGGATTCGCGCCCTGAAGCAAATGAACTCGGGCTAGTGTTTTACGAGGACGCATTTGTCGCGTGCGATGCGTATGAGCACGAACTCTCGCGTGCTAATCCGAGATTGAATGGTTGCGTGGGCTGGACGCCTCGCACCGATGAAGTAGTGCAGAAATCGAATGGCGCAGCGAAGGTGCTGGTTTCGAATCGCAACTTACTCGTGATCGCAGACATCCTCGCTGTCAACAAGGGATTCGCGACCGAACATCCCGACATGGTTCGGGGTCTCGTGCACGGCATTCTGGAAGGTAATCGCAGACTGCGCGACGATCAGGCTGCGAACATCGGTGTCGTTGCGAAAGCCTTCAAATGGTCGGAGGACAAGGCACGCGACGAGTTGAGCAAAGTGCACTTGGCCAATCTGCCCGAGAATCGCGCGTTCTTCAGCGGAACGATCGACTCGGCCGGATCGTTCGGCGGCATTTTTCAATCTTCGGTGCTCGCGTACGGCAATGTGATCAAAAATCCAACCGACGCCTCGCGCTTTGCGGATACGAGCTATCTCGACGCGCTGGCAAAGAAAGGCTTGTTCGCCGACCAGAAGATCGCAATCGCGCCGATCAAGACTGCGACTCAAGGAGCGCTGGAAGGCGATCCGCTCTTGAGCAAGGACATTCGTTTCTTCTTCGAACCTAACTCTGCGGTGTTGGACAAGAATGCGCCGCAGAACCTCGAGTACCTCGACACCATCAAGCGCTTCTTGCAGGTGAGCCCCGGCTCGACGGTTGTCTTGAGGGGCCACGTCGACAACGCGCGCGTCGAAGAATTCCGGCGCCAAGGTGGCGATCAACTCGTCAAGAGCATGGCACTGAAAGCAATGGAGCTCTCGCGCGAGCGTGCGTTAGCCGTGAGCGATGCGCTGAAAGAGCGTCACAAGGACATCGATGCCTCGCGCATCGAAGCTGTTGGCCGCGGTTGGGAAGAACCGGCAGGCCCGAACAGCGATATGAATCGCCGCGTTGAGGTGCAGTGGTTTACGTTGGAGTGAAGGCTTCGCCGGCTGTAGGGCTAGAGGCTGGAGGCTGGAGCCACGAAGATCCGGTCGCACTCTCGTCGCGGTTGAGGCTACCCGACATCGCGCTCTTTCCTATTCCGCATTCCTCCGATTCGGGCTCCCATAGTCTCCAGCCCAAAGCCCCCAGCCAGCGAAGCCAATTCCCGTGCCCAACCCCAACCTCACCACTCTGCCCATCGAATCTGCGCTGCCCGAGCTTCGGGCCGCCATGGCTGCGCATCGCAACGTTGTGCTCGAGGCTCCGCCCGGTGCGGGTAAATCCACGCGCGTGCCGCTTGCGCTGTTGGAGAGCGTTGCAAGTCGCAATGAAAAGATCCTGATGCTCGAGCCGCGGCGGCTTGCGGCACGAGCTGTCGCGCAGCGCATGTCGCAAATGCTAGGTGAGCCGGTGGGCGAGTCCGTTGGCTTCCGCACGCGGCTTGAAACGAAGGTCAGCAAGTCCACGCGCATCGAAGTGGTGACCGAGGGCATCCTCACGCGCTGGCTGCAACGCGACCAAGCGCTCGAAGGTATCGGCATCGTGATTTTCGATGAATTCCACGAGCGCAGTCTGAATGCCGACCTCGGACTTGCATTGTGTCTCGATGCACAACAGACGCTTCGCGAAGATCTGCGCCTTCTCGTCATGTCCGCAACGCTGCACACCGAAAAGATCGCAGCGCTACTTGGAAATGCGCCCACCGTGAGTGCCAGCGGTCGAATGTTTCCGATCGAGACGCATTACCGCAATCCACCGAGCGATCGCGCGCGGACCGTGACGAGCGAACGCGACATTCCCAACTTAGCCGCCAACGTCGTTGCACGTGCGATCGAAGAGCACGAGGGCGATGTGCTCGTGTTCTTGGCGGGGCAAGGCGAGATTCTGCGGACGCAGCGATTGTTGCAGGAGATGCATCTGCCGAAACACGTTCAACTACTGCCGCTCTTTGGCGATTTGTCGCTCGCGGATCAAGACGCAGCACTGCGACCGGCCACGACTGGCTTGCGCAAAGTGGTGCTCGCAACGAACATCGCAGAAACCAGTTTGACCATCGAAGGTGTTTGCATCGTGGTGGATTCGGGATGGGCGCGGCGTGCGCGCTTCGATCCGGCGAGCGGGATGAGCCGATTGGAATCGGTGCGGATCTCGCGTGCGTCTGCCGACCAACGCCGAGGCCGCGCCGGCCGCACCGCGCCGGGCGTGTGTTATCGGTTGTGGACCGAAAGCGAAGATGCTGCGCTGATTGCACATACGCCGCCGGAGATTCTGGAAGCCGATCTAGCCCCGTTGGTACTCGAGCTTGCGCAGTGGGGCGTTGTAGATCCCTCCAACCTGCAGTGGCTCGATACGCCTCCTACGGCGACGTACAACCAAGCTGCGGATCTGCTGAAGTCGTTGCAAGCGCTGGATGCGCAGGGCCGGATCACCGCGCACGGGCGTGCGATGGCGGAACTCAGTACGCATCCGCGTCTGGCGCACATGTGTCTGCGAGCTCGCGACTTAGGCCAAAGTCGCACCGCGATCGAAATTGCGGCATTGCTGGCGGAGCGCGACATCTTGCGATTTGACGGGTCGCACCGCGATGTGGATCTGAGACATCGATTGGACGCATTGCACGGCTCAGCTCCACCGGGCGCACGCATCGACGCGGCGGGCCGCTCGCGTGTGCAACGTTCGATTCAGTTGCTGCAGCGGCAGATCTCATCCGGAAAGAACGATAACGCAGCCACTTCTGACGCGAATGCAGGTCGCTTGCTCGCGTTTGCGTATCCGGATCGGATCGCGCAATCGCGTGGTACGGACGGACGCTACGTACTCTCCAGCGGGCGAGGCGCGCAATTGCCTGATGCACAGTCGCTTGCGCAATCTGAATTCTTGGTCGCCGCCGAGTTGGAAGGTCGCGGTCGCGATGCAAGCATTCGCCTTGCCGCCCCGATCACGCGTCATGAACTTGAGACTGATTGGTCCGATCGCATTGAGACGCGCACTCGCGTGGAATGGGATTCGCGCGAACAGGCCGTCATCGCGCAACGCGAACAATGGCTGGGCGCATTGAAGCTCTTGGAACGTCGTTTGGATCACCCGCCCAAGGATCGAATTGCGGTCGCGGTGCTCGAAGGGATTCGACAACTGGGCTTGGACACGCTGCCGTGGACGAAGGAGGCGCGTGCTCTGCAGCAACGTATCGAGTTCGCTCGACGCACCGATACGCGGAACACTGCGGCCTGGCCCCAAGTTTCAGACTCGACTTTGCTCGCATCGCTCGAGGACTGGCTGCCGCCCTGGCTTGACGACATCATGCGACGATCGCATTTGGCGCGACTAGACATGCACGCGATCTTGCTTTCGATGTTGCCTTGGGACGCACAACAACGTCTCAATGCTTTTGCGCCTACTCATCTGGCCGTTCCAAGCGGATCGAGAATCCCGATCGACTATGAGAGCGAGTCGCCCACCGTGTCGGTGCGATTGCAGGAAGTGTTTGGAATGCGCGCGACGCCTGCGATTGCCGACGGTGCAATCCCACTAACGCTGGAATTGCTGTCTCCCGCGCATCGCCCGGTCCAAGTTACGCGTGACCTGATGAGCTTCTGGGCCCGCGGCTACCCGGATGTGAAAAAAGAACTCAAGGGCCGCTATCCCAAACATCACTGGCCGGAGGATCCGCTTACGGCCGAGGCGACCTCGCGTGCGAAAAGACGTCCGTCCTGATCGCATAATGACAATGGCTATCTTCAACATTGACGCCGAACGCGTCCGTGGCTTAGAACGTTTTTCTCAGCACTTGTCGCCTCGGAGCACTGCATGTATCCGTTGATGTCCCACTTCCGTATCGAACACTTGGTGGCATTGCCCTTAAGCCTACTTGCACTGAGTGCGTTTGCCGGCACGACTATGCAAAGCGTCGAGCATCAACTCGATAAGAAAGAAGCCGACGCAGTCGTCACCGTCTCGGCTCAGGACGGCAACCTGCGCGTGGACTCGCCCGATCACAACGGCATCACGATCTTCAAAGATGACACCATCTTCGTGCTCAACACCAAGAACAAAACGTACAGCTCGATGGATCGTGAGTCGCTGAAGAAAATGGCGGAGCAAATCAGTCCCGCGCTCAAACAAATGCAGGAGCAGCTTGCGCAGATGTCCCCGGAACAACGTGCTCAGATCGAAAAGATGATGGGCAAGTCGATGCCGGGCACGGGGCAGCAGAAAACGCAAGAAATCCGCAAGACCTCGCGCACTGACAAAGTCGCCGGCTATAGCTGCAAGTATGCGGAAGTGGTCGAGGACGGCGTCGTCCAGCAAGAATTCTGTGTCGTTCCTTCCGCAAGCCTTAAAGGATCGGACGATCTGATGGCCGCCGCTCAAAAAATGCAGGCCATGATGCAAGACATGCTCAAGGCACTGGATTCGCCTTGGATGCAACAGATGATGGATCGTCAGGCGACCAACTATGCACAGTTGGGCGGCATTCCGGTACTGACGCGCAGATTCGAAAACGGCAAAGCGGTGACCGAAACTACGCTGCGTTCGATTCAAAGCCAGTCGCTGCCCGCTTCGACGTTCGACATTCCCTCCGGATACACCAAGCAAGAGACAATGCAGGGCGGAATGCACAAGGGACGTTCATGAACACCGATCAAAGACTGCAACTCGCCCAAGCTCAAGCGGCGCTCAGACAAATGCAGTCCGTAAGCCCCGAGGAACGCGAACTGCTGATCTCGATGCTCGCGGACATCACGCGGTTGTTGGGACAGCCCGGCGAGGACGAGTCCGCAAACCAATCGCTGATCGATCGGCTCGATGAACTGGCCGTGCATTTCGAAGCGGAACATCCATCGTTGGGCGCGGCGTTGCGACGCGTGGTGGACGCACTCGGAAAGGCCGGCATATGAACACGTACGACTCCAACAACGTCTTCGCCAAAATCCTGCGCGGAGAAATTCCCGCCGCACGCGTCTACGAAGACGAGGCTACGTTGGCGTTCATGGATGTGATGCCACAGGCCGAAGGTCACACGCTCGTCATCAGTAAGAGCCCGGCACGCAATCTCTTCGATATCAGCCCCGACGATCTCGGGACCTTGATTCGCGCGACGCAGCATGTCGCCAAAGGCGTGCGTCAAGCATTCTCTCCGGCGGGAGTGCGGATCGCACAATTCAATGAGCCTGCGGCCGGCCAAACCGTTTTCCATATTCACTTCCACATCATCCCCTGCTACGAAGGTGTCCCGATGCGCCCACACGGACGGGAGATGGCGGACAAGCAGACGCTGGAAGCGCACGCTGCGAAGATTCGGGCGGCATTGGGCCGCTGAGTTCGCTGCAAAGATCGGTCAAGCAGCGCAGGCGGTTCGATGCCTCACTCGATCGATGAACTGCGGACTTGCGATTGGCTTGCGCCATCTTCGACTAAAGTCTAACCCTCGTTCCTGCGCCCCACTGGCTCGCAATTGCGCTAGTCTTTGCGCAGTCTAAAGACCGGAACAGCACTCCGATGAGCTCAAAAATCTACAAAGTCGCGGCCGATTTCGCAGCGCTCGCGCATCTCAAGCTGGCCGATTACCAAAGGCTGTATCAAGAATCCGTGCGCGATCCCGGTGGCTTTTGGGGTCGGATCGGTCGGCGCATCGATTGGATCCAGCCTTATACGAAAGTGAAAGACACCAGCTACGACGAGCGCGATTTCAGAATCCGCTGGTACTACGACGGCAAGCTCAACGTCGCTGCGAACTGCTTGGATCGCCATCTCGCCAAGCGCGGCGACAAGATCGCCATCATTTGGGAAGCGGATGACCCGCGTCTGTCGGAAACCATCACGTATCGGCAGCTCTACGAGCGCGTGTGCCAGTGCGCAAATGCGCTGAAGTCGCTCGGCGTGAAGAAGGGCGATCGCGTCACGATCTACATGCCGATGATTCCCGAAGCAGCCGTGGCAATGCTGGCATGTGCGCGCATCGGCGCCGTGCACTCGGTGGTCTTCGGCGGCTTCTCGTCCGAAGCGCTGGCCGGGCGCATTGCTGATTGCCAATCGGAGGTGGTGATGACTGCCGATGAAGGCATTCGCGGCGGCAAGCGCATTCCGCTAAAGGCAAACGTCGACGCAGCACTCGCAAATGACACGACCGCGTGCGTCAAGCATGTGGTCGTCGCACAGCGCATGGGTTCGTTGGTGCACATGAAGCCGGGCCGCGACGTGTACTTCAACGCACTCGTCGAGTCCCAGCCGAAGGAGTGCGCGCCGGAAGCTGTCGATGCCGAGGATCCGCTATTTATCCTCTATACGTCTGGATCGACGGGCAAACCGAAAGGCGTGCTCCACACGAGCGGCGGTTACTTGGTGTTCGCAGCGATGACGCACGAGTTGGTCTTCGACATTCGCGAAGAGGACATCTATTGGTGTACCGCGGACGTCGGCTGGGTTACGGGCCACAGCTATGTCGTCTACGGGCCGCTGGCGAACGGTTCAACGACGCTGATGTTCGAAGGCGTGCCGAACTATCCGGACTCGGGTCGATTCTGGCAGACGGTGGACAAGCACAAGGTCAGCGTTTTCTACACCGCACCTACCGCGATTCGCGCGTTGATGCGGGAAGGCGAAGCCCCGGTAAAGGCATGGTCGCGTGCTTCATTGCGATTGCTCGGCTCCGTCGGCGAACCGATCAATCCCGAAGCGTGGGAGTGGTATCACCGCGTCGTTGGCGATGATCGCTGCCCCGTCGTCGATACGTGGTGGCAGACCGAGACCGGCGGCATTTTGATTTCGCCTCTGCCGGGTGCGATCGATCAAAAGCCCGGCTCTGCGACATTGCCGTTTTTCGGCGTGCGGCCTGCCATCGTGGACAACGAAGGCAACATCCTCGAAGGCAAGGTCGAAGGCAATTTGGTGATCTTGGATAGCTGGCCGGGCCAAATGCGCACGGTATATGGCGATCATCAACGCTTCATCGATACCTATTTCAAAACATTCCCTGGCCGCTACTTCACCGGTGACGGCGCACGTCGCGATGAAGATGGTTACTACTGGATCACCGGGCGCGTCGATGACGTGTTGAACGTCGCGGGTCATCGCATCGGCACAGCAGAAATCGAAAGCGCCCTTGTTGCGCATCCGTTAGTGGCAGAAGCCGCGGCCGTCGGATTCCCGCACGACATCAAGGGCCAAGGCATTTACGTGTATGTGACCCTGATCCAAGGTGCGGAAGGTTCGGATCATTTGAAGAAGGAATTGCGCGATTGGGTACGCAAAGAAATCGGCGCGATCGCCAGCCCCGAGTTCATTCAGTGGGCCCCGAGCTTGCCGAAGACGCGCTCTGGAAAAATCATGCGTCGCATCCTGCGCAAGATCGCTGCGAACGAGCATGAGAACTTAGGCGATGTCTCGACGCTGGCGGATCCTGGCGTTGTCGAGTACCTCGTCCGCGATCGGTTGAATCGTCCGGCTGAGTCCTCGGGGAGTTAAGACCCGGACGCAACACAAAGCACACATAAAAACACAGTGCAAAGTCAGGAAGGCCGGAGTTGTACTCCGGCCTTTTCTTTGCGGACTTGTTGAGCCGATGAGCCGATAGGCGGCGCAGCTCCAAACGAGAGAGCAAATCACCCTAGTCCGCGAACGCGCATTTGCAGTTGCGCGGCAACGAAGCTAAGCCTTGTTGTGGTATCGCATCGATGGAAAATCATGTCCGCATGCATCTTCTGCATTTACCGTACGTGGATTTCTTTGTGTCCTTTGTGTGGCGGTTTAAAGGGGTCAGTGCAACACCCATCTTAAGCGATAGAGCTGGAGGGTGAAGCATGAGCAGAAGAGCATGGCGTAAGTTGAGCGCGCAGGAGCATCAAGACCTGTGGTGCAAATGGTCC
>JAEWBG010000046.1 GCA_023391335.1 Pseudomonadota bacterium | reverse complement strand
GGCCTATCGGCCACCACAGGCCAATTGCGCAATGAATGCGACGGCAGTCGAGAACCGATGCGCACCGCAACGGCACGCCGGAGGTATCGGAACGCCGCAAGACGGGTTCTTGCGTGACAGCGCCCGAAGTGTCGGTGCGGCGACTGGCGAGCAGCTTGGACGATTCGGTACTCTACGCACCCGCCGACGGGCGCGCGCTTGCACCGTTTCGAGTCATGACCATGCCGATTTGCCACGAACACAACCTCGCCAAACCCATCCCGAAACAACTTCCGTTCGGATTCCGCGTCAAAGCCCGCTCGACCGATCCGTTCAAGAATCTGGTCGGCAGCGACTGGTCCAAGGAACACTGGTTTGCAACCCGCGAAGAACGGGACCGTGCGATCAAAGAAATGGGCGGCCGCTACATCTACTTCCGCCCAGGCGATGCCCCGACGGTGGAGTTTGAGAAGATCGAGAGATAGTGATGGGGTGATGAAGTGATGAGGTGAAATGCGTAGGTGAGCTGCACCGTTCACCTCATCACTTCATCACCTTCATCACGCCCGTCAGAACGTCCTGCCCAAGAACAAATAGAACGCTCTGTCGCCGCCTTCATCGAAGCCGGTGGCGAGATACACCGGGCCGAGCGGGGTGTCGACGCCGAAGAACAGGCTCGCATCTTTGTGCGTGTTGCCGAAGCTGATCTCCGAGCGATCGGTCCACGTGTTGCCGGCTTCAAGCGAGAGGCCTGCGTAGGCGGGAAAGTCCAACACGCCTGAACCGCCGCGGCCGATGCGTCGGTAGTACATCAATCGCGCGATGCCATAGTGCGGTCCCGACAGGAAACGCGGCGGCAGACCGGACAAGTTCAAGAAGCCGCCCAACGAGAATGCGTTTTCAGGCGTGTTGAGCGAGTCCAACGTCGTGCCGGCATTGGTCCAGAAGATCAATGTATGGCGATCGAACGAGCGCGCGATCAACCAGTTCATTTCGAACGCGTCGTATTCGCGGTCCGCACCCAGCCGAGCCCGCTCTCCGTCCCACTCGAGTTCGAATTGCTGGCCGCGTCGCGGGAAGTAGATGCTGTCGAGCTTGTCGTACGAGAAGCGTGCGAAGAGTCCGCCGCGATCGAATTCGGCGGTGGGCAGATCTGGATCGCCGACCAGGACGCGCGAGCGGTCACTGCCGCGGCGCACGCCGAGGCGCACCTCTCCCCAATTTGAAAGTTCGCGTCCGACGTCGATACCGCCCTGAAACGTTCGAATCCGGTACTCCGCGATGCGCCGCCCGCCGGAGCGCTGGAAGATGCTGCGTTCTTCGAACTCGACCTGCGGTGCAATGAAATAACGGCTCGCGAGCGACAACGGCTGGTAGAACTCGCTGAAGAAGCGTGGGTTATCGCCGATCTGTAAATCCGTGAGCCACTCGCCGCCAAGATGATTGAGTTCGGTAACGATGAAGCGCGCAGCTGCGTTGTAACGGCTGTTGCCTTCGAAGTCGTCTTCCAGATTCAGGCCCACGCGAACGTAGTTCGGCCCCCAGCTCTTACGGCGCAGCGACAGCTCGATCCCGCTCTCGCCGTTCTCCTGCACGATCGAGTAATCGATGGATTCGAAACGATCGAGCGCATAGAGGGACGTGAGGCGCTTGCGTACCAACGCTTTGTCGAACGCCTTGCCGACTAGATCGCTCATCGTTGCGTCGATGAGGTCTTCGTACTGCGATGACTCCGGTGCTGCACGCACGAACGAGACTTCCGGCAGCTCAGTCGCGCGCGAATGCCGGGCGGCAAGATAAAGTTGATACTGACTTTCGCTCATCGCGAGCGGCGCTAAGGTCTCGGAGCTCAATCGCGCCGCTGCCTCTCCAGCGCGCAGCGCCTGCGGCACACGTCCGAAATCGGTCGAGGCGAAGTGCGGTAGTTTCGGATCGATCACGATGTCTTTCGCGGTGAGTAGCGCGCGCTGCTCTTGAGTGCGGCTGCGAATCAGGATTGCGAACGCCTGATTCGTCACTTCTAACGGCGAAGTCAGCTCATCGCGGTCATAGAGCGGGAAACTCACGTCGACGACGATCAACACGTCGACGCCCATCTGGCGTGCGATATCGATCGGCAGGTTATTGACGATGCCGCCATCGATCAGCAAGCGGCCATCGCGTTGCGCAGGCGCGAACACGCCGGGGGCAGACATGCTGGCACGCATGGCGCTCACCAGATCGCCGGACTTCATCAACACCGCATCGCCGGTTTCCAAATCCGTGGCCACTGCGCGAAACGGTACCGGCAAGCGATCGAAATCTTGAATCTCGCTGACGGACAACGTGGCATTGCGCAGCACTTGCTCCAGCTTTTGACCTTGCACTAGGCCCTGCGGCAGCACCACGCCTTTGTCGGTAAGACCGAGCGCGAAACGCACGAGGAAATTACGATCGTCCTGTTTTCTTCGGTAGCCGAGTTCCGCTCGCGGCGGACGATCTTGGAAGGCATCTTGCCAATTGACCGATCGGAACAGCGCTTCGATTTCGGCGGCACTCATGCCGGATGCGTAGAGTCCGCCGACGACCGCGCCCATGCTGGTGCCGGCAATCGCATCGATGGGAACGTGCATTTCTTCGAGCACTTTGAGCACACCGACGTGTGCCGCTCCGCGAGCACCGCCGCCGCTGAGCACCAGGCCAACGCGCGGCCTCGCCTGCTCCTGTGCGCTTGCCCCGAACGCAAGCACAATCGCTGCAACAGCACCCAAGAAGAAGCGAAATCGTGTCATCTGTAATTGCGGCCCCCGTGCGAATAGTAGCAGGTGCTTTCAGCTCACTGGATGTTAAGAGCCGCTAACCGGCCGTCTGTTAAAGTGGCCCGAAAAGAGCACGCCTCCAGATGAGAATTCCATTCCTTGCGCGGGTGACCTTCGCATCCATCCTCGGCTGTGGCTCGATCGCATGCCTCGCTGCTGGAAGCGCCGCGGCCATCAACAGCGACACGCAAACCGAACCGCAGTGGCAGGTCTATGGCGGAGATCCAGGCGGAAGCCGTTCCTCTGCACTGGCGCAGATCAATCGCAACAACGTCGGCGAACTCGAAACCGCATGGACTTATCGCACCGGCGAGCTCGGAGCCGGATTCGCACGCGCCGACAAGCTCACTTTCGAGGCGACACCAGTACTACTCGATCGCACGTTGTACGTGAGCACCGCGACCAGCATCGTGATCGCCCTCGATGCTGTCACTGGCACTCAACGCTGGCGCTACGACCCACACATCTCGCGCACGACGCGTTACGCCGAAGCTGCCTCGCGTGGTGTCGCACTTTGGGTTGACGCTGCAGCTCCATCGAATAGCGTTTGCGCGCGGCGCGTGCTTTTGGGCACGTTGGATGCGCGTCTGATCGCGCTCGATGCCGATACCGGAAAGGTGTGTCCGGGATTCGGCCTGCGAGGCGCAGTGAATCTCACTCATGGCGTGCACCTCACGGAGCCAGGTGAATACTTGGTCACCTCGCCGCCCGCCATCTATCGCGACGTGGTGATCGTCGGATCCGCGATCGGCGACAACCGCGCGGTTGATGTCGAAAGCGGAGTCGTTCGGGCGTTCGATGCGCGAACCGGTATCGAACGTTGGTCCTGGTATCCGCTCGGAGATGAGCCGACAACAACGCCGCGCATTGGAGGCGCGAATGCTTGGTCGATCCTCTCCGTCGATCCCGCGCGCGGACTCGTGTTCATACCAACAGGTTCTGCAGCACCCGATTATTTCGGGGGCAAACGTGCGGGCAACAATGAGCACGCGAACTCATTGGTGGCACTCAATGCCGAAACCGGCGAGCTCGTTTGGCATCAGCAACTCATCCATCACGATTTGTGGGACTACGACGTCGCGGCGCAACCGCTGCTGATCGACATTGAACGCGAAGGCAAGCTCATTCCGGTGGTGGTCGCGGCGACGAAGACCGGAATGCTGTTCGTCTTCGATCGTGAAACGGGAACGCCCGTCTTCGAGGTGGATGAACGAGCGGTGCCGCGCTCAGATATTCCCGGCGAAGTCGCATCCGTAACGCAACCATTTCCATCGACGCCCTCGCTGGTATCGCAAGCAGCCATCACCCCTGACGACGCGTGGGGATTGACGTTCTACGATCGCGGCAAATGTCGCGATCGCATCGCGAGCTTACGATCCGAAGGCATCTTCACCCCGCCGAGCCTGAAGGGCAGCATCGTCTCGCCGAGCTCACTGGGAGGAGTGAATTGGGGCAGCCTCGCGTTCGATAGCGATCGGCAACTCGTATTCGCCGCGGTGAATCATCTGCCGATGGTCGTCACCTTGATCCCGAGAGATCAACTGGCCAAGCAACGCGCATCGGCAGACTTCGAGGATGCAGAGTTTGCGGAACAACGCGGCACGCCCTATGCGATGCGGCGCGAATTGCTCGCCTCACCGTGGGGCCTGCCTTGCACGGCACCGCCTTGGGGAACGCTCGCTGCAATCGATCTGCGGCGGAATACCATCCGTTGGCAAATCATGCTGGGCTCGACACGCGATTCGGCGCCGTGGTTCATGCCATCGCGCACGATCGGCATGCCGAACTTGGGTGGGCCGATCGTGACAGAGGGCGACTTGGTCTTCATCGCTGCTGCTACAGACCAGTACCTGCGAGCGTTCGACATCGAGACCGGCCGTGAACTTTGGAAAGGCAGGCTACCCGCAGGCGGACAAGCGACGCCCATGACGTACGCACTCGACGGCCGTCAGTTCGTCGTCATTGCGGCCGGCGGTCATGGAGCGCTACACACCAAGCACGGCGATTACTTAGTCGCCTTTGCACTTCCCAAGCAATGAGCCAGCGCGCAAAGAGGATGAAGGCAGAGAGCAGCTCGGGAACTATTCCGAGGTTGAGACGATCATGATTGGCTGACCTATCTCGAGAGATTCACTTTGTCGCTCATTTCCAATTCTTTAGCTCGCAAGCTCACGCGCATCGCTGCTGTGTCGGTCCTCGCTCATTCATATAACGCTGCCGCCGACTCACCCGAAGCCAAGTCACCCGATGAAATCATCGTCACTGCACGTCGCGCCCCGCAATCGCTTCAGACATACGCGGGCAGTGCAACGGAGATAAGCGCAGAATCTATCGATCTGCTCGGCGCCACCCATCACAGCGAAGCGATCAATCGCGTGGCGGGCGCGATGATTCAGCGTAACAGCGGTCAGGAAAGCCTCACCGCAATTCGTTCGCCGGTGTTGTCCGGCCCAGGCTCGTGCGGCGAGTTCCTGTTTCTCGAGAACAGCGTTCCGATTCGCCCAGTCGGATTCTGCAACGTCAATGAACTGTTCGAAGTGCAAACCGAACAGGCACAACGCATCGAAGTGCTCCGCGGCCCGACGGGTGTGGTTTACGGATCGGGGGCGATGCACGGAGCAGTCAATGTCATTCACACTCCCGAAGATGCACGCTCGTTTCTCGCAGTCGAGAGCGGTGCAAACGACTATTACCGCGGCAAGTTGTCCGTTGCACGGTCGGGTGAGCACGAAGCATTCCAAACTGCGATCACCGCAACTCACGATGGCGGATGGCGCGATTCTTCCGGCCTTGAGGAACAAAAGCTCAATGTCGAATACGATCGCGATCGACAGTGGGGCGTATCGCTCGCCGCGACTCATCTCGATCAACAAACCGCAGGATTCATCCAAGGCCAAGATGCGTATAGGGACGACGCGCTGGCGCGATCAAATCCGAATCCTGAAGCGTATCGGCGCGCGACTGCAGTTCGTCTCACCGGTCACTACCAAAATGATTTGAATTCGAACGTGCAACTCTCGCTGCGGCCATTCCTGCGCTACTCGCGAATGAATTTTCTGCAGCACTTTCTGATCGGCAAGCCCGTTGAAGAGAACGGCCAGCAATCCGGCGGGCTGCTCGGTTCACTGGACATCGCGCTCGGCGCATCGACGCATCTGCTCACAGGCGTCGATCTAGAACTCGCAGATGGCTTTCTTCAGGAAACACAAAGCGGGCCGGCCACCGACGGACCGCCCGCAGCAAATGCCGTCCGTCCCGCGGGCAAGCACTACGATTACGACGTGAAGAGTCGAGTCATGGCGGGCTATGCTCAGCTCGAACAATCGATCGCCTCGCAGTGGACGGCAACGCTGGGCGCACGATTCGAGTCAGTGCACTACAACTACGACAATCGCATGCTCGCCGGAAACACTCGCGAAGACGGCACGACATGCGGCACGAATGGCTGCCTTTACAGCCGCCCCGCCGACCGCGACGACGCGTTCAACGATGTGACCGCTCGGGGATCGCTCGCGTATCAGATCAGCCCAGATCACATGACGTATGTTGCCATCGCTCGTGGGTCGCGTGCGCCAGACACGAACGAGCTTTATCGACTGCAGCGCCAACAGAGCATCGCGAACTTGGATTCCGAATCGCTCGATAGCATCGAAGTGGGTGCGCGCGGCCACATCGAACGCTTTAACTACTCGCTCGCTGCATTCGCGATGCGTAAAAATCATTTCATCTTCCGCGACAGCAACGGCCTGAACGTCAGCGACGGGAAGACCAAGCATCGCGGCATCGAATACGAATTGCAGTACCGGCCCATCGATTCGCTGGGATTCGCACTCGCCGGCACGATCGCGAAACACACTTACGACTTCAACCGCACCATCGATGCCGGCGAGACCATCGTCGCCGGGCGCGATATCGACACCGCACCTCGCCACATCAATACCGCCCGAGTTGACTGGCGTGCGTTCGATCGCGTCAACAGCGAACTTGAGCTCGTATCAGTTGGGCGCTACTTCATCGACGCCTCGAATGCACATACCTACGGCGGCTATCGATTGCTCAACCTGCGCTTCGCCTGGCAACTGTCGAATGAATGGAGCTCGACCATCCGCGTCGACAACCTCACCGATGTCGCGTATGCGGATCGCGCCGACTTTGCCTTCGGCAACTATCGTTACTTTCCGGGACGCGGAAGGACGGTGTTTTGGGAGGTGAGGTACGGGTGGTAAAAATAGCGGATTGCGGATAGCGGATAGCGGATTGCGGATAGTTCAGAGGCCCCTTTGGGGCGCTGTGCGAAGAGAGCCGAATAGAAGCCCGATGCGACTGTTTTCTTGCGTGTTTGACCATCCGCTATCCGCGAGTCACTAGTCACTTCTTCTGCTCGCAGGCTGCGAGCAGGTCTTTACTTCGATCGTATTCCGACGTCTGCACATCGAACACGCCGAGCAGGGTGTGGAATAGATTGTCGTGACTCGCAGGTTGTTTCGCGCGCTCGCGCATACACGCTTCGTTGATGCCGAGCGTCTTTTCAAATTCTGGCGATAGCCACAAGACCATCGGTACGTGGATCTGTTCGTGCGGCGCGATCGCGTAGGGCATGCCGTGCAAGTACAGTCCATGGTCGCCGAGCGATTCGCCGTGATCGGACACGTACAACAATGCGGTGTCGTAGCGATCGGAGAGGCTCTTCAGCAACTCGATGGTCTGCGCCAGTACGTAGTCGGTATAGAGGATCGCGTTGTCGTATGAGTTGATGATTGCTTCGCGAGAACAGCCGCGCAGCTCTGCCGTGTCGCACGTCGGAGTGAACTTCCTGAACTGCGGTGGATAGCGGCTGAAGTACGCGGGACCGTGATTGCCCAGCTGGTGCATCACGACGAGCGATGGCCCTGTATTTGCCGCGAGGCGGTCTTTCAGGTCGTGGAGCAAGACTTCGTCATAGCAACGGCCTTCTTGGCAAAGCTGCGGCACCGATGCACCTAAGAAGGTATCGGAGCGAATGCCATCGCCGACGCACACGCCTTTGCAACCGGCCTGATTGTCCCGCCACAAGACGTTCACGCCGACGCGCGCTAAGACATTCAACACACTTTGCTCGGAGCGAATTTTGTTCTCGTTGTAGTGCTCCCTACCCCATCGCGAAAACATGCACGGCAGCGAAACCTCCGTCGAGGTACCGCACGAAGTCACGTCGGAGAAATTGATGACGTCCAGCTTGGCGAGTTCAGGCGTGGTCTGATGCTCGTAGCCGTTCAACCCGAAGTGATCGGCACGCACGGTTTCACCGACAACGACGACGAACAGCAAGGGCCGTGTCTTACCCGCAGGAAGCATCGTTGCGTCCGTCGCGATCGGTTCCCTCGGCTTTGCGGCTGCCCGGGTATCGGCGGACAACGCTCGAACGGACGAGTACAGGAAATTGCCCGGAACGAGCAGATAGCGCATCTCGTGCTTGTTGCGCATCACCGAGGCGAAATCTTGATAGACGAGCAGCAAAGACGCCGCCGCGATCACGATGCTGCCGACGAAGCTCGCAACCCGAATAATCGCGGTTCGCTTCCAGGACTGCGGGCGAATCTTCACCCACCAGACGAACGCAATCGGTATGACTGAGTATGCGATCACGACAAAGAAGAGCTTGAAGCCGACAAACTCCTTTGCCTCGCGATAGTCCGTATGAAAGAGATTGCGCAGCATGTCGGGATCGAGCACGACACCGAAGCTCGACATGAAATAGACGCAGCCTGCCGCGGTTAGGAACAGCAGAGTCAGGGCGACCCGCGCATATGCCCGCCAAACGATGAGATTCAATAGCGCGAATGTGAGCGCGGTGAGCGCAAGCCCGACTGCAGCCACAAAGAACAGCGTCGACCCGGTGAACGAGCGTCCCGCAAGCAGTGCTTGCCAGAAAGGCCCATTCAAGATGATGACGAAGTACAGCGCGCAGAGCGCGAGGAGCACTTCGAGGGACATCGACGGCCCACGCCTAAGCTGCGATGCGCTTGTTCCCATCAGAATTTGTTCGCGATCTGCCTGAGATTCATTCACTGAGTCACCGGAATCGATACTTCCAACGGTGGGAGGCGAGTCTAACGCTCCCGGGCAAAAACGATTGAATTGGTTAGACGCATCGCCGGCTCAACATCTACCGGCACGGCGCACTGATTTCGCCCTGCAAGGGCTTGCGACGCGCCTGCGCGGGTCGCACGACGCACATGGACTGACTACTATGGCCCGTCTCGAGTTCAGAGAATGCATTACCCCGCCAAATGGGATCCATTGAAATCTTCTTGGCCATGCTGCTGGCCGTCGTAATTAGCGGTGTGCTCACGCGCATGCTGCCCTTGCCCGTGCCCACACCTTTGGTGCAAATCGCGCTCGGCTCGGTGATTGCAGTCTCGTAGCTACATACCGTGAAACTCGATCCGGAGATCTTCTTCCTTCTTTTCATTCCGCCCTTGCTCTTTCTGGATGGTTGGCGCATCCCGAAACAAGGCCTATTCCGCGACAAAGGCATGATCTTGGAACTCGCGCTGGGCCTGGTGTTCTGCACCGTGTTGGGAATGGGATTGTTCATTCATTGGATCATCCCGGCCATGCCATATTCGGTTGCGTTCGCCCTCGCCGCGATCGTGACCCCTACCGATCCCGTTGCGGTATCCGCCATCACTCAGCGCGTCACGATTCCGAAACGCATCATGCACGTTCTGGAAGGCGAATCGCTGCTCAATGATGCATCCGGTCTGGTGTGTTTTCGCTTTGCGGTCGCTGCCGCGCTGACAGGAACCTTCTCCGTTTCAAGTGCGACGCTGACCTTCGTTTGGCTCGCTTTTGGAGGCATCGGTATCGGCGTTGGCCTCACTTACGGGATTTCCTATGTCAAAGCTTGGATCGGCCGCCGCTTCGGAGAGGAGTCCGGCTCGCAGGTTCTCATCAGCTTGTTGATCCCGTTCGCGGCCTACCAAGTTGCGGAGCACTTGCGATGTTCGGGCATTCTCGCCTCTGTGGCTGCCGGCATCACCATGAGCTACGTGGAGCTTTCAGGTAGCGCATTGGCAAGTACACGGATGCAGCGCACCGCCGTGTGGGACATGGTCCAGTTCACGCTGAATGGCGTGATGTTCGTGCTACTGGGAGAGCAACTGCCCGGAATCTTCGCCGGTGCGGTGGACGTGGTTCGACAGTCCGATCACACCAATCCATGGTGGCTGGCAATCTACGCGCTTGCGATCAATCTTGGATTGGCGCTTTTGCGCTTCGGCTGGGTTTGGATTTCCATCTCGCTAAACGCCTTCGTCGCCAAGCAGCGCGGTATCGATGTGGACTTGAAGCCGCCGCTGCGATTGATTGCAGCCATTTCCGTCGCTGGCGCGCGGGGCGCGATCACGCTCGCCGGTGTTTTGACCCTTCCTCTGGCAATGCCGGACGGTTCGCCATTTCCAGCACGCGATCTGACCATCTTTCTCGCCGCCGGCGTGATCATCCTTTCGCTCACGGCCGCGAGTTTCGCGTTGCCGCGATTACTAAAGAATCTGCAACTGCCCAGCGAACCGGCGCATGAAGCCGATGAAGACCGCGCCCGAGTCGCAGCCGCACAGGCTGCGATCGGTGCGATCGAACAAGAGCTGCACCGGTTGGCAAGTCGCCAGCGCGACGTCGACCTCTACACCGAGGCCGCGACTCGCGTCATGGAGTTGTACCGTCGACGCATCGAAGGGCAAATACAATCCAACGAGAACGCATTGCGGATCCGTTGCAGCGATGCGATCGAACGGCGTTTGCGATTGGCAGGATTGAGCGCCGAGCGCGTCACCGTTTATGCGATGGCTCGCAGCAACGCCATCTCGGACATGACGTCACGCAAACTGGTACGCGAAATCGATCTGCTGGAAGAGCGATTTAGTTGAGGGAGTAATCGACTCCGGGCGAACGTGTCTTGGAGTAGAAACAAAAAGCCCGGCGGAGCCGGGCCTTTCGCCAACGAATGGTCTCTCGGCTATGCCTTGATCTTGCCGCTAGGGCAGATAGGCTGAAGTGCTATCAGCTTGTCTAGATTCGAACCCGTCCCGAGTGCGCTGCCGAAGATTCCATTGAAAGCGCCGACCTCATTGTGGAGCGCCATATAGTTCAGCAATACCGTCTGAACCAGGAGATTCACGCTGTTGGCAGCCGGACTACTCGCAGTTTCGACGTCGCCGTCCTTTCTAAAATAGCCAATCTGATTGCTGGTTGCGGTGGTGACAGCCGGCTTCCCGTCCGGATTGAAGACAAGGAAGAATGAAGCTGCTGTCTGCTGGTTGTCGCTCGTCCACACACCTTTGCCTCGACCCTCGGTTGAGTTGTCGACCATGCCATTCGAGGACAAGGCTCCGTCACTAAACACATAGAGCATCAGTGGACGCCCCTGAACGCGGGCATACTCTAGGCATGCACCGATACATTGGCCGGCGCGGAAGTCGCGCTGTTCTCCAGTAGATCGATCTCCCGTGTGATAGTCGAAGCCGCCCATGCTGATCGTTCCTGCGCCGGCCAGACCCGGGACGACCAACTTCATCACGGACGCTGTCTTTTGAAATTCGCCATCGTTAGAGACATTTGCTCCGAAGCTGGGAATGCTCGTGATGCCTGTGTCCAAAAGCGGATTCAGCGCATCCTTCGAACTGAACGTGTTCACCGTATCCACGGTCTTCACGCTGCTGCACAGGTAGCGCCTGCGAGTATCTGCATCGCTTGGATAAGCGGTGCCATCCGGCATGCTTCCACCGGCACCTAAAAGCGTGTCGACGGTGCCCGGCTCCACATCTGCCGCACTACCCGATTCAAGGCCGATCTTGTGCTTGCTCAAGCGTGTCATTGCCTCCAGCGTGCGCACTGTATCTCCCGCTGGAAGAATCGTGGTCACATCGCCGGTATCAACCAGACCCACAACATCGCTAGCTCGGTCGATCTTTGTAGGCCGAAGCGCCGGGTCCATCAAAGCCGAGGGCGCCATTGAATTGCCGCCGGAATCCGAATTTTGCGAGCCGATCAAGGTCAACAGTTGGCCCTTCGCTCCCGTGTTTCCTTCAGCGTCCAGCACTCCTGCTTTCGCGATTCCGTACATCGGATTGTGAGGATTGTTGCTCGTATCGTTTTCAGAGCGAGCCGGAATCACCGCGCCATTAACGTTTGCTCGGGTTGCAGGAGTCGTTGTGGAAAGCATGCCGCGTAGAAACGCGCTATCCGAGTGGAACGCAAGACCAAACTGCGTATCGACAAAAGTACCCGTGACACTAGCGTTCGGCACCATGTTGCCCGGCAAACCCAATTTCGAATATCCCTGTGTGCTCAAGAAATCCAGCTGACCGCCGGACTGGCCGACCAGCACGTTCGAACCAGCGATGTTTGCGCCTCCAGCAAGGTCGAAACAGATGAACGGAATTTTTCCTGCGCCGCCGGTGATGTTGCACACGCCGGCATCCTTGAGGCGGATCGTGTCCTCGCCCAGATCTACGGTGCCGGCCGCGGCCGATCCTGGCTTCAACAATGCAGCCAGCAGGCTCGGCACCAGAACAGTTGCGGCTCCCGTTGTGAAACCCTGGGCCAAGAAATCCCGGCGCGTGACCGGCCGCTTGTGCGACTCATGACGCAGCGGTTCATTTAGACCCAACGCTTTACGTTTGCTGCGCGACTTGATGATGAACGACATACCTTTGCCTCTTATTCAACGGTCGTAATTGCGCTACCGAGAACGGCGCCGCAGGCGGCAATCGCCACGCTTTCTACTCGTTGCTTGGTATTGCAGCTTGTCGATGTGCACAGCTCATAAATCAACCGATCGAGCGAATCCGCCACATCAGCGACATCAGGGTCGGATGTCGCATTGCTCACCATGTTATTGATCAACGGATTGATGATCGCGCCATGGCTTGCGTCATTGCGAGCCGGATTCATGCTTGACGGCAGAGTTCCGAACACTCCTCCACCACCATTCACCATCGCTTTGCAGTAGCCCAGGGCCAATTGCGCAATGGACGTTTGATGCGATGAAAGGAACGCCTGGATGTCATTTACCGCCGGTAGAGATTGGCGAATTCCATCGTAGGTGGCCTTCATAACGTTTGGATGTACGCCTGTCATGGACGCCATGGTGGCATTGAGCGCATCGAACGTACGCACGCCGATATCGGATTTCGGAGTGTCATCCACTTTTGGCGTCACACTCACGCGCGCAAAGTCACTGCATGCATCTTGTTTGCTGCCGAGCTGATCGAAGCACAGGTAGAACTCATCATCGGCCGGGCCCTTTTCGAGCGGGATGATCGTGCCCACCGTCGAAATCCCTGCGCCGCTTGCAGGCGTGTAGTCGCTGTTCGCAATCGTTTTGTCGATTAAGCGATAGGCCTGACCGACTTGCGGTTCTGATGCATTCAAGCCGATGCGCATGCCCTTGATACGCAAATCATTCGGCGTTGCAGCCGGATCCAAGCTAATGAAGCGCGGATTCGTGAACAAGTAGCCATGACTATCGTATTGAGCGGCTTCAAACAGGATGTACGACTTCGGGATCTCGGTGATGTGCTCGACGCCAAACAGGAGGAAGTACTTCTCGCCGACGCCGGCGGCAAAGTTCTGCTTGATCTGCTCTTCTGTGAGTGCGCGGTCATGGATCGCGACCAAGCGCACTACACCTGCCCACGGCTTGTCGTTGCTGACTTCGTTACCGAGCACCAGCGCGAAGCTGTTGTCCCACTCGGACAACGAACCGCCGCTCGACTCCATGACGCCGGTGTCTTCACCGTTCACGTAAATGCGTCGGCCGCGCACCGGATCGAACGTAATGACCACGTGTTGAAGCGCCGCTTGCAGCTTCTTGTCTGCATCCTTGGTGGCGAGCTTCAATTCCCCGTTGGCGTCGGTGTTGCTGCTGCGCCCGAAGGCTTCGTAGTTGTACATCGTCTGACCGAGCGTGAAGTTGCGCGCGGTCTTGCTGCCGGAGTAGCTCACGATGCGCGAATCCTCTTGCGTGACGTTGCCTGGGATCACCCATGCTTCGATCGAGTACTCGCCCGTCAACGTGATGCGCTGATACAGCTTGCGGCTCGCAGTCGTAGACGCCTGCGCTTTGGCCATCGAGCTCTTGAACTGCACGCCCCAACCGCCGACCCAGTCGAAGTCATTGCCCTTCGTGCCGGCAAGCGTGAGATCCGCAGCAGGATCGACACCGCTCGTGTCGTAGACCGTGTTTCCGGTGCCGGTCTTGAACTCGTATAGCGCGATGACGTTGGAGTCATATCGACTCCCGCCGCTTGCGACCGTTCCTTCGTAAAGCGTCGTTGCCTTACTGATCACGGTGTTGGTCACAGGATCTGCCGTAATGCCGGCTGCCATCGCAGCAATCGCGTCTTGGATCTCTTGCGCGTCCACCGCGCAGCTATGCGTCGCGTCCACAAAACAGTTGTGGAACTCATTACGCAGACGAACCACGAAGCGCGATTGCTCAGGATGATCCAAATTCATCTTGGGCTTGGCTGCGGCATATGCCTCATCGATATCAGCCGAACCGAAGAAAGGAGACTGTGCCGTCGCCGACGTCGAGGTATGGCAACGATTGCAGCCATATTCGAGCAGCAAGTCATGGACCGGTTTGAATCCCGCAGATGAATCCGGGAAGCGCTTGGTAGTGCCCGGATCGCGCACATTCTTCGGCGGCACCAGTTCGATCTGCTTGGCAGCGGAGCCACTCGCGCCGACCCAGTTGGTAATCCACGTACTCAAGATCGAAGCGCAAGCGCTGGGATCAGCCAGCCAGCAGTTGTGACCGCCGCCCACCTTCACGACGATCGTCGATTGCGAAGGATTCTCGCGATTGATGACGCTTTGCGCCTGTTGATACGCCTCGTTCACATCGTCCGAACGAGCGAAGTTGGGCATCTGGCCGCCCGCTTTGTGGCAATTGCCGCAGCGATTCGTGCCGCGCACGTTTTCCCAGAAGTTGACCTTGAACGCTTGCACGTCATCGGACACAGGCGCGGGACCGGTGTACGACGGACCGGCATCCGGGCCGCTCGTGACGGGGTTCTGCTCCGTCTTCGCGCCACCGCTACAACCTGCGAGTGCCAGCACGCCCAAGAGGGCGATCGCAGCAAGTCGTGCAACGCCAAATTGTTTTGTGCGTTTCATGCTCACCGTCTCCTATTAATTACCGGCGCAGTAGGCGGCGGTTTCGGCGAACACACGCTTCATGTTGCCGTTGCTCGAACTGATGAACTCGTCCGTCATGTTCTTCACGGCAGTTTGATCGCCCGTATTCGGCGAACGGAAGCAGACGTTTCGGAACACTTTTTCGACTTGGCACTGCGCGAACGCTCGGCTGTGCGCGAGTTCTTGACCCAACGACTTCGCACCGTTGCCGCCTCGCACTTGATCGTCTTGACCTTCCCAACCCAACGAAGTGTTCTGCCCAGGCAACCGCATGCGGTTTTCCCATGCGTCATCGGGAGTGACATAGCCAGGCTTGAAGTTGTCGGAGTTGATGAGATATTTCGGCTGTACTTGGCCCGGCGTGTACACCAGCCGGCCAGCAGTCTCGTCATAGTTGTAATAGGCAAATGCCTGCGCCATCGAATCCATGACATCGTGGCAACCGATGCAGTTATTCAAGAACACGCTGCTGTCGCCACCGGGGCTGCGCGAAACGTCCTGCCGAATGCGATCGGGCGGACGCGTCGTGTCGAGGATCTGCTCCATGTCGCGGCACAGGTGATTCAACATGGTGAAGCGGAACATCGCGCGATTGGTGCCGGCGATGAAGAACGCTTGCGCCGCGGCACGTGAAGTGATGATTCCTGCGGTCGCGTTGGCTGGGATACCGGTCACGCTGGATTGCGTGGTTTCAGCGAGCACGGATTTCAGCCGTAAATCCGCACTCGTGCTCTCCAAATCCTCATACATCGCATTGCTGGTGGGCGAGTACGAACCGGCAGCGCCGACATACAAGATGTCGTCTGAAAGCAAACCACGGAAATCTTTATCGTCGCGAACCATGCCGATCACAGTCGCGGTGTAATCGTTCAATGGTGCGAAGACGTTGCGATCGCGATTGGTCCAAGGCGTCGCGAAATTCTTCAACGTCACACGATAGAAGTCGCTCGAATGCGCCTGACTCGGATCGACGATGTACATCGCTGTATCAGTCAGACTCCAGCCGTCTTGCGTGATCTTCTTTTCAAGCGTGTCCAACAACGCTGGCGACGGCGGCGTGCCCGTCAAGCGGTCGTACATACGCTTCGCCTGGCTCCGTGCATCGGCGGACGCAGAGTGTGGCGCCGCCGCCAATGCGAGCGTTGCAAGTGCAGTGAGCACAGCTTTGGCCGACGCCGAACGCCGCCCGCCTTTGCGCTCGCAATCCTTCGTTCTGTTGATCTTGCTCATGCCACGACCTGAGTTTTCATTGAGCTTGTACAAATTCGCTGCATTTCAGCTGCTGTGGCTGTGGTCCTAACGACCGCAAAGTCAGCCATCATCCGACATGCGGGGCGGACTATACGCAGCGGAATTTGGGCCAGTAACTGTCTCAAAGACGAGACGTCGCGCTGTGCAGACATCTGCTCCACGCGTACGCGCGCGTGTAGTCTCGCCGCCACGATGCGAGGTGCATTCAACGCGGGTGTGATGCATGTCGAATGTGAGTTGAGTCACGCATTCGCATCGACACAGGGCTGCCATTGAACAGATTCAGCGTTTATCTCGGCCGCTCTGTGACTGGCTTAACAGATCACGGAATATGTCGCGTCAATCATGCGAGTTGGGATGCGACCGTTTTGCGCATCGCGCAGAAGTGATGAGAACAACGGCGCTAAGTCATCAGCCGAGATGACATCAGCCGAGATTCAAGAACGATGACGATCAGCGGAGTACGTGTATGAGGATCAGTCCGGCGCAGGATGAGAGTGCCAAGCCCAGCGCGCGAGTTCGTGCTGCGGCAGCGCTGTTAGCGGCGTCTATCCTTGTTGCTCTGAGCGCATGCAGCAGCGGCCAGGGCGGCACCGATGTCACGATCGGTAGCGGGCAGAACCAAGATCCGGTGACGCTGGATTTCCCAGTGTTCTACGTCAAACGGCCCGTGCCGGATCCGACCATGACGGACATCGGCGATACCGACGTTCGCGTCGTCAACAAGTTCGAAATCGGCGCCGACTTGTTCATGCGCGATCGCGCTTCGCCATCAGCACCTGAAGTGAACCTCACTCACGATGAGACCGAAGACCTCGGCGACATCCGCGATGTCGATGTCAATTTCGATGGCACCAAAGTGATTTTCTCGATGCGCGCGAAGTTCATCGAGAACGCGGACGACGAAGATCAGCCGACTTGGAACATCTGGGAATACGACGTCAAAGCGAAAGCATTGCGTCGCATCATCGCGTCGGACACGGTGGCCGAAGAAGGCCACGACATCATGCCGCACTACTTGCCCGATGGACGCATCGTCTTCACCTCGACGCGGCAACGTACTTCGCGAGCAATTCTGCTCGACGAGAACAAGCCGCAGTTCGCCGCGCAGGTGGAAGGCAGCGGCAACAATCCGAATCCGGCATTCGTGCTGCACGTGATGGATGCGGATGGCGCAAACATCCACCAGATCTCGTTCAACCAAAGTCACGATCTGTATCCCAACGTGCTAAACAATGGTCAGATCGTGTTCACGCGCTGGGAACACGCAGTGAATGCGTCCGCTCCTCCGAATACGGACGGCAAGATGGATCTCTACAAGATCAATCCGGACGGCACCGGCCTCGAACTGCTGTACGGCGCGCAAAGCCATATCACCGGCACGACCGATCCGACAACCAATCAGCCGACGATCATTCACTTCCTGCATCCGCATGCGATGCAAGACGACCGCACCCTCGCATTGGTTCGGCCCTATCGCAGCGAAGATGAAGGCGGCGATTTGGTGCTGATCGACACCAACAACTTCGTGAACATCACTCAGCCGATAATGGCGAGCGCAGGACTGGCTGGCCCGGCCCAAGTGCGCGCGCTTCCGACTGACGTCCGCACGACGACGGGTCCATCGCCGGGTGGACGTTATCGTTCAGCCTCGCCCCTATTCGATGGCACCAATCGATTGCTGGTGAGCTGGTCGCAGTGCCGGCTGATCGAGAACAATCTCACCGTCCCGTGCACCGCGGATCGATTGAACAACACAACGACGCCTCCTGTTGAAGCGCCTCCGCTATACGGCGTCTACATTTACGACACGCGCGACAACACGCAAAAGCCGATCGTCGTGCCGGAAGAAGGCTTCATTTACACCGAGGTCGTCGCGGGTTCTGCGCGTCAATTGCCGCCGGTGATCCTCGATAAAGTGGCGGGCGTCGACTACCCCGATAATCTCCTGACCGAGAACGCAGGCATCCTGCACATTCGCAGCGTCTACGACATGGATGGCGTCGATCTCGCGCCCGGTGGACTCGCAGCTGTGAGCAATCCAGGCAATCCTGCCTACGCGACTCGCCCTGCCCGCTTCCTGCGCGTCGAGAAGGTGGTTTCGCAACCCGACGGCGATACGAAGATGGTGAAGAACACCGACTTCGGCGTCGCGGGTCGCCGCTTCGGGATGCGTGAGATTCTGGGTTACGCGCCGATCGAGCCGGACGGTTCTGTGCTGACGAAGGTCCCTGCCAATGTCGCTATCACGATCAGCGTCGTGGATGCCAATGGCCGCCGGCTTGCTGCGCCGCTAGGCAATCGCCACACCGATTGGCTCCAAGTGATGCCCGGCGAAACCAAGTCCTGCAACGGCTGCCACAACCCCGCCGCCGATCCTCCGATTTCGCATGGCCGTGCCGATCTGACCGCTTCTATTAATAAGGGAGCCACTGCAACGGGCTCGACGTTCGCGGGTGCCAACGCCGTGTTCATGGCCGATGACGCCGGCGAGACGATGGCACAAGTTCGCGGCCGCAAGATGTGCGGCGGCGTTTGCGACTTAAGCGTAGATATTGTTTATGACGATTACTGGCAGCCCGGCTACATGGCCGGCACGACCGCCGGTTCGTTCGATATGTGCTACGAAGCCAGCGCGTCGAATGTGAAGAACGACCCGAACGATACGACCACCACGCATGTGTGCACGACCGGGCTCATTACGCCCTCGCCGGTCCCAGCGGCTTGCCATTCCAAGTGGACGGGTCAATGCCGAACGGTCATCAACTATGAGACCAACGTGCATGCGCTATGGGCCGTCGATCGCCCGACTTTGGACAAGAATCATGACGGCAACCCGGACATGGAGCCCGTCAATAACGTTCCTTATAAATGCAGCACCTGCCACTCCCCTGTGGCACCGGACGGCAAAGCGCAAGTCCCCGCCGGCGACTTGAACCTCACCGACGGTGCCTCGGACGAAGAACCGGATCAACTGCGTTCCTATCGCCAACTGTTGTTCAGCCATAACGGGCAGATTTTGGACAACACGGGCCAACTGATCGATGAGTGCTTGGAGTTTGCGATCGACCCCGTGACCAATCTGCCGACGACGACCTGCGTTCGTTTCCGCACAGTCACGCCGCCGATGAGCGCATGCTGCGCTCGCAATTCCACCCGCTTTTTCTCCAAATTTGACGCAGGTGGCGGCACCGTGGATCATCGCGGCTTCTTGAATCCGTCGGAACTGAAGTTGCTGTCCGAATGGTTAGACAGCGGTGCGCAATACCACAACGATCCGTTTTTCGTTCCACCGGTGAATTAATGCCCCGTGTCGCCTCGCTGCTCTTACTGCTGGTACTTCTCTATACAGCGAGTGCGCAAGCGAAGACTGAGCCACACAAGATCCTGGTCGCGGACCCGTTCATCGAACTGCATACGGGTCCCGGCCGTGGCTATCCCGTGTTTCATGTCGTAGAGCGCGGGCGCGAAGTCACATTGGTGACCCGCCGCACCGATTGGTTCGAGGTCAAGACCGACCAAGGTGTCAAAGGGTGGGTTTCCCGCGATCAGATGATCGCAACCCTCGAGCCGACCGGCGAACCGCTCGATCTCCAAGAACCCGCTCGCGAGAACTACATGAGCCGCCGCTGGCAAGGCGGCGTGATGGCCGGCGACTTCTCCGGTGCCAGCTTGATCTCGGCATTCGGCGGCTATGCCTTCAGCGACAATCTGTCGATCGAACTCACGTTCAACCATGTGATCGGCGAGTTCTCGAACGGGTATGGCGCGACGATCGGATTGATGCACGTCTTTGCACCCGAATGGCGCCTCTCGCCGTACTTCACGATCGGCACCGGCGTGCTTCACACTTCACCCAAGGCCACACTCGTCAACGTTGAAGACCGTACCGATCAGGTCGGATACGTTGGCGGCGGCTTACAGTTCTATCTCACTCGTCGCTTCATGTTGCGATCCGAATATCGCAAAGACGTGATCTTCACGAGCCGCGACGAAAACGAGGAAGTAGACGAATGGAAGTATCTCGGATTCGCCTTCTTTTTCTAGTCGCAGCGGCATCGCTGGGGCTACAAGGCTGCTCGTGGATTCCGTGGTTCCACCGCGATCGGGAACCTACGCCTGAAGCTGTGCCGGCAGCCGGCACTGAAAACACCGAGGCTGCGACGACTGGAGAGCCTGCGTCGCAAGAGCCCATCATCAATCCGCAAGTCGAACGCCGCACGATCAAGCGAGCGCGCATCGATACCGAAGACTTCGAGCTTGGCGCCTACGCGGGCATCCTCAGCATCGAAGATTTCGAAAGCAATGTCGTGTACGGCGCTCGACTCGCCTATCACCTAACGGAAGACTTCTTCTTAGAAGGCACCTACGGTCAGTCGCGCGCCGGGCGAACCAGCTACGAAAATTTATCTGGGTCGGCCGATCTGCTCACCGATAGCGAGCGCGACTACAAGTACTACGCACTGTCGCTAGGTTGGAACGCTTTGCCGGGCGAGATCTTCATCGGCAAGAATCGCGCTTACAACACGGCTTTGTATTTCGTTGCCGGCATCGGCAGCACTCGATTCGCGGGCGATGATCGCTTCACCGTGAACGGCGGGTTCGGCTACCGGGTTTTGCCGACCGACTGGATGGCCATTCACCTGGATTTCCGCGATCACATCTACGATATCGACCTCCTGGGCGATAAGAAGATCGTCAATAACTTAGAAGCGCATCTCGGTTTGTCGATTTTCTTCTGAGCGAGGATGCGGGTTGGGTTTTTCTCTTTATGAGAGGGTTTCCAGCCATGTCTCTGAACACTTCCGCTCAAGGATCACGCGTCAAACGTTGGGTGCGCGCTGCGGCACTGGCCAGTGCGCTGGCAGTCACCTCGCTGGTGGGCGCGAGCGCTTCCATGGCCCCAACGTTCACTCTGAAATCGCGCGCTGGGGACGTCGTATCCCTCGACAAGTACAAAGGCCAGGTCGTGATGTTGAATTTCTGGGCGAGCTGGTGCGGCCCGTGCCGTCAGGAAATGCCGCTGCTCGAACAGATGCAGAAGAAGTACAGCTCGCTTGGCTTTACCCTGCTGGGCGTAAACGTCGACCACGATTCGAAAGACGCCGAGAAGTGGTTGAACGGCATGAACGTGACGTTCCCGATTCTGTTCGACACCGAAAGCAAAGTCAGCAAGCTGTACGATGTGAGCGCGATGCCGAGTTCGATCTTCATCGATCGCAAAGGCAATGTGCGTGCACTACACCGCGGCTACAAGCCCGGCGATGAAGGCGAGTATCTGAATCAGATTCGAGCTCTGTTGAGGGAATGAGCATGGCCGAGAAGCGGATAGTGACTTGCGGATTGCGGATGGCAAGAACGCGAGACAATGTCTCGCGCGTCTGGCTCCAGCCTCCAGCCTCGAGCCTCCAGCCGATGCGACGCGCGGCGGTCCTCGCGTCGCTTGTGTTCGCGCTTTCCGCCTGCGGCAACATCGAACCATGGGTGAAGCCGTATGAGCGCCAAGCGCTCGCCGATCCGATCATGTCGTTCGATGCCAATCCTGTTTCATCCGCTTACATCGACCACGTGTACGAAGCGCGTGAAGGCGCGCGCGGTGCGCTGGGTGGTGCGGGTGGCGGGTGCGGATGTAATTAATAGTGACTGGTGACTAGTGACTGGTGACTAGTCAGAACCAGAACAAGACATTTCACACAGAGCTCACAGAGTACACAGAGTTGAAGACTGCAATGCCAAGAACAAATGCGAAGGCTCCATCGATGCAAGCACGCATCGCTGATTTTGCTTTCGTCGATTCATTTGTTCGCCTTGCGCTGCTCTGTGTGCTCTGTGCGATGCCTCTTAAATCCGCCTTTGCGGGAGTGCTGCCGGAAGACAGAGCCGACGCGCTCTATCACCGCTACGAAGGCGGCGGGGTAACCATTCAAGGTCCTTCGCTGCTCGTGCGTAAAACCGTCAAAGAGAAGTACTCATTCACAGCGAATTACTACCAGGACATGGTGACGAGCGCGTCGATCGACGTGCAAGTGATCAGCGGGCCCAGCGTCTATAAAGAAGAGCGTACTCAGTACAGCTTCGGTGCCGACTATCTGCGCGGCAAGACGACGTACAGCCTCAACTACACGAACAGCAAAGAGAACGATTACATCGCGAACACTTGGAACTTTAACATCAGCCAAGACCTGTTCGGCGATCTCACGACCATCAGCATGGGATTCTCGAAAGGCGACGACATCGTGCGTCGACGCACGAAGGATGCAGACGGCGTCAGCGCCATCGATCCGAACTTCGAGCAAAAAATCGCTCGCTGGTCCTACCGTGTGGGCGTCTCGCAAATCCTCACCAAGAAATTGATCACCTCTCTTGGATTGGAAACGATCACGGACGAGGGCTATCTCAACAATCCCTACCGCGCGTATCGATACCTCGAAGGCTCGACCTTCGTGCTCGCGACAGAAAAGTATCCACACACGCACACGAGCAACGCGGCATCGCTGAATGCCCGCTACTTCTTGCCGTATCGCGCAGCTTTGACGGGCGGCTATCGCTACTACACCGACACCTGGGGCATCCGTGCAGGCACAGCAGAACTCGGCTACATCCAGCCGTGGAAGAGCTCGCCATTAAAGTTCGAAGCGAGCTACCGCTACTACCAACAAACGCACGCGGACTTCTATTCGGATCTGTTTCCGAGCCGAGACTTCCAGAATTTCATGGGTCGCGACAAAGAACTCTCGACTTTCGACAGTCAAACGATTCACTTGGGTGCCTCGTATGACTTCGCCCGCAATGGCTGGGGCTTCGTTAAGAAGGGCTCATTGAATCTGTACGTCGACCACATGATGTTCAGCTTCGATGACTTCCGCGATGCACGCATCAAGAAAGATGCGGATGGGAATCCAATTCCCGTCGTCCCCGGCACCGAACCGCTCTATAAATACAGCGCGAATGTGATTCAGTTCTTTGTGTCGATTTGGTTCTGAAACAGACCGGACGCAACACAAAGAGCGCAAAATAAAAGCCCGATCGATTGGATCTGGATCCCTCGTCCGTCTCCCGATTCCTTCGCTTCTTCGCCGGCAAGACGATCCGAAGCTCCTTGGTGCTTAGCTTCGTCTATTCCAAAGGGTCACTTGGCGACCATCGCATAATGCGCTTTCACGAGTCCCCGTCCTGCATTTATTGCTAGCTTTGTTCATCTATGTGCGCTTTGCGTTGCGTCCTATTCTTATCTCTGTCTTGCATGGTCGCGAGCGCCCTAGCAGCACCGCTCACTACCCGAGATCAAAACCCGCTCCTCGCCGGCTTCGGCCTGCCCGCTCCGCTACCGGCAAATCTGAACGCGATGCCCTCACGGGATGCGCAATTCAATTGGGCGAGCAGCGCGATTTTTCAGAACAGCAATTCCGAGCGCCTCACCGTCGATGCAGAGACGAAGGAGCTGCGTCTAATCCTCGCGCACCCATGGGACGATCGCTGGGCAACCCGTCTGCAACTGCCCTATCGCGAGACCAGCGGCGGTTCGCTCGATGGCTTCATCGATCGTTGGCACGACTGGTTCGGCTTGCCGGAAGGCGTGCGTCCCCAACAACCTCACGATCGTTTGTTGATCGATTACTCGCGCGATGGATTCAATCGAGTTCACGTGACCGATCGGTCGAGCGGGATCGGGGACATCACACTGGATGTCGGCTATCAAAGTCTGAGTTCACCCAACACAAACCTGACACTCTGGGCCAGCATCAAGTTGCCAACAGGCAACGCGAATGATTTGACGGGAAGCGGCGCGGCCGACGAGTCGATTGCTGCTGCATTCGATCATCGGCTCGGATCGCGTTGGTCGCTGTCTGTTCAGCTTGCCGGCACACATCTTGGCAAAGGCGACTTGCTCCCTGCGAACCAGAAGAGCTTCGTCGCGAGTGGATTGGTGGCGGTGTCGTTCGCGGCAACTTCGAATACCGAGATCACGGCGCAGGTTGATGGCCACACGGCAGCGTACGACTCTGATCTAAAGTTCTTGGGGACTGCGGCGATTCTCACGCTGGGCGGCGCACATCGCTTCAACTCTGGGTGGCGGCTTGAACTCGGGGTCAGCGAAGACATTGCTGTGGATGCGTCGCCAGATGTGGTGTTCGTGGTGCGCCTAGCTCAAGCACCAGCGCATAAGAACTGAAAAGAGTTTCACACGGAGGACACGGAGAGCACGGAGGAGGAGATTCACACCAACAATGTACACAAATGCGTTGCGTACTGGCGATGTGATGTTCTGACAGGTTCCGGGGGATTCGCGTTGCGGCGTTCTGGCGAGAATCCAACTCTATGGCTCTCCGGGCATCCTGAGCCAAAGCGGAAGGACGGACAAATAAGTTTTCGCACCAGTATTCGATCGTCACTCCCGCGCAGGCGCCGCGCAGGCGGGAGCCCATCCTCTACATATTGATCAAAGCCGTGAGCTCCGTGCGAGTTGGCCTCTCGCCCTCTGTGCAATCGTCAACGCGCAGCTTCCTTCTGCACCAGATAGTTCACCAGCTCTAGAAGTTGGTTTGGACCACCCGCAGAAGTGACATGCAGACGATACTTCCCGTTGACCACGATCGTCGGCGTCTGATCCACATGCGCCGCTCTCATGAAAGCCTCAGCACGGCGAATGCTCATATCGACGGCGAACGATCTGGATGTATCCAGAAACTTCTTGGCATCGACACCGGCGACTCGCGCATAAAACTTAGCTGCATCTTCGAGGGTGGGTGGCGGTGTCTTGATTCGATTCGTCGCCGGATCGCTTACTGCCAGCACACCATTGCGGCCCCACACGGCGTTGAACATCGCTTCATGCGTCTTCGCGACGAGATTCAGCTGCTGGGCCGTATAAAACGCCCGCTGGAACATGGGCCACTGTTCAGCCGCATTGAATGACGCATGGACGTAGACCATCTGTGCCTGTGGCGGCAATTGCTCCTTTAATTTCGCAGCGATCGGCAAGAAGTGATAGCACGCTGGGCATCCGTAAGAGAGGACCTCGGTGACTTCGATCTTGCCTGCGGGGACGCTCGTGGGCTGTGCTGGCTCAATCCGAAAGTAGTGTTTGCCTTCAACCCATCGATTCTGGGCGTGAGCGGATCCGCTCATGACGAGCGCGACAACGAAGACACTGAACAGTGACGACAGCACTCGCATGAGCCACTCCGAAGAGAACTTGGTGACGCGACAGTAGGACGATGTACACGTCCGATGCAAGAGCGATGGGACGCAATACAACTCCACGCGAGAGCGCGTGAGATTCCGTTCGCCCTGAGCACATCCGGATTTCGCGAAGAGCATCGATGATGAGAGAAAGGAACGTTCACGTCCCATCAAATGAGACCTAGCGCATCGCAGCGATCTCGGCCATGAGCCAATCGCGGAAGACCTTCACTTTGCGTTGACGGATCGCGTCCGGCGGATACACCAAGTAGAAAGTCGATGCTGCCTTCAGCGAGTGCTTGAAAGGTCGCACCAAGCGACCTGCGGCAAGATCGCCTGCGACGAGCAGGCTTCGACCCAGCGCGACCCCTTCGCCTTGCGCAGCCGCCTCCACCGCAAATGTGTAAGAGTCGAACGTGAGTCCCTTGCGAGCATTCACTCCTTTTACTCCTGCGCTGGCAAGCCACGCGGCCCAATCGATCGGATAGCTGTCGCGAATTAGCGTGTGATGCTTCAGGTCCTCGGGCTTGCGTAGCGGATGCGTGCCCTTGAGCAGCTTGGGACTGCAAACGGGAAAGACTTCCTCGTCGGTGAGAAACTCGGCGCTGAGTCCCGGATAGTTGCCTTGGCCGTAACGAATCGCGACATCGATACCGTCCCCGAAAAATTGGCCCGTTTACCGGTGGTGGCGACTCGGACATCGATGTCGCCGTGGTCGCGGTGAAAACGATATAAGCGCGGCACCAACCATCTGCCTGCAAATCCATCGGACGTACTGACGTTGAGTGTCGAACCGGATTGACGTGCGGTCGCGCGCCTCGTCGCCAATTCCAATTGTTCGAGTGCATCGTGTACTGCACGCGCAAAGGGCTCGCCTACTTCTGTCAGTCGCACCGATCGAGTGGCTCGCTCAAATAACTGCACACCTAATTGCTCCTCGAGAGTCTTGATCGCGCGGCTAATGGCGCCCGGCGTCACGTTCAATTCACCCGCCGCCTTGGAGAAATTTAACAGTCGTGCCGCAGCCTCGAAGAGAGGCAGCGTGCTAAGCGGAGGTAATTTTCTAGCCATGATGATTGTTGAGTTCTGATCACAGATTGTTGCCAATTTATCGTTTGTCTGTCGAGTGCCTCGTTGCGCAGAATGCCTCACATGATCGAGAAACGAGCAGAAGCATCGTAGCCAGCCCTCGTTTTGGTTTATTGAATCCCACGCAACGGTAAAGGAGATGGTATGAGCAGCAACGATCAACCGATCACGGTCGTCATCACTTGCACTCTCAAGTCGGATCAGATCGAAACTGCCAAGCACGATCTGCAAGCTATCATCGAGGTGGTGATGAAAAACGAACCAGCCTGCCATGGCATCCGCGTTCACGACGATCCGAAGGATCCTCGACGTTTATTCATCGTCGAGCAGTGGGAAAGCGAAGCGATCTTCACTGGGCCCCACATGCAGACACCTCACATGCAGGCCTTTATGAAGAAGGCAGAAGCATGGGTCGACGGCCCGACGCAGTTCGCGTTCTGGAGGCAAATCCTCGCCACGAGCTAAAACCCAAGAGCGATGACTAGATGGTTTATCTGCAACTCTTCCAACGTTTCACAGGATGTCCGAAATGACGACCATGACTTTGAACTGTCGCTGCGGCAGCGTCCAAGTTCGCATCAGCGCACCGGCCATAGCTCAGTTCTACTGCCATTGCGATGACTGCCAAGCAACGAGCGGCGGTGCATTCGTTCCCATCGCGTTATTTCCTAGTGATGCGGTGAGCGTACAGGGCGAGACTTTCACGTGGACTTACAAGACGCTGCCTCGAACCAGATGCTCCAACTGTGGCACCTTTCTCTTCGGCGAGCCGCAAGGGATTGGACTGCGTGGCGTGAGCGGCTCTCTGTTGCCTGCTGGAATGTTTCACGCCACATTTCACAATCAGTGCCAGTTTGCGTTGCTACCCGTGCGCGACGAATTGCCGCACTTCAAAAATTCGCCGCCCGAATTTGGCGGAACGGATGAGAGAGTTGGTTGGTAGTGATCATTTGGTTTTCTAGGGTCGAGCAGGAGGAAGCATCGTGACAGTCAAGCGAATGGACAACGTTGGCATCGTGGTAGAGGACCTCGATGCGGCCATTCAGTTCTTCGTGGAATTGGGCCTGACGCTCGAAGGCCGCGCGCTCATCGGCGAAGAATGGTCTGGTCGCGTCACCGGAGTACGCGGCCAACGCGTCGAGATTGCGATGATGCGCACACCCGACGGACACAGCCGCATTGAGCTTTCGCGCTTTGCCGCGCCCGCTGTAGTGTCCGATCACCGCACGGCTCCGGTGAATTCGCTTGGGTATCTTCGAGTCATGTTTGCGGTCGAGAATCTCGACGAGACATTGGCTCGCCTGCAGAAGCTCGGCGCTTCGGTGGTCGACGAAGTCGTCGACTACGCGAACACGTACCGGCTCTGCTACATCCGGGGTGTCGAAGGCATTCTGATCGGACTCGCCCAAGAACTCAGATCAAGCTGACACGTAGGCCCACGAATTTTGGCGGCAAGCTCGATCTCGCTCTGTTCCGATTAGGACTGATAGCGCTGGTGGCCCATCGCATCAGCGAAATCGATCCGGCAGGGAGTCCTTGAACGGATAGAGCTTGAAGTACGGCCGCGCCTCCTCCAACACGCGCTGCACAGAAGGTCGCGCGAGCAGGCGTTCGAAATAGGCCGCCGCGTTCGGATATCCCTTTGTGAATGGCACAAGCGTATCGGCGTAGAACAGCGCAGGGAACGCTGAGCAGTCTGCGAGACTGAATTCCTCGCCAATCGCCCATCTGCGTGTAGCCATTTGCTTTTCCAACATCGCGTACGCCGTTTGCAGCGTAGCCGTCGATTCCGGCACAGCAAGCGGGTCGCGATCTTTCTCAGCACGCAATTGCTGGGCGACGATTCTCTGCATGGGCTGATGAATGTAGAGATCGAAAAATCGATCCCAGAGACGCGCGTCGAAGCGTTGCTCTTCGTTCGTCGGCAACAGCGCCTGAGCGCCTGGATAGTGACGATCGAGATACCCGATGATGATCGTCGTCTCTGGCACCGTGCGATCCCGCGCATCGTCACGAAGCAATGGCATCTTGCCGACGGGCCACAACTCGAAGAAGTGCGCGCTCGCCTGCTTATCTCCCAGATTGACGATCTCGCCAGAGAACGAGGTTCCGTTTTCGTACAGAGCAATCTCCACCTTCCAGCAGAACGAAGCCAACGGGTGGTAGTAGAGCGTGAGACTCATCTTGATCGAACCTTGCGTTGGTAGCCAGCCAGAGGCCCACGATACTCGGCACCAACCAAACGAACCAGCGAAAACGCGTTCATGAAGTGATCGATTTAGAGATGCCGCCTCGGTGTATTCGGCGCCGCCGGCATTCCCAAAGGCGCGTAGGAGAAGTCGGGACTTCGATTAGGCGTAGATATTCGAATCGCCGACTACCGCCTGCATCCTCTTAGAAGCCACGGCTAATATAAGTAATGGCTTATGCATTGATCCTTACAGCACTGTCTGACCCCACACGCCGGACGATCTTAGAAAAAATCGTCGAGGCACCGCGCTCGGTTGGGGAGATAGCAGATGGCTTACCGATTAGTCAGCCAGCGGTATCTCAACATTTAAAGGTGTTGAAGAACGCCGAGCTGATATATGAGGAGCGAGTCGGGGCTCGTCGAATCTATCGCGCGAATAGCGCCGCGCTCGGAGAGCTGCGGGCGTACGTGGATGATATGTGGCAGGCGACGCTCACTTCATTTGCAAAGGCCGCTTCCAAGAAGGCAAAGAAGCGATGACCGCAGCGGTTCACACGTTCTCGATTCCCCCAGTTATTAAAGTTGTAACTGTCGAATGTTCGCCGCAAGCAGCCTTTGAGGTATTCACCGCCCATATTGGCCAGTGGTATCCGCTGCATAGATTCTCGATCAACCCGTCCGTCGATTGTCGGATTGAGCCGCATGTTGGCGGGAGAATTTACGAGGTCGGTATTGATGGAAAAGAAACGCTGTGGGGCTACGTAGTGGAGTGGAATCCACCGCATGCAATTGCGATTTCTTGGCAAGCGCGCGTAAGTGCGGATGAGGCGCAGCGCGTCGACATTTCATTTCGCGAGGTTGCGGCAGGCACTGAAGTGAAGCTCGTTCATTCGGGTTGGGAAAATCTAAGAGTCGATGCGCGCGGATGGCGAGACAAGTATGACGGCGGGTGGGTCGAAATATTCGAGCGATGTTTCAAAGACTTTGCCAACAACGCAGCCGTAGGAACAACCAAGGGCACACAGAGATGAGCGTGAAGTTGTATGGGATGGCAGGCAGTCCGAACGTCCGCGGAGCCATGCTGGGGCTCGCCGAGAAAGGCGTGGACTACGAACTGATAACCGTGGCTCCACCTTTCAAAGATCCGGACCACATGGCGCGTAACCCATTCGGGCGCGTGCCCGTCATGGAGCACGACGGGTTCATGCTTTACGAGACGCAAGCCATCCTTCGGTATGTGGACGAAGTGTTCGACGGTCCCGCACTGCAGCCGAACACTGCGCGCGAACTTGCACGCATGAATCAGATACTCGGAATCATTGACTGCTATGTCTTCAAGTCCTGGAGTGGCGATATCGCGTTCGAGAGAATCGTGGCTCCGAATTTCTTCAAGCGGCCAAGTAATCTTGAGGTGATAGAAGCCGCAGTGCCGATGGCACGAACAGGGGCAGAAGCACTGGAAAGCCTCGTTTCGGCTCCTTACCTAACGGGCAGCACTTACAGCTTGGCTGACATCCGTCTACTGCCCCACTTCGCATGGTTCCAGCACACACCGGAAGGTGCGTCGATCCTTGCGAATAAGAGCAAGCTCAGCGAATGGTTCAAATCGATGGCGGAACGCCCCAGTGTGAAGAAGTTGCTGGAGTCCTAAGAACAAGCGACCGGCCATTCAAGCAGGTCGCCTTTGAGCATTCGACAGTCACTTTTCCGCATACGACTTCAACCGTGCTAGTGCATCGCTCCATTGCGTCGAGACCACGTCCGCATAGTCCCGCACTTGGCGTAGTACGACCGGATTGAGTTCGAAGAGGCTTTCACGCCCCGAGCGCACATTGCGTACGATCTGCGCTCCCTCGAGTACACGTAGATGTTTCGTGACCGCCTGTCGGGTCAGGTTCGTTTCCTCAGTCAGCTGAGAAATCGAACATGCACGCCCTTGTTTAAGTCTATCGACGAGAGCGAGTCGAGTTTCATCGCCGAGAGCTGCAAAGACTGCAGCATGAGCAGCAGACGTCTTAACGGCTTTGGGTGACATATCGTTGGATATTCTTGACCTGCTCTGCCCAGCCACCCTCGTTCATGCGCAAAGCCTCCATGCGTCGATGCGGCGGAATGTTGTCGAAGCCTGACTCCGTGACGGTCAGTAACGTCCCGGTTTGTGTCGGCTGAAGTCGAAACTCGACCAACGTCGGTGGCTCGCTCGAATAGTCTGCATTCGGGTCAACCGCGTACGGATGCCATTTGAATGACATATAGGTTTCCGGTTCGATCTTATCGATCAATGCTTCCCACTTGAGGTGCTCATAGCCGGGATACGTGACTCGACCTCTCGCCCACTTGCCCGCGACAAACGGACCCTCGAGCGCCACGCGAAACCATTCACCGAACTCGCGGTGATCCGTCAATGCACGCCACACGCGTGAAACGGGAGCCGCAATCTCAATCGACTTCTCGATCTTGTCATCCATATGCAACCTCCTGGTTGCGCATAAGATAGCCCGGCGACCGAGAACGCGCAACCTTTTGGTTGCTCTTATGGCTAGGCTGCATGGATTGTCCTCACTCCCCAAGCCCCGAGAACTTCGGATTGCTCGAAGGACGCTTCTCAACGACCATCGTCCCAAGCCTTGGTCATCGCTGAAGGACCGAAAATAGAGATGAAATTTCTTCTCACCTCTGGCGGTGTGACGAACCCGACAATCCACGACGCACTGGTTTCTCTTCTGCGCAAACCCATCGCAGAGTGCAACGCGCTGTGCATTCCAACCGCAGAGTACGGTCACCCGATGTGCACGCCTGCATCCGCGTGGCGCTTCGTCTCAGGACGTTCGCCTGGCGCCATGTGCGATTTGGGATGGAAGTCGGTCGGCCTCTTCGAACTCACCGCCCTGCCGAGCATTGGACAAGAGCGATGGGTGCCATGGCTACAACAAGCCGATGTGCTCCTTGTAGACGGTGGCGATGCTTGCTACTTGTCTTACTGGATGTTGCGGTCTGGTCTAGCCGCACTGTTGCCTGCGCTCAAGGAGACAGTTTGGGTTGGCGTCAGCGCCGGTAGCATGGTCATGACGCCGCGCATCGGAGCTCACTTCACAAATTGGAAGTCACCCTCCGGCGATGACAAGACCTTAGGAGTGGTCGACTTCTCCATCTTTCCGCACCTGGATAACGAGTTCATGCCTGGGAACACTCTGAAGGAAGCTGAGCGCTGGGCTGCACACATCGGCTGCTCTTCATATGCGATCGACGATCAAACGGCGATAAGGGTCGTGAACGGAACCGCTGAAGTCGTCTCAGAGGGGCAGTGGAAGTTCTTCCCTGGATGAGTCGAAGACCATCGGAAAGCAAACAAAGAACGATCTGAAACGAACGTCCATCTCGCAAGCGCCGATTTGGTGTCCTATCTAGCGCCCGGCTTTTTTAATTCATAGCGAGTGCACCCTGCCTCGATGGCGCTCGCCTTTACTTCATTGCAAGACCGCTTAGACCTATGAAACTCGGATATACGATCGTTTATGTTCCCGACGTCGCAGCATCGCTCCAATTCTTCGAGCGTGCGTTCGGATTGAAGCGCCGCTTTCTCCATGAGTCAGGCACTTATGGAGAACTTGATACTGGCGAAACGACACTCTCGTTCGCGGCTCACGAATTGAGCGACGCCAACTTTCCAGGCGGTCACGTACACGCGCACTCGTCAACACAGCCGCTCGGCGTAGAGATTGCGTTCGTCACCGCAGATGTGGCGACAGCTCATAGCAGAGCTATCGACTGCGGTGCCCGTGAGCTGGCAGCGCCCGCCACCAAACCTTGGGGTCAAGTGGTGTCCTACCTACGTGCGCCCGATGGGTGCCTCATCGAGCTCTGCACACCGATCGAAGGCTGAGCGCGGCTCGAAGGGTTCAGCAACGGCAGGTTGGCGTCAACGGTGCCGGCGCACATAAGCCGGACACCGCTTACAGGCCTTTCGGTTTCCAACCTTCTTCGGCAATCGTGTTGATCATCCACGGCACGCCGAACTTATCGATCAAGCCGCCGAAGCCTGGCGACCAGAAGGTTTCTCCGAAGGGCATGCTGACCTTGCCGCCTGCCGATAGCTGATCGAACCATCGACGTGCTTCATCGATGGACGCGGTGTGCAACGTGACATCGAAGCCATTCTTCGGCTTGTCGACGTTGGGAGCCCACGCGACATCCATGTCCGCGCCCATCAATGCTTGGTCCCCCACCTCGAGCCAGCAATGCATGAGCCAGGATTTGTATTTTGGATCGCTGATCGGCATGCCGGGAGGCCCATCGCCATAGGGGATGGCGGCTTTTATCTTTCCGCCGAGCACCTCTGCATAAAACTTGAATGCATCCGCGCACTGCCCTTGGAAGCTCAGGCTCGTAACGATTTTCACGTCGCAGTTCCTCTCAGGTTTGTGGGATCGATGATCGCATCCGGTGGCAGATGCGATCTTCCGGATATACGACGAACGAGCAACTCGTAGACCGACATCGGCTCCAAGAAAAAATTAAGTAGATCTTGCTCGCCTGTACAAACCGGAAGGTGCCATACACATGTCGCGATGCGCGGCCGATGTTCTAACCATCCACCTCGTTCTTCGATTGGCGTATCGCGAGCACCTTGTCGCCTGCACGCAGCAAAGCGTCCGGATCATCGACTCCAAGTTCCCGCCCGTCGCGGATCACGGCCACGATCAGCGTGTTCTCGATCTCGCGTGGCATTCGTCCGATTTCTTCTTTTCGCGCATCCCTCTCCACGAGCACCACACCTCCCGTGGCACTGATCAGATCCATGAAGTAATTTGAGAGCGCGGAATCCTCGATTGCGTTGGCCATTAGGATGCCGCCGACTCGCGACGGCAAGATCGTCGCATCCGCCCCGCTCTGCCGTAGCAGCTTCTCGTTCTCTGCTTCTTCGACGCGAGCGATCACGCGGATCTGCGGCGCAATCTGCCGAGCCGTGAGAACGATCAGCACATTTGTGTCGTCCCTCTCCGTGCACACAAATATCGCGCGTGCGCTTGCGAGCATGGCTTCGCGCAGCGTCTCCTCGCGAGTCGCGTCGCCCAGAATACCGATGAATCCCTGCTCGGCTGCAGCTTCGAGCTCCGTGCGGTCGCGATCCACGATCAGTATCTGGCGTTTGTCCATGCCGCGGACCACCAACTCATGCGCCACACATGCGCCGGAATGCGTGAACCCGCAGACGACCACATGATTGGCGAGCTTCGCCTGGAGCCTTCGCATGCGCAGATCCTCCACCAGCCGCTGCAAGACGAGCTGATATGTAGTGCCTAAAAATACGAGCCATATCACCAGGCGAATCGGCGTCACCAGAACGGCGTCGATGAGCCTTGCACTTCGGGCGACGGGAACGATGTCGCCATAGCCCACGGTCGTAACAGTGACCATTGAGAAATACACGACGTCTGAAAATGAGATGTGGTTGTCGTAGTTGTCGCGCAGTCCTTCCCGGCCGATCCAGAACACCAGGATGACGATGGCATACAAAGTCAGAACCGCAGCCGCTCGCACGAAAAGTGTCCGGCGCACGCTGAGTTCGCCGCCAATGAACAGCCGCTTACCCGTGCGCTGATCTTGCTGTTCGATTGCGTGGCGAGTGGACGGTATGGGCGGGGTGGAACTCACATCCTGATTCCTGCGACCTGCACTACGGCTTCAATGATTGTTCGCACAACGCACCTGCTGGCAATAAGGATGCATTCGGTGCTTGTTGCAGAACGGCGCGGCTGAACTGAGCGGCGGAGACAATGTTCAGGCGATCATTCAGAGACGCAACACAAAGACCTCAAGGAAGGAAATTTGACTTACTGTTTTGGATCTCTGTGATCTTGTGTGAGATTTTCCGCGATCTCCTGCCTCATCGGGCACTAAGAACTCATACGCGTCTTGCCACTTCAATACGCCAAGGCAGCGAAAAAACACCAGTACGCGTACGACGTTGCGCTACCGGCTCACTGCACGCGCCCGGATGCTGACAAGCATTCCGGGCGCTGCTGTTTCCCGATGCTGCTTACTTCATCATCCCGTGCATTTTGAGCCAGCGCGCGAACGCATCGAACCACCCGGTGCTCGTCGTTTCCTTCGGGTACATGCCGAAGCCATGGCCGCCCTGTTCATAAAGATGGAACTCGACAGGGCGCTTCGCAGCCCTCCAACTATCGATGATCCCGTATCCGCCGTTTCCGAAGAATGGATCGTCGGCAGCGAGAGCAACAAAGAGTGGGGGCGCATCCGCTGGCACGTTCACCGGTGCAAGTGGACCGTAGATCATGCCGATGAAAGCGGGCTTGGCATCTACGCCATTGGTTGTCGTCGCCAAAGTCAGCATCGCACCGGCGGAAAAACCAACCATTCCGATCCGATTCGGATCGACATGCCACTCGGCAGAACGTTTGCGGATCAACGCAAATGCCGCGCGAGCATCGGCGATCTGCGGAGCCAGATTGGCCATCATCTTTTCAGGGTCAGGGCGCGGCGGTGGCTTGGTGCCTGAAAACATTTCCCGCATCGCTTTTTCGTATTCCTGCGGGTCGGCCGGCGTCTGATTCAAACGATATTTGAGAACGAATGCTGCGACTCCCTTGTCCGCGAGCGCGCGTGCAACGTCCCACCCTTCATTTTCCATAGACAAGGTCGTGAAACCGCCGCCGGGCGCAACGACGACGGCGGCGCCGCTTGCCTTCGCGGGATCCGGAAGGAAAGGTGTGAGCGTGGCAACAGTGACGTTGCGTGCGAACCGACTGCCGTACTGCTGGTGCCAGACTTCCGGGTTCTTCGCACCGGGCAGCGGACCGGTCCCGATTTCAATTGCATTGGGCTGCGCAGGCGTAGCGATGGGCGTCATCTTGTCGTCGAGTGCATGCACAGACGATGAGAAAACGGCGACCAAAGCAAATGCAGCGGCTACCGAGCAAGATCGCGGCGACCTCGCAAAAGCACGCTTCGTCCAGTGATTTGAGATTTTTTTCACTCGGCTTCTCCACTTTGTGTGAGTCGGAATCGAGCCGTTATTTACCACGCGAATCGAGACGAAGTATTCGCGTTGAGATATTGAGATTGATATGAGGTTCGCTCGGGCGAAGGCGAGCGAGCGACACGGAGCTAGAGCTATCGCTCAGGACTGGGACACTCGGTGTTCTGTGCAGCAGTGAAAGACAGGGGGATTTAATCGCACCGCTCCGCGAACTCACCGCTTCAAGTGTGACAACACCTCACTGAGTGAAATACTCGCGAGGCATTCGCATCGGTCGAACTGATCAATTTGCCGGATATCCTAAGTCCGGCACCGGACTGGCGGTGCCGGTGTTGCTGCATCATCAGAATCCTGCAAGGATCACGGATATCAACACTGCGTACGCCGACCGTCGCCCATAGAGGACTTGGATGTCATTGACTGCGATCTTTCGCGCCCTGCTCTCCGCGTTCACATTGTTTGGCGGGCATTCCCTGAATCGTCGCGTCGATCGCCTAGTGTTGATCGGCACACTGCTCGCGCTGGCCGCGATGATTTCAATCGGTGCGGCCGCGGCACTCGTCGCAATTCTCGGCCCGGACCGAGGCATGGCGAAATGGCCCGTCAGCTTGCCGTTCATTCTTATCTTCGCGATTTGCGTGTTCAGCGCGTGGCTTACGTTCCTCGATGCGCGACAACAGCGCGGCCCTTCGACGACCATTCTTAAGCTCACTCAACTGCCTTTAGGTTTGTTCGGTGCACTCGTAGTCGCGGCTTTGCTGGCGCTCGCCTGGATAAGTACAAGCGGACCGAGCGATCCGTCCGCGTTCGCGCCCCGAACCGCTGACCGCATCGAGTTTGGCAACAGCGCCGAGCAGCCTGTGACGTTTGACTCCCGCCCCACCCTTCTGCCCACTCCACCGAGAGGTGAGGAGCGCCTGCGGGGTCGGATCACGCTCGACGGCACTGGAATCAGCGGGGCGAAAGTAGCTCTCACTCTCAACAGCAAATATCAGATCGCTCTCGACTCAGACTCGCGCGGCGAATTCGAGGCGCGCCTGCCCAGAGGCGAGTGGCATATCAATGACATCGTCGTAAACAGCTGGCGCAATCGCCCTCTGAATCGCCAGCTTCTGCTGTTTTCGAACCATGAGCCTCTGAAGCGCGGCGGGCAATACTCACGAGACAACTATCTACTGGCAGATGGTCTCCCGGTTTCGTTGCCAATGGTGGCGAACGCAAGAGCTATCGAATTGGAATTCCGGGATGCGATTCAGATCACATGGCCACCGTACACACCCGAGCCTCACGATGCGGACTTTTCGACCGCCGCGATCACCTGGCTGCCGATTGCTGGCGCAAGCGAATACGAAGTCCACATTAGTCACATCGAATATCCGGAGTCCGTCACTTCAGACTCTCCTATCCTCACTCGGCATCTCTCAGGCCTGACACTACCATTGGCGACACTCCCGCAGAGAACGCCAACGGAGGTGGAGGATGACTATGGCGTACACATATTTGCGTTCGATGCTGACGGACGCCTGCTAACCGAAAGCAATTCGAAACCCATGCGCCACATCTTCACGCTGAGCGGTACAACACGCTTGGGTAAGGAACAACAGTACGTAGGCTTCGACGGCGCGCCGAAGGTGATCTCCGCGGAATACGAGCTCAACCAAACCCGGCTCCAAATAGCCCGGCACCTCTTGGATCAGAATCGGTTCGACGAGGGACAGCGCATGCTCGACCAGGTTACGAAGGATGCCCCATGCGGCGGAGCTTCAGCCCTACGCGGCAGACTCGCTGCCTTGCAGGGCGACTGCGCGACAGCAAGCAAGCTGTTCGATAAAACGGAAGCCGAAGGCGGGTGTGTGCCGGACGAAGATCGCAAGCTCTGCGAAGCCGCGATGGCGGTTTAAAGGGGTCAGTGCAACACCCATCTTAAGCGATAGAGCTGGAGGGTGAAGCATGAGCAGAAGAGCATGGCGTAAGTTGAGCGCGCAGGAGCATCAAGACCTGTGGTGCAAATGGTCCGAAGGTCAGTCGATTAGAGAGATTGCACGAGCATTGTCGCGTTGGCCGACCGGAGTTCGTGCGGAGCTACGCAGGTACGGTGGATATAGGCCGGCGAGCAGAACGCGTGCGGCAGATCGATTGACGTTGGAGCAACGCGAGGAGATCTCTCGGGGCATTAGCGCACAGCGCTCTGCGCGTGAGATTGCCCGTGCGCTAGGCAAAGCACCTTCGACGGTGAGTCGGGAGATCAAGCGCAATGGTAGCCGCCGGTGCTATCGAGCGGCCCAAGCGGATCAATGCGCCTGGGAGCGAGCGCTGCGTCCGAAGCGTTGTTTACTGCGCAGCAATCGCAGGTTGTGTCAGTACGTGGCGTATGGGCTGACCCAACAATGGTCTCCTGAACAGATCGCCCATCGCCTTGAACGAGACCACTTGAACGACCCAAGCATGCGCGTGTCACACGAGACGATTTATCGCAGCCTGTTCGTTCAGAGCCGTGGCGTTCTGCGAAAAGAGCTGACAGCGCACTTGCGCTCTAAGCGAAACGTGCGTCATTCCCAGCGCGCCAGCAACAAAGATGAGGGACGAGGCCAGATTGCTGGAGCGATCTCCATTCGCCAGCGCCCTGCCGAAGCAGAGGATCGAGCTGTGCCGGGTCATTGGGAAGGCGATCTGCTCAGCGGTAAAGCCAACACACACATTGTCACCTTAGTGGAGCGGCACTCGCGCTTCGTGATGTTGATCAAAGTGCCTAGCAAGGAGACGATGCCTGTCGTTAAAGCGATCACTCGCAAGATCAAAGCATTGCCGCGTGCGCTACGTCGATCTCTCACGTGGGATCGAGGCAAAGAGATGTCCAATCATCAGCAGTTCACAATTGCTACGGATGTGAAGGTGTACTTCTGTGATCCGCACAGCCCGTGGCAGCGCGGATCAAATGAGAACACCAATGGATTGCTGCGGCAGTACTTTCCCAAAGGAACCGATCTGTCGGTGCACTCACAAGCTCATTTAGATCGCATTGCCCA
>JAEWBG010000107.1 GCA_023391335.1 Pseudomonadota bacterium | reverse complement strand
AGCCACTCAGCACGGCAAAGCGACAAAATCTTCGAGCGCAAGAGCGGGCTATCGCTTAGATGCGCGTGCATTCCTTTGAATCCCGTCTGCGACGTGTTATGAAGCGCGCCGAGTTCGACCTCAGATGAGAAAGATTGATGCTGGTGCATTTCCCTGCGAGTTCCACGCTCACAATTGCCGCGATGATTCCGCTGATCTGTTGGCGGATGTATGCGCGATTCAAGCGCTTGGTCGGTAAGCAGCGGTTCTCGTATGCGAGGCCGTGGATTTCGTTGAGTATCTTTCCTGCAATCACCGTGCTGCTAGTAATCGGCACACAAGCGCATCCCGTGCGCCTTGCCTATCTCGCTGCAGGCATCATCGTCGGCGTGGCGCTGGGTGTGTTCGGTTTGCAACGGACAAAGTTCGAGGTGACTCAGAACGAGTTCTTCTACACACCCAATGCGCACGTCGGAATTGCTCTATCTCTGTTGCTGTTCGGTCGCATCCTGTATCGGGCTTTTCAGATGGCCAACATGCCGCCGGAGATTCCGCACGGTTTTGCCCACTTCGCCGGTACGCCGGTTACATTGAGCATCTTCGGACTTCTGGCCGGGTACTATGTGAGTTATGCGATCGGATTGCTTCGGTGGCGTGCGTCGGCAACGACAGCACAGGTTGAGTTGGAACCAGAGCGCGCTGAAGCGTAGCGGCGACATTCGGCCACGAGGAGTCTGCGTGTCTCAGATCAAAGTGTACGGCCTAAGAGAGCATCTTGATCCCATCAAGGCGCGACTCTCGGATGCGATTCACTCCTGCGTCGTCGAAGCGCTCAACTTTCCGGTCGATAAGCGCGCTCATCGCTTCTTTCCGATGGACGCGAGCGATTTCTACTATCCAGGATCTGCATCGCCCAAATACACGATCATCGAAATCAGTATGTTCGAAGGTAGGGCGGTCGAGACCAAGAAGCATTTGATTCGCCTTCTGTTCGAGCGTGTGGGTCAGCAATGCGATCGGCGGCCGAACGAAATTGAAATCACGATCACCGAAACACCGCGCCACAACTGGGGTTTTCGCGGCAAGCCGGGCGACGAAATTGGGCTGACGTACAAAGTGGAGGTCTGATGCGCGTCGCTTCGCGCACTCATGTACTTGTTGTTGCGTCGATTGCAGCGATCAATCTTTTAGTCATTTCCGGCTGGCATCCCTACGATCGCGCGACGTGGTGGATGGAAGTGATGCCTGCCATCATTGCGCTGCCGATTCTCTGGTTCACGTACCAGCGCTTTCCGCTCACGACGTTGTTGTACGTGTGCATCTTCATTCACGCGACGATCTTGATGGCGGGCGGAGCGTACACCTATGCACGTGTGCCGCTCGGCTTTCACATCCAGGAATGGTTCCACCTAGCTCGCAATCCGTACGACAAGATCGGTCACTTCTTCCAAGGCTTCGTGCCCGCTCTGGTCGCAAGAGAAGTTTTCATTCGCGGCGACTACGTCCGCGGCAAGCGCATGCTCGCGTTCTTGGTTATATGCGTCGTACTTGCGATCAGCGCGACATACGAATTCATCGAGTGGGGTGCCGCGTTGGCGATGGGCCAAGGCGCAGACGAATTTCTCGGCACTCAAGGCGATCCGTGGGATACCCAATCCGATATGTTCTTCGCGCTGATTGGATCAATTGGTGCGCTGGCGGTCTTTTCACGATTGCACGATCGGCAGTTGCTTCGCCTGCGAGAAGCTTCGTGACTCTCACGTTCGGCGTTAGCGCTTTCTGCCCAGCCGGCAGTGGAAGTCCATGCTGACGGTTTTGGTTGCGTTCGCGTTCCACACGGCGCGCAGTGCTTCCGTGAATTCTGCAAAGAACTGATGTCCGCTCCGGTCTTCAAATTCGAGCGAGCGCCTGGGCAACCGGCAAGCGCGCTGCTCGCAAACAAGGCAGTACGCCACCGATCAATCCGAGAACCAGCGAATACAACAAGCCTTGTGCGATTAACGATGGCGTGACGAGGAACGTAAATCCGAGCTGTCCGACGAATTCGCGGCTGGAGGTCGAGAAGTGGATGCCGTCGACGAGCGCGTAGGCGAGTAGTACGCCAACAACTCCGCCGATACTTCCGAGAGCCATCGACTCCGACAGAATTGAAACCACGACCGGTGCTTTGTCGAATCCCAAGGCTCGCAAGGTCCCAATCTCACGGCTGCGGCTCGCGACCGCGGCATACATGGTATTGAGCGCGCCGAATGCGGCCGCGATGCCCATGAGTAGAGCGACGACACGTGCCGCCGTTCGCAAAGGCTGGACCATCTTCTTCGACTCGTGTGCGCGCAGTTCGCGTTCGCTCATCACTCGCATCGCGAGGCGTGGATCTTTCGCGAGCGAGGCTTTGAGGGTTGCGAGTGACGCGCCCGATCGCAGGCGGCCGCGTACCGTAAATGCGCCAGCGCCGAAATGGAAGGCATCGGCGAACGTCCGTTGGTCACACCATAGTTCTGACTCTGCTGCGCTACCGCCGGCCGCGAACTCACCGACGACAACCCAGTCCGTATCTTGGATCTGAACGTGATCGCCGATGTTCACGCCCGAAAATTGCTGGACGATTTCATCTCCAACGATGAGCTCGTGCTTGCCCGACTCGAACATTCGTCCTTTGGTGATTTCGAAATGACGTCGTAGTTTCGGGCCCTGTGCCGCGACGCCTCTCACCACGGCATATGCATCTGCGTGCGCACTTCGCAAAGGCAATTCAACGCTCGTCAAGCCTTCTGCGGACACGAGCGCCCCCTGCGCATCGGCGGCGAACTCAGGGTTGTGAGTGATCGCAATGACTTCTTCCTCGTTCAAGTAGGCGGACATTTCATGCACCGCCTCGCGCTTCAGCACGACCGCAATGCTAGCGTCGCCGGTCGTGAGCATCGTGCGCAGTCCTTCGCCGATTGCGAGGACCGACACGAGCACCAGAACGACGCCTGCAATACCGATCACGGCAACGAGCGAAGCGCCCCATCGTTGCGGAATGCTGCGCAGCCCGAGCGCCGAGACAGCGATGAGTTGTTGAGATCTGTTCATGCGCGACGCAGGTTGCCCACGATCGAAATCCGCGAGGCTTGCAGAATCGGTAGCGCCGCGGCGACCAGCGAAAACACCACCATTGCAGCAAGCCCCAAGCCGATGGTGTGGAGTTCCAGGGGGGTAAATAACGAACTGAATTTGCTGAGCAGCGCTTCGAGCGCAAGTCCAACGACACCGCCGCTAACAATGATGGCGAGCATTTCCGCGAGGACAATCCAACCGATGCTGGCCACCTGGAATCCCACCGTCTGCAACACCGCGAATTCTCCGACTCGCTCGCGCACGGATTGCCAGAGCGCGTTTGCGCTCACGAGCAGCACGGTGAAAAAGCTGGCGGACATTACTGCGATGAGTACCGTGCCTACGTTGCCCATCTGGGCGATGCTTCGCTTGATCATCGCCGACATCGGTGTCGAGCGGGTCTCGACCGGCGCGTTGGCGAATGCGGCGTCTATCGCATGGGCAACGGCTTCAACGTGGCGATAGTCCTTGGCGAGTACGACAACGTTCGAAACGAAATCGCCCATCGGTAAGGCTGATTCCGTGTAATAGTCGAGACGCACCAGCATGTCGGGGGCAACCAAATCTTCTTCTTCCTTGAAGGTGCCGACGAGCGTTAGCTCCCAAACGCCGCTGTTGTCGCGTCGTGGGATCATGGATCGCAACGGTATCCTGTCTCCGACTTTCCAGCCGTGTTTGGCTGCGACTCCAGCTTTGAAGAGCGCACCGGCCTTAACCTCCCGCCATCTTTTGAGTGCGGCGCTGTCGCGGGAGAAGCTCGGGTACGCGCGTAGCAAGACGTCTGGTTCAACTACACCCGCCACAATCTGTTCGCGTTCTTCTCCAGGCGGTAACCCTGGCAAATAGTTTAAGCCGATTGCTTCGCGCACTCCGTCGATCTGACGGATCTTGTCGGGGTAGGACATGGGCAGCGGTCGATTGCCCTTCGCAGCGACGAGGATCTCGACATTTTGCAATCGCTCCGCGGCGGTAACGATGCCATAGCGCATCGATTCCAGCGCGCCGAACAATAGAAAAGCGGCCATCACCGCAAGTGAGGTGAGCACGCTGCGCAAGGGGTTGCGTTTGAGGTTCGCCCAAACAAGCGAAAGCGATTTTAGTGGCAGCACCGGATTCCATCCCCAACGTTGTTCGACTTATTCTGCCGCGAGCGCGACTTTAGAAGAGTGCACGCGGTACGAGCAAGGTGTGGGCGCGCAGTGGGCGAACATCGTTCGAGAGGAGAGACTCATGTCCGAGAACCAAAAGTATTGGTTTCCGGCGAAACGCTACGGCTGGGGATGGGGCATGCCTGCTACATGGCAGGGCTGGACGGTGTTCGTGCTCTTCTTTGTGTTCGTGTTGCTAGGTGCGTTCGTATTCCTTCCTTCGCGCGGTCCACTCGTGTTTGTCGGCTATTGCGCCGGGCTATGCGTAATCCTGCTCCTCATCTGTTTGATCAAAGGCGAGCCACCGCGATGGCGATGGGATGATGAGGAGTCTCGATGAAGCTTCGTTGACTGGAAGCTGATGAGAGACTAGAGATTGGACGCTGGAATGAGGAAGCTGACTTTCATGCATCCTTTGTGCGCTTTGCGTTGCGTCTGGCTCTAGATGCTTCTCCTTAGCTCCGTGTTCTCCGTGGAGGTCTCCTCTTCTCTTCCATTGGAGCAACAGACAACGTCGCCTCACGAAGCCGATCCACATCGCGTTTGCCAAGCAACTTCACTTGGCCAGGCCTCAGCTCGGAAGCTTTTAACGGACCGATCGCAACGCGTTCCAATTCGCGAACCTTGAGTCCCACGCGTGCGAGCATGCGGCGAATTTCGCGGTTGTGACCTTCTCGCAAAGTGATGGTCAACAGCGTGCGATCGCCGCGAGAGCGATCGACGAAGCGTTTCAGAATGCGCACTGACTCCATCGCTGCACGCTTTGAATTCTTGGTGCCGTCGCCGGTAGGCGTGATCAAGTACATACCGCGTTTGAGTTGATGCAATTGCTCGTCCGTTGCGAGCCCGGTGCATAGAACTCGATATTCCTTCGTGACGCCGAACTTCGGATGCGTCAGTTGATATGCGAGATCGCCGTCGTTCGTGATCAACAACAAGCCGGTTGAATCTGCATCGAGCCTACCAACCGGAAACAGTCTTTCTTCTTTTCGCAGCGTCGGCGGCAGCAGATCGAGAACATTGCGGCGCCCTTCAGGATCGCTCGTCGTCGTGATCGTGCCCTTGGGCTTGTTCACGAGTACGTAGGTGAACTTGCGTTCGGCAACGGATGCGCCCATCGCCTGCGACTGCTCGATTGTCGTTTCCGGAAATTCGATGCGCTCTCCGTCCAATTCGACTTCATCGTGTGCCGGATCGATGAAGCACGGGAGCGTCATGACAACCTTGCCGTTAACTCGCACCCGACCGGCAGTGATGATGTCCTCGCAATCACGACGCGCACCGATGCCTGCGTCCGCCATGGCCTTCTGCAGGCGGATGCCTTTGGGATGTGCGTGAAAATCGCCGGATTGAGAAGAACGGACCATGTGCGTGCCTTGTTTCGAAGGATGCGCACGATACACTGCGGAGAAGAATGGCTCCACGGAGATCACGGAGGGCACGGAGACTAAGATTAGTTTAGGGCGCTTTCTATGCGGGACTGCGGGTCTATAGGCTGTGCTCTCGATCTCCGTGTTCTCTGTGTCCTCCGTGGAAATTCTCTTCAGGACGCACTAATGGCGTGCGGTGCCGCGCCCTTCGCAAACTCATGATTCAGCATCGCGCGTAGCCGCACCGCCTTGAGCGGTTTGTGCATCATCGTCAGCCCTGCGGCACTGACGGTGCGAAGTTGTTCCGGCGCCGTATCGCCCGAGACGAGCACCGCCGGAATGTCATCGCCCAGGTGTCTACGAAGTTGGCGAATCACATCGATGCCGTTTTCTTCCGTGCGCAAACGTAAGTCGGCAATGATGAAGTCCGGTCGTCGCTGACCGAGATTTTCCAATGCTTCATCGCCATCCATCGCGGTCACGCATTTGCAGCCCCAGCTTTCGAGCAGGCTTTGCATGCCGAGGCGAACCGATTCCTCATCATCGATGACGGCGATGAGTTTGCCGCCGATGAGGTTCGGTACTTTTTGCTCGACCGTTGCCGCGTGGGTTCCTTTGATGTCGGCCAGCGGAATCTCGATCGAGAATGTCGTGCCTCTGCCCGCGACAGAGCGCAAGCGCAGTGGATGATTCAGTAGTTGCACGATGCGACGGACCGTCGCAAGGCCCAAGCCTAAGCCGCGCGAGCGGTCGCGCGATGGATTGTTGAGCTGATAGAACTCTTCGAAAATACGTTCGTGTTGATCCGCAGGAATGCCAATGCCCGTGTCCCATACCTCGATCGTGACGCTGCGCTTATGCATGCGGCAGGCAACGAGTACGCCGCCTTCTTCGGTGTAGCGAATCGCATTGGCAACCAAGTTGGAAAGCACGCGGAACAACAATGTCGAGTCTGTCGATAGCGCGGCTTTCGAACGCCGAATGCTGAGCCTGAGTCCCTTCGCTTCGGCTGGCACGGCGAACGTACTTCGCAAACGATCGAAGACGGCATCGATCTGCACCGTCTCTCTCTTTACTTCGACTTGTCCGGCATCCAGCTTAGAAATGTCCAACAGGTTGTCGAACAGCTGCTCGAGAGACTCGGTGCATTGCAGGATCTGATCGATCAGCTTGCGCGAATCGTCGTCGACGTTGCCGTTTCGCAAGGCGGTTGCGAACAGGCCCAACGAATGCAGCGGCTGACGCAGATCGTGATTCGCTGCTGCAAAGAACCGAGACTTCGAGCGATTGGCTTCTTCCGCTTTCTGCCGTGCTTGCACGGCGAGTGCGTTCTGTTGCTTCAGTTCGTCGACCAGGCGTTCGTTTTCGTAGCGTAATCGGATTTGATTTACGATCGCGCGCGCATGCCGATCCACGAACAACGTCAAATAGCCGAGCACGGCGATCCACATAATTCCTAGCGCCGCGTTTCCCGAGCCGCCAAGCGTGATGTAACGAAGTGCAAGTAAGCCGAAGATGGGCACCGCGAACGCGTGCAGTGCGGGTGGAAAGTGGGCATGCGTCAGAACGCTAATGATTGCCCGGCCGGCGAGGCATGCGGAGATCAATGCGATCGTGAGCGACTGCGAGGAGTCGACGAGCACGAACGCCGCGGAGCCCCAGATCGCTCCAGCAATCGCCGCGCCCACGGCGAGCCGCCAGCCCCACTGCAGGGGTGCCGAATCGTTCGCTGCAGCTCGGTGATAGCCGAAAGCGAGGACTTGCACGCCGACTTGCACGAGCAGCACAGCACCGCACCACACTGCAAGATTGACCGCGCGTGCATGAGGCCAAGCGATGACCGCGATGACGATCATCATCAAAATTGCCGAGCCTGAGACCGCTAGCGTATTCCCATACAGCATCGCGACGCGTTGTTGTTCAACGCGTCGCAGCAGCGCGGCTTCATCCATAGCGTGGTTGATTATCGAGCGGCGGCGTAAGACTGAGTTGCAGGCAAGAAGCCTCGCTTCTGTGCGACGAGGACTGCTTGAGTGCGGTTGCGAACATTGAGCGCTTCGAACACCGCGCTCACATGTGCTTTCACGGTGCGTTCGGCGACGTCGAGGGCTCGAGCGATTTCTTTGTTCGAGAATCCACGGCCCAACATGTTGATGACTTCGAGTTGGCGAAGCGTCAAGCCGTGAGGTGCATCCGCGTTCGTAGTGCCCGTACTCGCGGGCACAAAGATCTCGCCTGCCAGCACTTTCTGAATCGCCGCGACCATTTCATCCGCGGTGAAGGACTTCGGAATGAAGCCGGACGCGCCGGAAGCGACGGCGCGAGAGGCGACGCCGTCACCCTCGTCGCCGGAAATCAAAATGCATGCGGTGGTGGGAAAGCGTTCGCCGATCTTCTTCAGCGCGGCAAAGCCGTCGTCACCCTTGAGATGAATGTCGAGGAGCACGAGGCCGATGTCGCCGTCTCGTTGCAGCATCTGCAATGCTTCGGGCACCGACGAGACGCTCAGTACGCCCGCATCCAGATCGCTCTGCTCGAGCACGGCGTGGAATCCCGCGCGGAAGAGGGGATGGTCGTCGACGATGAGAATGTTCATAGGCGTACCCCAAGCTCGCTCCTGCCAATGAATGCATGACGGTCCGGCGCCGTGCAGGGCGGTTGTATGCCCACTTAGTGTTGCGATCCATCGTACGTCCGGCCTAGGGAAATCGGCAATTGCCCTTTGGGGCAGGACGTTTCCAAACCGTTTATTGGGCCGTACACGGATAGCCGGGGGGAATTTGGGACGCCTTCTTTGTCCAGATCCAAGGCGTCTGTTGGATGTCCACACGTCAGTCTTTGCCCAGAGCGACCTTCTGCTTTGTACCGTTCCTGGGGGTTGGATACCCACTTCCTTCGGATTTGGACAGCCATACATTGGCGCCTCCTTTATGGGTTCGGGTCGAGGTCCTTGGGAGGGACCTCCTTCCATTTGGACACCCATCAACTGGCTCCACTCGAAACAGGGGCGACTCCGTGTTGGACACCTGCCACCGGTCTCGGTGTTGGTCGGTGTTGGACACCCACCAATAACCCGGTGTTGGTCGGTGTTGGACACCCACCAAGTGTTGGTCGGTGTTGGACACCCACCAATAACCTACGTTGATACCCAGGGAAGGTGGGTGTCCAAAAGGGATTATCCAAAGCGGAAAGTCCAAACGGGAAAGGTAGGTGGAAGCGACGCGCCAATCGATGGGTGTCCAAAGCGGAAAGGGAGCTGGAGAGGGCGCGCAAGTCGAAGGGGCGCGCCGATCGATGGGTGTCCAAAGGGAGGGAATGTCCAAGGGATTACTTCCCGTTGGACACCCATCAACTGGCTTCACTCGAAAGGCGGCGACTCGGTGTTGGAGGCGACTCGATGTTGGACACCCACCAATAACCTACGTTGATACCCAGGGAAGATGGGTGTCCAAATGGGACTTCCGGACAGCCACCCTGACGCGAGAGGGCGGTAGCGAACCGAGGCGCTGTTCGATGGGTGTCCAAAGGTGGGGAAGCCCACGCGCCAATCGATGCGTGTCCAAAGGGGAAAGGGAGCTGGAGAGGGCGCGCAAGTGGAAGGGGCGCGCCGATCGATGGGTGTCCAAAGGGAGGGGAAACCCGGACCGAAGAAGATGGATGTCCAGCGATGAGGGACCAGCGATGAGGGAAGTCCGGCGATGAGGGAAGGGCGGGCCTGGAGCCGCCATCGATGGGCTAGCGCGATGCGGTGACCTGGCTTTGGGGTGAGGTTTGCTGCAGGACGGCTTGGAGCTGCGCCTCGCGTCCGGTTTCCTTGTAGAGGCGGGTGATGGCAGCGCGCAGTCTTTGGGTTGATCCGTCCTGGGGTCCTTGGGTCTGGGTGATCAGGCCGTAGCGGCCCACGAGCAACGGCTCGGCTTGTGCGTAGTCGCGTTGTGCGAGCTTCAACTCGCCGAGTGCGGCCTGCGACAGCGCAAGCTGCGGGTTGTGTTCATCGAGGTTCTTTTCTTGCGTTGCGATGGCCGAGTTCAGTGCAGATGCAGCTGCATCGAACTTGCCTTGCGCGAGGAGCGCCAATCCCAAGATGCGCTGAGCGGCGGCTACATATAAATGATCGTTGGCGTAGTGCTGCGCGTACACCCTGAGCGCTTCTCTAGTCTCTCGCTCTGCACCGGCGGCGTTTGCCTCATCTAATAAGACATTCGCGAGATTGGCACGCGTGTATCCGACCAACTCATGGTCGGGGCCGGTGAGCTCTTGCTGCTTGGCAAGCGCGTCTCGAAAAGTCGCCTCTGCTTCCTTGAGCTTGCCCCTATGCCGCTGCAACCGGCCGTAGGCGCGAAGTGCTGCAACGTAGTTGTTGTTCTTCTCGCCGTAGAGTTTGCGATGCAAAGCGACCGACTTGGACAAGTACTGTTCGGCTTCCGCGAGCTTGCCCTGCTGCTCGAGCGCGACGCCGAGATTGTTCATTGCAATCGCCACCACCGGGTGGTCCGCACCGAAGTGCGCTTGGCGTAGAGCCAAGGTTTTTCTAAATAGCGATTCGGCGCCGGGCGCATCGCCCAGATAGTTCAGGAGAATCGCGTAGTCGTTGGTGTTGTTCGATAGCTCGAACAAGTTTGCCTTTGGATCCTTCTCCAGTAATCGGATGCTCTGCGCGTAGAACGACGACGCCTCTTTGAATCGTTGCTGCAAGTGGCGCAGACGCCCGAAACGCCCGAGCACTTCTCCGACTTGAGAACTCTCATCGCCGTAGGCCTTCTTCGCGGTGGCGAGGCTCTGCTCTAGGTGACGTTCCGCTGCTGCCAAATCTCGGTGTTCGATCAACGCAGTCGCGAGCTGATAGTTGCTGCCAAAGACGCCTGGATCGTCATTACCGTGAAGTTGTTTGCGAAGGTTCAGTGCTTCAGTGCTGGTTTGAATCGCTCGATCGTATGCGCCGATGTTCCAGTAAACGTTACCGAGCGTGTCCAATAAGCTCGCGCGCACTTCCGGTGCCCTGCCGAGCTCGCTTGAGAGTCGCGTGGCGCCTTGGTCCAGCAGCTCGCGAACGGTGAGTTCGTTGCCGCGCACGAGATTGGGATCGGCGCCTTCGAACAAGCCAGTCATAAATGAGGCGACTTCCTGTGCCTTGACGCGTTCGCGGTTGATCCGCTCGGCTTGAACCGCGGTCGTGATCGCAAACGCGATCAGCGCAAGCACCGCAAGTGAGCTGCTGATCACGCCGAACGTGTGGCGCTGAATGAACTTCGCTGTGCGGTAGCTAACCGTATCGGGACGCGCTGTGACTGGGTTATTGCTCAAGAAGCGTCCAATGTCGGCCGAGAACTGTTCGACCGATGGATAACGACGTTCGGGCTCCTTGCGCAGGGCCGTCATCACCACATTGTTCAAATCGCCTGATAGCTGCCGATGCAACTTGGATTCGGTGGTCGAACGCTCTTCGCAAACTCGCGCGAGGAGTTCCTCCGCAGCCGTCGATCCGTGCGTGGAGAAGACGCTGTCGAGCGGCATCGGCTCGTCATAACAAATGGCTGCCTCGATCGCGCTCAACTTGTAGCTCTCGAGTGTGTACGGCTTGTGTCCGGTGAGCAGTTCGTAGAGCAGGACACCCAACACATACGTGTCGCTCGCCGTGGTGATCGGTTCACCGCGGACTTGCTCGGGGCTAGCGTGATCGGGCGTTAGCACGCGCACGTCTGCGTGCGTCACCGCAAGCGTATGTCCCATCTCTCTGTCATCGAGAATTTTCGCGATACCGAAGTCCAGGAGTTTCGGTGAGCCCTGCGCATCGATCAGGATGTTGCTGGGTTTCAAGTCGCGATGAACGATCAGGTTTTGGTGCGCATAGTGAACGGCAGCACAAACGCGTTGAAACAACATCAATCGCTCGGTGACGTTGAGCTTGCGTTCGTTGCAGTACTGATCGATCGGGGTGCCTTCGATGTACTCCATCACGATGTATGGAGTGCCTTCGGAAGTCGTGCCGCCGTCTAAGAGCTTGGCGATGTTCGGATGATTCAGCGTCGCGAGAATCTGCCGCTCCAATTTGAGGCGGCTCAGGATTTGACGCGACGTGAGTCCGCGGCGGACTAGCTTGATCGCAACTTGCTGGGTGAATTGCGCATCCGCTCGCTCTGCGAGCACAACCTTGCCCATGCCGCCTTCGCCGAGCGTGCGAATGACGCGATAAGGTCCAATCTGCTCGTAGGTGTCGACATTGGCCGCATCGGGTGGGTCGGCGTTCTCGATGTCGTTTTCCCACCAGGCCGCAGACGAGCGTTTGCGCAATGCTTCGGATGCGACGGCTCGCAATGAAGTGCGTGCACCACACGTCTTGCGCAGAAAATCCGCCTGCTCGGCCGGGGACAGCGGCTCCGCAAGACGCAGAATTTCCTCGATGGATGAGGGATTGGACGTGGGCATGGAGGGTACCGGAGCGGTGCCGATACTAAAGGCCACTTGCTCATGCGGCAATGACGCGCAAGACTTGCGTGCCCTACAACATCAACAAGGGGAGACACGCATGGGAAACGGTGCTCATAACGAACCGCCACGATTGAGGTCCATCGTCATCGGTTCAGGGGTCGGAGGTCTGGTCGGAACGCTGCTGGGCTTGTGGCTTTGGATGCTGTTTTGCGGCTGTCCTTGCCAAAAGCCCGCCGATGACTCCCGCCCGACGATTAGCCAACAAGCTCAGTGATACCCGGTCTCCGCGGCGATCTTGCCGCGGAAGACTGAATAGGACCAATACGTGTAGCCAAGGACGGCCGGCAGCATGATTAACGTGCCGACGAGCACGAAGCCCTGAGTCGATGGGGGCGCCGCTGCCTCCCAGATACTCAAGTTCGGCGGCAGTAGATTCGGCCAGATGCCGAGCACCAACCCGATAAATCCCAGCGCGAAAAAGCTCAGCGCCAGTATGAATGGTGCATGCTCGGCACGGCGCATCACCGCCCGCCATAGCAACACGGCGTTAACCAAGGCGAGCAACGGCACTGGCGATAGCCAAATGAAGTGGCCGCTCTCGAACCATCGCGTCATGATGTGGCTGCTCAAGAAAGGCAGCCATGTACTCACGAGCATCATGAAGGCAACGACGACAGCGACGAGAGGTCGCGTCAGGGCAAAAGCAACGTTCTGCAAAGCCCCATCGGTCTTCATGATCACCCACGTGCTGCCCAGTAGTGCGTAGCCGAACACCACTGCGACGCCCGTTAACATCGAGAAGGGACTGAACCACGCGAACGGCCCGCCGAGATATTTGCCGCCCTCGACGGGCATGCCTTCGACGATGGCGCCGAGCATCAAGCCTTGTGCGAAAGCAGCCGCGATCGAGCCCACTGCGAAACAGATTCCCCACAGGCGCTTCGATGTGTGCGCCTTGAAACGGAATTCGAACGAAACGCCGCGCAGCACGAGCGCGACCAGCATCAAGAGAACGGGCAGATACAAGCCCGACAACATCAACGCGTACGCTTTGGGAAATGCAGCGAGCAGTCCTGCGCCGCCAAGAATCAGCCAGGTTTCGTTGCCGTCCCAGATTGGCGCCGCGGTGTTCATCATGCGATCGAGCTGATCTTTGTCTTCGGCAAAGGGTGCGAGGATTCCGAGCCCGAGCACGAAGCCGTCGAGCAAGACGTACATGAATACGCCGAAGCCGATGATGGCGAACCAGATGATGGGCAGGATTTCGTGCGTTGTCATGGAAAGAATGAATGGCCGCAGAGAACGCAAAAAAAGAACGCGATGACTACGAGGAGCGCCAGGCTGAAGGCAGCACCAGATCTACTTTGTTCACCTTTGCGCGCTCTGTGTTGCGTCTGATTCTCATGTTCGTATCTCGATCTCCTCTTCCGGCACAGACAGTGGCCGTGCCGCGCGCGTGTCTTCCGGGTGGCGCAGAGCGTCTTCGACCGGTTGCGGACCTTTGCGCAGGAGCTTGAGCAAGTAGTACGTGCCGGCGATGAAGACGAACAAGTAGATCGATGCGAATACGACGAGCGAGGTCTTCACGCTCGCGGCACTGATTGCGCTGGCGGCATCGGCAGTGCGCAACAGGCCCTGTATGACGAAGGGCTGACGTCCAATCTCTGTCGTGTACCAGCCTGACAGCACCGCGACGAATCCCGCGGGAATCATCCACGTCCACCAGCGTAGTAGCAGTCGCGATTGGGCGAGTACGCCGCGCTTCCATTGAATCGCCGAAAGGGTCACGAGTGCGAGCATGAGAAAGCCAATTGCGACCATTACGCGGAAGGCCCAAAAGACGGGCGTCACGGGCGGGCGATCTGCGGGTGCGAACTCCTTGAGTCCCTTGATTTCGCCATCGAGACTGTGCGTGATGATCAGGCTGCCGAGTTTGGGAATCGCGATCTCGTGCTCATTGCGTTCTTCCTGTTGGTTGGGGAGCGCGAACAAGATCAGTGGCGCGCCGCGGTGCGTCTCCCAGTGGCCTTCGATGGCCGCGAGTTTGACGGGCTGATTCTCGTGAACTTCCAGTCCCGAAAGATCGCCGGCGAGAATCTGCAGCGGCACCGCAATAGCACCGAATGCAATCGCCAGCTTCAACATCAACGTCGCACCTTCGACATGGCGATTGCGGATCAAATAGTCAGCGCTCACCCCGCCGATCACGAAACAGGTTGTGATAAACGCGGCGAGCACCATGTGTGCGAGTCGATAGGGAAACGACGGGTTGAAAACGATCCGCCACCAATTCGCGGGCTCGAACACGCCGTTGACGATTTGATAGCCGCTTGGCGTGTGCATCCAGCTGTTCGCCGAGATGATCCAGAAAGTCGAAATCAACGTGCCGAGTGCGACCATGCAGGTCGCAAAGAAATGCGTCTTCGGCGTGACCTTGCGCCAACCGAACAACATCACGCCCAGAAACGTCGCTTCGAGAAAGAAGGCGGTGAGCACCTCATACGCGAGCAACGGTCCGAGGATGTTGCCGGCACGTTCAGATAGCACCGCCCAGTTCGTGCCGAACTGAAAGCTCATCACGATGCCGGATACGACACCCAATGCGAACGAGACCGCGAAGATCTTCAGCCAGAAGAGATACAGCTCGCGATACAGCGTACGTTTCGTCTTGAGGTAAGCCCCTGCGAGAAAAGCCAGCCAGCTTGCGAGCCCGATCGTGAATGCGGGAAAGATGATGTGAAAGCTCATGACGAATCCGAACTGGATTCGCGAGAGCAGAACAACGGTGGGATCGGCCATGGCGGGGCGCAGTGTGAGTGCGTGTTGCGCTGCGCTCAATTGCGGAGAAGACGTAACTCGTGAATTGCGAAGCGAGCGTTCGCCTTTGGGGAAGCATGAACGGACGCAACACAAGGAACGCAAAAAGGGAAGTGATGCGGTATGAGTTAAAAGCGCCTTGCGCGTGAATGGTGGAAGTGTCGTAAACAAGCGCGGCGCCCATGACGCGGAACTATGCCTCTCAGCTCGACCATCCTGTCAATCCCGTTCATCCTGTCCAACTCTTTGCTTCTGCTTGAGGATGCAGAGAGAAGAATTTCTAGACAGGATTAACAAGATGAACAGGATGTGTGAGGGCAGGATCTGCGCGCTTCACTTCACGCGCGCTCTCGCGCTTTCACTTCATCACCTCTTTTATGCGTTCTCTGCGGCTAATCGTTTGTCTTCACGCGAAGCTTTTGACGCGAGCAATGCTCGGTCTCGCTTGCCGACTCATTGTTTTCTATGCGCGCTTTGTGTTGCGTCCGGCTCTTGGCGCTTGGATTCGGATTGGAATCCGATCGGGCTAGACCGAGCGCCCAACCACCCAGCCGGAAGCTTGGTTGCACTGATCACTGAAACCACAAGCGCTGCCGCATAAGGCGCTGCTTGTATCAACAAGACCGCCACCCAAAGGGAAATGTCTGGGCCCGTCAACTCCTCGGGAATGCCAAGCCGCAGTGAACCGAAGCGCAAAGGATGCGTGAGTGCATAGGCTGTCGCACACAAAAGCAGTAGAAGCAGCAGCTCTTGTCTCGCCGCGGTGAGCGCCTGAGAGAACGCGTGTTGTTGCGGATATTTCGGCGTGCGGAAGAACGGTTCGTTTTTAGTGACTAGACCTTTCAAGACGGCAAGGCCCACCGTGTGCGATAGAGCGAGTCCCGCAATCGCTGCAGCGATCGTCTGGCGGATATTTGCACCGACCCGCGACAAATACAGATGCGCGAGCTTGGCCATCTTGAAGGTGAAGAGCGACAGCGGCAGCACCGAAAACATGATGAGCGGAGGATCGATTCGATGCGGTGCGATCAGCATCGCGACGGACCACGCGATCGCGGCCAAGTTGAATAGCAAATTAAAACCTTCGGCAAACCACGGCAGCCAACCTGCAATGAAGTGGTAGCGCTGCCCGCGAGTGAGGCGATGATCTTTCAATCCGATCAAGGCCTCACGATGTGCGCGGACAATCTGCATTGCGCCGTAAACCCATCGGAAGCGCTGCTTCTTGTAATCCGCGAAGGTATCGGGCACCAAACCACGTCCGTAGCTCCTTGGAATGTAATGCGCTCGCCAGCCCAGTTCGAACAAGCGCAGCCCGAGCTCTGCATCCTCGGTAATGCACCACTCGGCCCATCCCGAGACTTGCGCGAGCGCTTCCTTTCGCACGAGGGTCATCGTGCCATGTTGAATGATTGCATTACGTTCGTTGCGCGTGACCATGCCGATGAAGAAGAACCCGCGATATTCGGCATGCGTCATCGCCTTGAATAGGCTGCTTGCGTCGTCGCGATAGTCTTGCGGAGCTTGCACGATCGCGACCTTGGGATCGCTGAATGCGGGAATGAGATCGTGCAGCCACGTTGGTTCGACTTGGTAATCGCTATCGATTACCGCAATGACGTCTGCATCACGTGCGGTGTGTTCGAGTGCGTAGTTGAGCGCGCCTGCTTTAAAGCCGCTCAGTGGATCAACGTGAAAGAACTTGAAGCGCGCACCGAGCCGTGCGCAATGTTCTAGCACGGGTCGCCAGACGTTCTCATCAGGCGTGTTGTTGTCGATGACCAACACTTCGAAGTTCGGGTAATCGAGTCGCGCCAATGCATCGAGTGTCGCAATCAGCATCGGCGCCGGCTCATTAAAAGCGGGCACGTGAATCGAGACTTTCGGATGAAAATGTGCCGGACGTGCTTCGACGAATGCGAGATTGCGCTTTGACCATCGCGCCTCGACCCACTCATGCGCTTCCGCAAGCAAGATCGCAATGGCGCCGAGCAAGCCGACCATCAACACCGCACCGGCAACTGCACCGAGCAATGTGAGGTAGCGCTGCGAGTAGTCGTACATCATCAGCACCGCTGCGGTGGCGGTGCCGTACACGACGACTGCAAGAAAGCTGCGCCCGCGAGTGCCCAGTGCGGTGCTATGCGCATAGAACAACGACAGCATCAATGCTGCGAGCAAGACGGACACCGTCGCCAGCGTGCGCCATCCGGGGATGCGAACGACCGGCTCGGTAAACGCGAACTTCGCCTTGCGCTCGACGTCATAAATTCCCCAGTACGCACCCGCCGTGCCTTCAACGCGTGCCTTCCAAGGTTGATCGAACGCTTCCATGACGTAGTACAGATAGCCTTTGCGTTCGGCTTGATCTAGGAAGCGCCTTAAGAACGTGGCCTCGTTGCTCAGCGAAGCAACCGCTTGATCCAAGGGACGTCCTTCCGAAGGCCAGCCGACCTCGGCAATCACGATTTCTCGACCGGGAAATTTCTGCTTTAGCGCCTCCATGCGCGAATCGATATGGGCGATTGCGCGATCCGCAGCAATACCTTCCCAGTACGGCAACATGTGCACGGCTAGGAAGTCGACGTGTTCGGCCAGTTCGGGATGCTGTAGCCAGACGTTCCACGGTTCTGCAGTGCTGACGGGCTGTTGAATGCGTTCGCGCGCAACATCCAAGTAGGCGATCAATTGCGGAAGGGCAATCTCCCGATGGAGCAAGGTTTCATTGCCGACAATGACGCGAATGACGTTCGAATGCCGGTTGGCGATCGCGATGACGCTCGCGAGTTCCTTCTCATCCGTTGCTTCGTAGCCAGCCAGCCGCGCACCCGCGAGGATTTTGAGATTGTGCCGCGCTGCAATCTCGGGCACGTGTGCAAGCGTTCCTACAGAGGAATACGTGCGCAGCGCGTTTACAGAGGCGCGCGATAGCAGTCGCAGATCAGCGTCAATCTGTTCCAGGGTTGGCGACTCGCTGCGCGGCGACTGGCCGGAACGGTAGGGGGAATAAGCAACACCTTGCACCCGCGCAGGCCATCGCGGTTCGATGTTGGGACGGTTGAGCCAGGCCCAGGCGGCAAAGGTGAGCGCCGCAAAGAAAGCGGCAACCCAGATGCTCGACCACTTCATGAGAGCGTTCCCGTCACGGCGCGCATGTTAACGTATCGCGCCCGGAACGCCGGTCGGTGCCCACTTGAGGAGTTTGGACGATGACTCGCACAGCCCCATCGCAAATCAATTTGCGCAACCTGCTCGCGCTGGCCACGTTCGCGTTGGGTTGGATCGGCTTGCCCGCACATGCGGAAGGACCCGAGCAACACACGAACGATTGCGAATTCACGCCGTTCGCCGGCTATTTGGGCGGCGGCGAATTCGAGGATAGCGCCGGCGCCAAGCGCAACATCGATCAATCCACCAATCTCGGATTGATCTTCAACTACGCTCCCGAAGCGTGGCGCGCTTACGAGTTCCTCTACACCAAGAGCAGCACGGAAATCGGCGGTGCCACCAAGACCGATTTGGATGTCGACTATTTACAGATCGGCGGCATCGTGAGCCATCCCGATGCCAAGTACGTGATTCCGTACTTTGGCTTAGGTGTCGGTGCCGCGCGCTTGAGTCCGAACGTGGCCGGTTGGGACGACGAGACGAAACTCGCGTTCAGCGCTGCGACGGGCGTGCGCATTCCGATTGGCGATCATTTCGGTGTGCGCCTGGACGTTCGCGCGTTCGTTACCGTGTTGAACAGCGACAACCAAATCTTCTGCGAAGTGAATAACGGCGCGACCTGCGATATTCGCAGCAAGGGCGACACGTTATTTCAATACTCCGGAACGCTTGGGTTCTTTGTTGGATTCTGAGCGCAAACATTCCTGTCGAAGCGAGGCAGCGCGATTGCGCTGCGCCGGCGAATATCGTTCCGACGTGCCGGTCTTTTCATGCTGAACCTTGAGAGCGTTCGTAAAAGTTTTGCGAGCGCCGCTGAACGCCGCATCCTCGATGGTCTTTCTTTTCGCTTGAATGCAGGCGAGTACGTCGCCGTCATGGGCGAGTCGGGCTCAGGCAAATCCACTCTGCTGAATTTGATTGCGGGTCTAGATACGCCCGATGCGGGCCGCATCGAGTTCGACCGCGTCGATCTCGGCACGCTCTCCGATGACGCACGCACGTTGCTGCGCCGAAGCCACATGGGCTTCGTGTTTCAGGCCTTTCTGTTGTTGCCGCATCTCACTGTGGCGCGAAACATCGCGCTGCCGCTGGCCTTGAATGGTACGAGCTCCGCTGCCGCAAAGTCTCGCGTCGAGGAATTGTTGGATGCGGTCGGATTGACTGCTCGAGCGGCCAGCCTGCCGAATCAACTTTCCGGTGGCGAAATGCAACGCGTTGCAGTCGCACGTGCTTTAGCGCATCGGCCGAAACTTGTGCTCGCGGACGAGCCGACCGGGAATCTCGACGCGGATACAGCGCAGGAGATCTTGGATCTGTTGAAGGCGCAGTTAAAACGCGATCAGGCTGCAGGCATTCTCGTCACTCACTCTGAAGTGGCCGCTGCAACAACGGACCGCGCGTATCGACTCCAGCGCGGCAAGCTCAACGCCATCTAGGCATGCTCGCCACTCTTCGCGGTTCGATCTTGTTTGCGACGGTGTGGAGCCCCTTGCGCCATGCGCCCGCGCGCACGTTGCTTGCAGTGCTCGCGATTGCACTCGGTGTGGCGCTCGGATGCTCGATCTATCTCGTCAATCGAGTCGCTGCGGACGAAGTTGCGGCAGCGGCCCGACAGCTTTATGGGCTCGCGGATTTCTCTATCGAAGCTACGGCGCCTGGCTTCGATGAGCAAATCTATCCGCAAATTGCTCGAGTTCCAGGAGTGGCAGTCGCCAGTCCCGTTGTGATGGTAGAGGCAAAGCTTGCGGATCGACGCGGTGCATTGACTGTCATGGGTGTCGACGTGTTCCGCTCGCGAGCGTTGCAACCCGCATTCGTCGCGGCTCTGCAAAGTTCCGGATCGACACGCGGCGAGCGCGAAACGTCCGCGCAGCCGGATCAACCCAGCGCGCACCCGAGCGTGCTTCTGAGCGCCAGCGCTGCACGCGAACTGCAACTGCACACGGGCGATGTGCTCGGCTTGCAGTTGGGATTGTCACGCAGGGACTTCATCGTGCGCGCTGTGCTTGCGCCGGCGGCACTTCGCGAGCGTGCAGCAGTGATGGACATCGGACTTGCGCAATGGAAGTTCGATCGAGTGGGCAAGCTCTCGCGCATCGACGTACGGATCCAGTCGGGCGCACAAATCGATCGCGTTCGGGCTGCGATCGCAGCGTTGTTGCCGCCCAATGTCCGCATCGTTGTGCCTGGCGAAGCCTCCAGTGACGCGGTGAGGCTGTCGCGTTCGTATCGAGCCAATCTGACTGCATTGGCTCTGGTAGCGCTGTTTACCGGAGGGTTCTTCGTCTTTTCTACGCAAGCGCTTGCGGCTCTGCGACGGCGGCGCGAATTTGCTTTGCTGCACGCGTTGGGGCTGACGCGCAAGCAACAACTCGCTTCGCAATTGTTTGGCGCGCTGCTCATCGGAACTGCAGGGAGCGTCATCGGTGTGCTGCTCGGCATCGCACTCGCGCGGATCGGAATCGGCCTTCTGGGTGGCGCAATTGGGCTCGGCTACTTCCAAGATGTCGATGCGGTCTTGTCTGTGCATCCGGCGGAGATCTTGGTGTTCTGCGTGCTTGGCACTGGCGTGGCGCTCGTCGGTGCGTTGCGGTCCGCGTTCGATGCAGCGCGGGTTCCGACTGCTTCGGCATTGAAAGCAGCGGATGTGACCAGTCACGAGGTACGCACGCGATGGCCGATCGTCGCAGCGATGTATCTGGTGGGGATCGCCGTACTCCGCGTTCCCGCAATCAACGGACTGCCTCTCGCGGGCTACGCGGGGATCGCAATGTTGCTTGTCGCGACCGTGCTCGCGATGCCCGGCTTCGTGCGTGCGCTGCTCAACCGTTTACCGAAGCTGCGAGGCATCACCTTTGAGCTTGCGATTGCGCAGCTTCAGGGCACGGCCCGTTATGCGGCACTGAGTGTGGCAGCGGTTCTGGTGAGTTTCAGTTTGATGGTTGCGATGGCAGTGATGGTGCAGTCGTTCAGGCAATCGCTGGACGATTGGACGCAGAAGTTGTTGCCTGCCGATGTTTATGTGCGCGCAGGCTACGTTGGACAGTCTGCAAGTCTCGATCCGAACACCGTTGCGCAGCTGAAAGCTTTGTCAGGCGTCACACGCACCGCGGTGAGCCGCTTCTCCGAAGTGCAAGTTCAAGGGTCGCGAGTTCCTTTCGCGCTCATGGCGATCTCGAACGAGCACGAGACGATTGCAGAGTCGCGCTGGATGGTTGCTTCGTTCGCCGGCACGAAACCCAATCGCGTCCCCGTGTGGATCAGCGAAGTGGCGGCCGAGCGCTTGGGCCGCAAGTCCGGCGATGAATTCGATTTCGATCTTTTAGGCCATAGCGTGAACGCTTATGTCGCCGGCGTGTGGCGTGATTACGAGAATGCGAACGGCACGATCATCATGGCGTTGAGTGCGTATCGAGAGATCGCGCGCGATGACAATGCGAACACCGTTTGGTTCTGGCTGGCACAGGGCGCGAGCGAAGCCCACCTGCGCCGCGCAATTGCAGATGTCATGCCGCGAAACATCAACTACGACCTGCGAGTCCCGCGCGAGCTGCGCAAGCTATCGCTGCAAGCGTTCGATCGGACGTTTGCGATCACGTACTTGTTGGAAAGCGTCGCGATCGTGATCGGTCTATTCGGGATCGCAACCGGCATCGGTTCACAAGTCATTGCGCGTCGCGCAGAGCTCGGGGCGTTGCGTCACATCGGCATGCGTCGGCGCGAGATCGTGCGGGTCCTTGCGCTCGAAGGCGGACTGTTGGGTTTGATCGGCGTGACGGTCGGCCTGGCGACGGGGCTCGTGATCGGTTGGATCTTGATCTTCGTGGTCAATCGCCAATCGTTCCATTGGAGCATGGACGTGCACGTGCCGGTATTGAGTCTGTCGGTCCTGAGCAGCGTGTTAGTTGCGACTTCGGCGTTGATCGCGGCAATCAGCGGACGCCAAGCGATGAGCGCGGAGAGCGTGCGCGCCGTCAAGGAGGATTGGTGATCGTGCGGCGGTTACTTGTGCTTTTTGCTGCGCTGACAGCCAGCGTGTTCGCGTCGGACGCGCCCGTATCGTTCGCGCAAGTGGATCCGAATTACGAGATTCAGTTTCCGCGCGATGAGGGAAGTCACCCCAATTTTCGCACCGAGTGGTGGTATGTCACCGGCTGGATCGAAAACGATCGCAACGAGCCGATGGGATTTCAGGTGACCTTCTTCCGTAACCGCCCCGGAACGGATGAATCGAACCCCTCGCGATTCGCGTTGCGCCAGGTGTTGTTCGCGCACGCTGCGGTGAGCGATCCGAAGATCGGCGCCCTACTTCGCGATGAGAAATCCGCTCGCGCCGGTTTTGGATTGGCGGAAGCATCCGAGAGCGCATTGGATGTGCACATCGACGATTGGAGTCTGCGCACGAGCGGCGAAGGTTACGTTGCACAAATTGCAGCCAAAGAATTCGCGATGCAGCTGCAGTTGAGCCCGACGGAGCGACCGATGTTGCAAGGCGAACGCGGTGTCAGTCGCAAAGGCGCGCACGTTGAATCCGCAAGCCACTACTACAGCATGCCTGGATTGAAGGTGTCCGGAACGCTCAGCGTGCGGGGCAAGTCAATGCGAGTGCACGGCCTCGCATGGCTCGATCACGAATGGTCCAGTACTTACATGGAATCAGGCGCGCAGGGTTGGGATTGGACCGGCATCAATTTCGACGATGGCTCGGCGTTGATGGCATTTCGAATGCGAAGCTCAAGAGGCGTTCTGTGGGCTTCGGCCTCGACGCGCGAGGCGCACTCGACAACTGTTCACACGTTCCAGCCCCAACAGGTTCGTTGGCGAGCCCTGCGCAGGTGGCGATCGCCGCGGACGGGCAACGAGTATCCGATCGAATGGGAAATCGTGGTGCAGGATCGACGTATCGTGCTGCGGCCTTTGATGGACGACCAAGAAAACGACTCGCGCGCGAGCACGGGAACGGTGTACTGGGAGGGGGCGGTTCGCGCGTTCGACGAGTCGAATCGCTCGATTGGACGCGGCTATCTCGAACTAACCGGCTACGGCCAACGGCTCGAGATGCAGTGACACGCGGCCTGATGGCCGCGTGTCCGACTATCAACTAAGCAACCTTGGCGCCGGGCTTCAACGCCCAGACTTTGCACCAGCCGTTCGCGTTTACGAGCTTGCCCGCGAAGATATTGCAGGGTCGCCATTGATCTCCGTCCTTGCCTTGGAGCTGGACGCAGTTGGCGCAATGCTGACCGACTTTGTATTGCGGATTCTTGGAAGCATCGACCTTCTTGGCGTCGTGCACATACGCCAAGGACACGGCCAGCGGATCTTTTTCGTCGACTTTTGCGGCGGCAGCTTGAGCCGATGCATCGCTGACGATCAGGCCGCCTGCGGGAAGCGCGGCGAGGCCGATTAACGTGTTCTTCAGAAGCGTACGACGGCTGTAACAATCACTCATGTGCAAATCCTCGAGGTCGATGAGCAGGATGTCCGACGCCTAGCGCGTAGGGAGACCGCATGTTACGCGCCGAGAAATCAAAAATCTTCGGCGGCAAACCACGATGGCATAAGTGCTGGGCGCGCAAACTTACACAGACGTGAGTGCTGAACGCTCACGTGCCGGTTCAGATGGTGCCCTTTGTGGTTATTTCTTGAGCTTGTCGACGAGGCGGGAGAGCAGGGAATCGTTCTTGGGCAGGCGGCGAATGGCGCTCTCCGAAAGATCGACTCCGCGCGCTTCGTCCATGAGTTGCTCTGAGAGCGACTTCTTCGCCGGCGCCTTGTACTTGCCCGTGGTCGAATGCTTGGTGAGCGGCTCAGAGCGCTTGGTGGCGGGCCGCGCAGATTTTGCAGCCGGCTTCAGCGATGGAGTCAACGCCTTGTGAGAGCCGCTTGCGCTCGTTTTGAAGGAGCCGGTCGCGCTGGTGTTGAACGATCCGGTCTGATCGAGCTTGAACGAGCCGGTCGCACTGGTGTCTCGGCGCGGCACGACTTCCATCGTGACCGTCGGAATAGCGGGCTTGTTAGCACGCGTGTTGTTCAGGTCGACGACTTTCGAATCCTGCTTCGGCTCCGCGTGTGCGTTGCGCCGTGGAGCCGGAGAGTCCTTGAAGCGCCCGTGCTCAGCAACACTGATGCGCATGACGGACGGCGAGTTGAAGAAGGTCTTGAGATATCCGGCAACCGCCTCGGCCGACACCGCTTCCTTGAAGAAACCCAAGCGCAGCGAATGAACGATTTTGCCGCTGCCGGCAGTCGCCACGGAATACAGCGTATAGGCCTCGAAGATGTCGAGGTGCGGCATGGCGTCCAAGTTGACCGGCTGCTCAGACGCCGCGAGTTGAATGGAAAACCACTTCTCTTGCGACTCGTCGTTCATTTCGGCGCTCGTCAGCGCGCGAATCGTCTGCGTGCTGTCGAGGTCGGAATTGACGGCGGGCTGGCGTGCCGGAGCGCCGGCCGCTTTGGCGCCGGGAGCGGGAATCGGGCGAATGGCCGGAGGCGCTGCGCTCGCCGGAGCAGGTTTGCCAGCGACCGCCTTGGCGGGAGTCTGTTGAATCGACGCTGCAGTCGCTGCAGGTTCAAGCTGCAGATCGAGCGCATTGCTTGGAATCTCAATGCCCTTGCCGACATGGAAAGGTTTGTTGTCTGTCGGCGCTGTTGCTTTGGCAACAGGCGCGGGCGGATCCGAGAATGTCAGTTCGAGCGCTTTAACGCGTATGCTGGCAGACGTGTCCTCTACCTTCTCAGTCGTCTGCTTCGTTGGTGCCGGCTTGGCTTGTGCATGCTTCGCTGCCGGTGCTTCCGCCTTCGACTCGAGGGGCTTTGTGGCACCGGCAGGTTTCTTCGCGACTGGTTTTCCCGGAGCCGCTTCCGAGTGAATCGGCGCGTTTGCGGCCGGGGTAAGCGGCGGCGGCTCCCAAGTGAGATCTTCTAAGAATCCGAGCTCGACGGCGGAGGACGCAGGCTTCGCCGGGGCAGGCGCAGGTTCTGCTTTGGCAGCAGGTGCCTTCACCTCGATGTGCGATGCGGGTGAGCTCGCGGGTTTCGCCGGTGCAGCTTTAGCTTGAACTACCGCTTCAGCCGCAGGTGTTGCGGCCGGCTTCTGAGCAGGCGCTTTCGCGGCCGGCGTTGGTTTTACGGCCGGAGCAGCGGCAGGCGAGGGGACGATGGAAATGGCGGGCTTTGCGTGCGAAACAGGAATCGCGTAGTCGCGCGTGAATCGCTTGTCTTCCTCGCACAGGCACGTCGTGAATGCAGTGGGGTACTGTTCGCGAACGGTTGCGAGCACGGTTTCGGCATCGGCTTCGCTGGTAAAGAAGCCCAGACGCAATCGATATCGCGTGCGGCCATCTTCGCGGCGCGTCACTTGATATAGGCGATAATTTTCGAGCCCTGGAAGTGTCTTGTTGGAATTCGGAAATGGCGCCTGTGAGGCGCACAAATTGATGACGAACAGCGAGGAGCCCGGCTCGCTAGGCGGTGCGCCCATGCCGAGTAAGGAATCGGCAAGCGCGTCATCAAAGACTTTGCTTGTGTTCTCGTCCACCCTCTTCCCCAACGCAGCAATCGTGATTGCGGCCAGTGCGTCTGACAGATGCGTTCTGCGGGGGAGGAGCACGAAATGCGCTTCGTACTCGATCACGGCACGGTTCGCTGTTGTGCTATTGGATCGAAGGCATCGAGCCTTTCGATTGCGAACCGCTTCGTGGCAACCCCGCTGTCTTAGGAATGCATCCGTTAGACCGGTAGCTTTGCGTCCTCGCCTTTCAGCGAGTTTGCCTTGAGCTCGCAGGGATGCTGCGCAGTCACCATCGATAAGTCAAGCAAATTGGTCTGTATCCGCAGACACTCCAGATGGCGACAGCTTGAGTGGAAAAATCCCGCCGAGGTTATGTTGCAATCGCGCTCAAGACTGCGCGTGGACTTAACAGATTCTCGTTATTTCGGCGGGATGATGATGTGCGATTAGGGCTATACCGCCATTCGCGTCCAGGCTTCTTTGCTAGCACTGGCGGGCTCGCCGGCCATGATGCGCGGAGCGAGTTGCGAGACGATGTGGACTTGAGCCGCGTCGGACAAGCCCAGCGCTTTGAGTGCGCTTTCCAGGCCTTCGATTAACTGACGACGTTCCGCTTCGGTCGGACATCCGTCGCGCGCCAGTGCGGCGAGCTCATCGCCTACGCTTTCGAGCGTCTCCGCAATCGACGGCGCGAACTCGCTCAAATCGCCACGCAGCCGCGCTGCGAACCGAAACGAGTTGTACGCACAGCCGTACGCTCGGTGTCGCAGCTTCAGATTCTTCAACATTCCCATCTCATGACCTCACCGGACCTGTGTCACGGATCAAGTTTGGATAAGCCTTCGCAAAGGTCGCGTGCTCTGGGTCGCAAAACCACAGCGCACTCGGGCGTTGCAAATACGCCGCTTTACGAATCAATCAGCTACAGCGCTGCCCAACTTTGATGCAGAACTTGCGATTGACACCCGGCCAATTTTCGTGGCGCGTAAAACTTACGCGCGACCCACATTGCGATCGGTGGGCGCGTGGAAGTATTCGCTCTCCTCGGCAAATTGGCGGATGAGCTTGCGTAACTCTTCGAGCCGGCCTTCCGCCGTACTGATAGCAACGCATTCCTCGCATTCTGGATCCGGGCAGGGCTGACGCGAATACAGCCAGTACTGCACTGCGCCAGCGAGCAGACCGTCCGCGATGTCCCAAATGTCGGCCTTGTCGTCGGTGTCGGCAATCCGGTTTCCCAGATCGACGGCCTTCCCGAATGCTTCGCTGAACGGATTGTTTTCCTGCATGGTCTCGAGGCATGAAAAAATGACGCGCTATTGTACCGGCGCAGCTCAGCGCCATATACCCGTTGCGACATTAACCACCTCATACGTGCCAGGAACAATGCGGCTTGAGGCCGGCAGCGACCTTGATCGGGCCACCATGCGCTGGTCTACTGCCGCGGTGTTTGAGAGTCTCGGTTTAGTTAAACGGTTCTACTAGGAGTGATGATGGCTGACGATCGCAATCTCGATCCGCAAATGGATGCGAGCTCAATGTATTTGGAGGAGATGTTCACCGATCGCAAGGTGGGCGCAATCCGTCGGCTCACTCCCGTGAAAAGCGATGGCAGCGTCGATACGGCTCGCCCGGTGTTGTTCATCGGACAGGCGGAGATCATGACCAACATGGGCCCGGTGCCGATCAACTTCGAGATCGAAGGCACATCGTTGGATCAAGCGATTGCCGGGTTCTCCGATGCCGCAGCGGTTGCGGTCGAACGCACCGTGCAGCAGATCCAGGAATTGCGCAGACAGCAGGCTTCGCAGCTCGTCGTCCCTCAAGGCGGATTGCCGGGGCTGGGTGCCGGCGGCCCTCCGGGACGCGGCGGCAAGATCCAAATTCCGTAACTGCACTTGGGATCCGCGGCCAGGGACGGCCCATTCGCTTCGGTCTGCCCACCTGCAGAGCAAGATCGAGATATAGAGACAAAAAGAATCTCAGAAAGGGTCACGCATAAGAATCACAAGTCGGTTGCCCCTCTTTCTGACGCGAAATTTTTTTGTGTTCTGGACTTGTTCTCTGTGCGCTTTGTGTTCCTGCCCGGTTACCTCTGCTCGGCTCAATTCGCTGCCACCGGAAGCGGTGTCGGAGCAGGAATCTGCAAGGGCGCCGCGCTGACTTGAGTGTCGTGCGAATCCTTGCCTTGCACGCTCAGCAAGCTGCCGTTCTCTTGCGTGATCGCATCTTCAGTTCGTTTGTTCATCACGACGATGCTGATGCGACGATTCACCGAGCTGTCCGGTTGCTGCGCATTGAGCGGCACGCTCGAAGCGAGGCCGACCACACGGCCGATCTTTTCAGCCGGCAAACCGCCCGCGATCAGAGCACGGCGTGCTGCGTTCGCGCGATCGGCCGAGAGCTCCCAGTTGCTGTAGTTGACCGCGACGTAAGCCTTCACGTCGGTGTGGCCGCTGATGCTGATGCGATTCGGCACTTGCTGAATGATGGTTGCCAATTCGCGAAGGATGTTTTCACTGAATGCTTCGAGCTTGGCGCTTCCGAGCGGAAACATCGAGCGTGGCTCTTGATCGACGATCTGAATGCGAACGCCCTCAGGCGTGACGTCGAGCAATATCTGATCTTTGTATTTGGCGAGCGATTCGCGCTCCTCGATCGCAGTGCGCAATTGCGCCACCAAACCTTGCAAGCGTTCTTTATCGCGTGCTTCCTCTACCTGCTCGGAATCGAAGTCGCTGCGGCCGGGCTCGTCTAGGCCGGTGTTGGTAGGTTTCGGATCCGGCTTTGCAGTGGGTTGGCGATACAGTTCCATGCCGCCGCCGAGCTTGATCATGCTGGTGCTCGAACCGCCCGGCCCCTGAACCGAGTTTGGGGAGGGCACGGTGCTTGCGCCTTGCACGGCGGACGGATTGTTGAAGTACTCCGAGATGGCGCCTTTCTGTTTTTCAGTAGTTGCGCCCATGAGCCACATGAGCAAGAAGAACGCCATCATCGCAGTAGCGAAGTCCGCGAACGCAACCTTCCAAGAGCCGCCATGGTGTGCGTGGCCGCCCTTCTTCTTGCGCCGAATGACGATCGTCGGCTTCTCTTCTCCCGCGGCTGCCATGAGCGTGCGCTACTTCTTGCCGCGCAATTGCTTCTCGAGATCCCGGAAACTGGGCCGCAGTTCGTACGGTGTCGCCTTGCGGCCAAACTCAATCGCGACCTGCGGGGGATGCCCCTGCACGAACCCCATGATGCAAGTCTTCATGGTCACGTAAAACTGGCTTTCATCGCGTGCGAGTCGTTCAAGTCCGTTGCTCATCGGGCCGAGCAAGCCATACGCAAGCAAGATGCCGAGGAATGTTCCGACGAGTGCGGCAGCGACCTTTTGGCCGATTTCTTCGGGCGGCCCGCCTAGCGCACTCATCGTGTTCACGATGCCGAGGACTGCCGCGACGATGCCGAAGCCCGGCATCGAGTCAGAAATTTTGCTGAGCGCGCCCGCAGGCTCTTCGTGTTCGTGATGATGCGTTTCGATTTCCAGATCCATCAACGCCTCGAGCTGATATTGATCCATGTCGCCGCTGATGATCATGCGCAGATAATCCTGGATGAACTCCATGGCATGCTCGTCGCTCGCGATCAACGGACGCTTCTTAAATAGATCGCTCTTCTCCGGTTCTTCGATTACGCGTTCTAGCCCCATCATGCCTTCCTTGCGCGCGATGGTGAGCAAGTCGTACATCACCGCAAACAGTTGCAGATAATGTTCTTTCTTGAATGGGGAGCCTTTGAGCAGGGTCGGCGCCGCCGCGATGATTTTCTTCGTCACGCGAACTGGATTGCCGATGATCATCGCGCCCACTGCGGCGCCGCCGATAATCAGCAGCTCCGAAGGTTGCCACAACGCGAGAAGGTGTCCGCCGTGGACGGCAAAACCACCGAGCACGCATCCGAACACGACTAGAATTCCGACCACTAAGTTCATGCGTTCGCAGCTCGCAGCGCTGCCCATCAAAAGGCCGCCGATCGATGCACAGCCTTGGGCATCGATAGGGGCGGCATGAGCGGCTTTCAGGCAGCATTGTCGGCCGGTCCAACCGAAGCTTGAGCGATCGGCCTATCCTTACCCAGCGGGAAGTCCCCCTAGTGGAAGGTCTTATTCGTGCAGCAGGAGATCAGTCGGATGCCGCGCCCTTTTCTATGGTTTGCGTCACGTTGCTATCGGCCGATGCTGGTTCTGCTTGCACTGATTTGCAGCACGTTCGCGTCGGCGCAGTCCTTGGAGGTCATTCAACTCAAATACAGAACTGCAGACGAGGTGATTCCCGTGTTGCAGCCGATGCTCGAGAGCGGCGCTGTCCTCACGGGCAAGGACTATCAGCTCTTCGTACGCACGAGCCCAACTAACCTGCAGCAGTTGCGCCAAGCGCTCGCCCAGATCGACCGCGCACCCCGCAATCTCTTGGTGTCGGTTCGCGAAGCAACTCGGAGCGACATTCAAAAGGAACGCATCGCGGCCAGTGCGCAAGCAGGGGCGAAGGAACAGAACGGCAGGTGGCAAACGCAAGGCAACGTGAGCATGCAAGCCGATAACGCGCGGTCGCGAACTTCCGGAGATGCCGTTTCCTCAGTGCGCTTGCTCGAAGGCGGATCAGCCTTCATATCCACTGGCGCGAGCGTGCCGATGGTCTCGGCCGTGTTCGCACGCAAAGGTGCGCGTGGGATTGCCGGCGGGGCCGCCGTCGAATATCAAAATGTATCGAGCGGATTTGCGGTGACGCCGCGAGTGAACGGCGAGCGCGTCGTGCTCGAAATCGATCAGCAATCGCAGCGGTTGGAAGGAGGCGCAATTCGCAGCCAATCGTTGGGCACTCAAGTTTCCGGTGCGCTGGGCGAATGGATCCAACTGGGCGGTGTGATGCAGTCCGAGGATTCGCGCGAGCATGGAATCGGCAGCAAGCGTTATTCCACAAACAGTGATGCACGCACGCTCTGGGTCAAGGTGGAGGCACAGTAGCATTCGCCAATGCGCGAATGGTGGAAGCCGTTACTTGTTTTGAGCATCGGGCTCGTTGGCCTCGCGCATGCCTTCTCGCAACGAGAGATTCACCGCGCCCCAGGGATTCTCGCCCCGCAAGAGCCGGTGCAATCGATGGTCGATGCCGCGCCGTTTCGGTTGCGCGAATATCTCATCAAGCCGCAAGCCCGCTACGACATCGAAGCACGCGTGCTATCCACGGAGCGCTATCGGTTGGACGGCGGCTCGGGGTTGGCGCCCATCGATTTCGCGGTCGGCTGGGGGCCGATGTCGGACTCGGCAGTGCTGGAGCATTTTCGGGTGACGCAGGGAGCGCGCTTCTTCACCATCTATCCGGATGAAAGTGCCATCGACTTGAACGAGGCATTGCGGTCGGCTGCCAATATGCACCTTATTCCCGCCGACGGCTCGATCGCGGATCGGCTAAAGCGGGTTCGTGTCGGCAGTGTCGTGCATCTGCAAGGTTGGCTAGTGAATGCCACGCGCGATGATGGCTTTTATTGGAACACCTCGTTGACGCGCGAAGACACCGGCAATGGTGCGTGCGAACTCTTCTTTGTCGAATCCCTGAGTCAGCACTGAAGCTCAGCTCGTTCTCAACGCCCTGGGCCATGCAGCAGTGGGTTGCCGTTTGGACCGGAAGCGGTGCAACTTGATAGCCGCGACGGATGTCCACGCGTCGCGAACCGTAAGACCACGCTAAAGCACATCGGCATCTCCACTGCCGATCCGCCTGAGGGGAGGATCGCACCCCTGGCGAAGCTGCCGGTAAGAACAAGCTGTCAGTAGCCTGCCTATCGCGTTGCGGGGATGCCCCGACGGCCACGTCAAGGAACATATCGGCGGCATACGAATTACTGCAGCACTCCGTCTTATTTCGCAGAGGTCATCTGCAATGAAGCTCCTGATTACGGGTGCAACCGGGTTTATCGGTTCGCAACTCGCGCTCGAAGCCCGTGCAGCAGGCCACGATGTTGTTCTCGCCGGTCTGGTCACCAACACTGCAGAGCGCGAGCGATGCGAACGACTCCACCGCGCTGGGTTCGAAGTCCAAGATGGGTCGCTGCGCGTGCCGGCTTTTGCACGGCGAATCGTCAGCGATTGCGATGCAGTAATTCATCTCGCGTCTGCACAACGTACGGCGGCCATGCCGGGCGAGTATTTCTTCGACACCAACGTAGAGGCGACGCGCTTGCTGCTGGAAAGCAGCCTGCGCAGTGGCGTCAAACGATTCGTCTTGGGCAGTACGGTAGAGGTGTATGACTCAGGGAGCGCCAGCGCGCTCTCGGAAGACTCGCCGGTTGCACCGCGCGGAATGGAGCGGGCATCCAAACTCGCCGCTGAAGAGCTCGTGCATCTGTATCGAGATCGGTTGCGGACGACGATCGTCCGTATCGCAGAGAGTTATGGCCCGGAAGACTTCCAGCTCCTGAAGCTGCTGCAACTGATCGAGCGCGGAGTCGTCCCGGAAATCGCGGGGTGTCGGAATCTGCATCAGCCGATTCACGTGAAAGATGTCGCGCGCGGCTTGCTGCGTGCGTTGGAACATGATGGCGCGATCGGCGAGAGATTTGTGCTGGCCGGACCCGCTCCCATCACCACGCGAGCCATGATCGAAGCCAGCGCTAACGCAATGGATGCTCGAGTTCACTATGCGCGCATGCCGTTGGTCGCGCTCGTCGCGGCTGCCGCCCTCGCCGAGGCAGCAGCCAAACGATTTGCGTTCGAACCGAAAGTGGATCGCCGTTGCGTCGATTTCTATCGCGAATCGTGGTGGTTCTCGACCGAGAAAGCGAAGAACCTGCTGCACTTCGAGGCAACGATTGGATTTCAAGCGGGCGTGCGCGATCTGGTGAGTTGGTACCGGCAGCGGGGCTACTTGCGGCCGGCCACGACGTCGGTTCGAAACATCCGCACCGTCCGTTCTGCGAGCGATATTCCGCTCGATGCCATGGGCGGCTCGTATTGGCAACTGAGCGATGTCTTTGAGCACGCGCGAGATCCCGTCATCGTTTGGGAATTGGACGAACAAGGAATCGTCTACTGGAATCGCGCGGCCGAAGATCTCTACGGCTTCACGTCGGCAGAAGTGCAGGGTCGAGTCACCCATTCGCTGCTAAGCACCGATGTCGATGGCGGTATTGCGGAGATCACGAGAATGCTGAGCGGGTGCGGCACATGGGTAGGGCGTTTGAGACATCGCAAAAAGGACAATACCGAAGTGGCGGTTGATGCCTACCTTACGAAGCTGGCGCACCAAGATGGCCGACGTCTCGTGTTGGAGGTGCATCGACCGCTCGCAGTGGCGTCGAAGGCGCTCGCGTCACATCCCAACAACGCTCCTGCACGGAACGCTTCGGTGCGGATCGGCATTTCGGCACCGGCGGCATGAATTGCATGCCGCGACACTCCATGGCGGCCGCGACTCGGTCGCACAAATTCAAGATCTACTCGGTGGTTTGGTGAAGCATGGCCGCAATTTTCGGCGTCATCGGTGCGATTACTGCGAATGAATTGGATGAGATGGGCCGCAGGCTCGCTCACCGCGGTTCGCGAGCATGTTGGAAAGAAGTGGCCGATGGCGTGTTCCTGGGTCAAGTCAGCAAGACCGAACAACGACCCGTCGCGCATCGCGAGCTATCGATTGTTCTGGATGCACCCGAAGGGCTCATACCCGGGTCGACCGGGCGCGTGCTCGAGGCATTTCTACACACGCAGAGTGCGGAAGAGCTCGATCATCTGCTGCCGATGCCATTCACGTTGGCCGCGTGGGACGATGCCCATCAGCGTCTGATGCTCGTGCGCGATTTTCTGGGCTTGAAGCCGCTGCACTTTTGCCGGCTGCCCTCGGGCGGTGTCGCCTTTGCGACCGAATACAAGGCACTGCTTGCGATCGGCGAGGTTCCAGCCCGGCCCGATCTCGATGCTGTGCGTTGCTTGCAGATGTACAAGGCGGTGCCATCGGGCAAGACGCTGCTCGCAGATGTCGCTCCCGTCCCACCAGGAAGTGTTTTGCACTTACATCGCGATGGCAGCATTGCGATGCAGGATCGAATGCCGGATGTGCGCCTCGCGGTCGACCCGATGACCGAAGAGCAGGCGTGCGAGCAATTGCGTCGCAAGCTCGAACAAGCAACGCAGCCGCTCGTCGAGGGCCGTTCGCGCATCGGTATCGCATTGAGCGGTGGCATCGACTCGATGAGCGCTGCCTTCCTAGCTCGGCGCTGTGCGCCCGACGCTGAGCTGGTCGGCTTCACTGCGGGCGAGTGTCCCGAAGATCCCGAAGTGCACCGTGCATCCAAGGTGATGGCGGCGCTCAACGGCAAGCACGAGCCGCTCATCGTCGAGAACGCGGAATTAATGGCGCGACTTCCTGTTGCCGTGTGGCATTTGGAAAATCCGATCGGTCGCAGCGAGACGTTCCAATACCTTGCACTCGCAAGACGTGCGCGTGAACGCGGCTTCGACTATCTGCTCACCGGAATGGGAGCGGATCTTCTGTTCGGCGGCATGCCACGTCACAAAGTATTGTGGATGGCCGAGGTCATGCCGATCCTGCGCAAGGATTTGCTGGCCTTCTTCGAATCGACGCAAACGGGCGAACCTGCGAAGCGACCGATCGCGCGCTTGATGACCTCGCTGTACTACCGTGGAGGGTTGCCGCCCGCACCTTCGGTCGTGAACTGCGAGCGCACCTATGAGCCGGAATTGCTGGCCGAACCCGGACCGGAATTCATCAATCGTTGCTTGATGCTCGACGGCCAGGAGCCGACGAGTCGTACGCTCGCGCGCATCGAGCGTCCATTGCAAGCATATGGCCTGGATTACGGATCGCCCTTCTTGGACAAATCCGTCATCCAATTTGCCTTCACGATGCCCAGCGATTTGAAGATCCGCCGCGGCACGCAGAAGTACATTCTTCGGCAAGCCATGAAGCCTTACATGAGCGACGAATTGCGCCGCGCGCCGAAAGAATTGATGCGCATGCAACAGGGCGGCGAATTCGCGCGTACGTTGCAATTGTTGGCGGACCGCTACTTGAGCAGCGAACGCGTGAAGCGCCGGGGATTTTTCGAGATGGAGCACCTCGAACGCATTCGCCGTGCCTGCCGAAACCGCTATCACCCTGAAACCGCGATGCGTTTGTGGACCGCGATCGTCACGGAGATCTGGGCCGAGATCTACCTGGATGGCCGTGGGCGCTACCCGCACAACGCACAAGTCGGCGGCAATGCCACGGAGCGGTTTCAAGCTGTGGCCCGCGCAGCATCGCGCTGACGTATGAATGAGACCTCCGCGGTGAGGAGCGAGCTCGTCGGGCGCGCTCGCTCACCAGGTGCTGCCGTGCTGATTCTCGCGAAGCGTCTGATTCAATCGCCTGCGCTTCAGTCCGCGGCGCTAATGGCGCTGGGCGGGGTAGGGTTTGCGGTCGGCAATCTGCTGCTTGCAAGTCATCTTCCTGCGGAGCAGTTCGGCCTTGTGAGCCTCATGCTCTCGGTGATCCAGGTCGGAGGCGCGCTATGCGTGCCGGGCTTGCCGACGATCATCAACCGGCATCACCTTGCCGTTAATCGCGCCATCGTTCTGTGTTGGATCGTGGGTGCGGTCGTTGCAGGTGCGGCATCGATTGCTTTCGTTTCATCGCTGCGCGCCGCGCCTGCCGTATTGCTCGGTGTGCTTGCGCTCACTGTCGCAATGGCGGGCATGGGAAGAATCTTGGCGGCGGTGTTGCAGTCGCACCATCGATTGCGCAGCTCGCTAGTGCTTGCGCAAGGTCACAACTGGTTGCTGTTGCTTAGCGTGGCCGCCGCATTCGTGATCCCAGGATTTGCGAATGCGTTGGCAGTCATCGCCGTACTCCTCGGCGGCTACATGATGTCGGTGGCGTGGGGATATTGGGCGACGCGCAGGTTGCATCACGACAGCCGCGGATTGCCGTTCACAAGCTGGTGGGTCGAGGGTGCGAGCGCGGCGGGCGTGATGCTCGCGAGCAACTTGCTGTTCCAGCTCGATCGCTTATTGATCGGCTCGCTCCTCTCTATCCATGAACTCGCAACCTATTCGGCTGTTGCCGCCGTTACAGGCTCGGCGTTTCGAATGTTGCAGACCGGCGCAGGCCATTCGCTTCTGCCGCGCCTTCGCGCATGCGCCACACGATCGAATGCGGTATCGCTGCTGAAGAAGGAAACTGCCGTGCTGATGGCGGCGAGTGTTGCGACTGCAGTGATGATCGTGATCGCGTGGCCTTTGGTCGCAACTCATGTGCTACACGGCAAGTATCACGTCTCCGCGATACTGATCGGCATCATCGTCGCGAGCGGGTTCGTTCGTGTGCTGGAAGCAACGGGCGGCGCGACGGTCAGTGCGATCGGCAACGCACGCGAACTCGTTCTATTGAATTGGCTGGGATGGCTCACCGTCGCCGTGAGCATCGTCGGCGGCTATCTACTCCGACGCTTCGGCTTGATGGGGGTTGTCGGCGCGTTGGGATTGGGATGGACGGTGTCAGCCATCGGATCGTGGGCATTGACGGTCAGCGCTTTGCGGCGCTTGACGTGAGTATGGGCGCTTGACGGGAGTGTAGTGTGTCATGTGCAAGGTATGCATGACTCGCGCTCGCACCGTCAGCACATTCATTTGCAGCATGCATGCCGCTCACTGCCCATCGCGCAGCAGATCAATACCCCCTATTACACGTTGCACCGGACCCTACGCGTCTACACTTTCTTGTTAGGAAACGTACAACGCACGATGAGCCCCGGTTGATTGTCATCCAACTCGATCGTGCCGCCATGCAGCCGCGTCACGGCTGCGACCAAGCTCAATCCAAGTCCGCTGCCGGTTTGTTCGCGATCGCGTTCCAGGCGCACGAACGGTTGCAGAATCCGTTGACGCTCTTCGGGCGGAATGCCTGGGCCGTTGTCGCAGACCGCGAGTGACCAGCCGTCCGGTTTCTCGGTGACTTCGGCAAACACGCGTCCACCGCTGGGCACGTACTTCAACGCGTTCTCGATCAAATTCACGAGGGCTTGCGCGAGCAGTTGGCGATTGCCGCGCATCGGGGCGATGGCCGCGCCTTCGTACTCCAGCACGATCCTGCGATCGCCGGCTTCCGGCTGATAGAGCTCGACGATTTCGCGAGCGAGCGCCGCCAGATCCACATCTTCGGCATCGACTTGGCGGCCGCGGCCATCGGCTCGGGCGATCTGCAGCAACGTGCCGAGCGTGCGTTGCACGCGATCCAGTTCGGCGACGGTTGCTTCCAGCGTTTCGCGTGCCGGCGGATTGAGCTCTTCGTACTGCAGCGACTCTTCGATACGCACTCGAGCGCGATACAGCGGCGCACGCAGATCATGAGCGGCGCTATCGAAGGTCGTCTGCAGCATGTCGGTCTGATGTTGAATGCGATCGAGCATGTGATTGACCGCGGTCGCGAGCTCATCGAACTCATCTTGGGTGCGCTCGACCGGCAAGCGCTGCGCAAGATCGCCTTCCATAATGGTCTCGCAGGTCGTGGCAATGGCGGCGACGCGGCGGCGAACGCGCCGGCTGTAGAACACGCCGAACAACGTCGCGAGCACGACACAGGAGCCGACACCCCAGAACATCGCGTTGCGTAACCGCCAAGCGAGCCGCCTGCGTTCGAGAATGTCCGTGCCGACGAGCAATCGGCGACCGCCAGGCAGCCGGAACATCTGTGCGCGCACCGGATGCGCTACCACGCCGCCAGCTTCGCTGGCATCGATTTCAAATTCGATGGAATTGCCGCGGATGACTAACTCGTGCGGCCAGCTCGCGAGGTTACCGACGATCGGGTAGCCGTTGGCTTCGGTGAGGAGGTAGACGGCGCCGGTGCGGCCCCAGTTGTCCGAACGGCGCCGCAGCGTGGAGACAAGTTGGATCAATCCGCCGCTGGTGTAGTCCTCAACGAGGCTGTTGACCTCGGCGCGGATGATCGTGTCGACTTCGCGGTCCAACACTCGGACGGTCAACACATAGACCGTCGCAAGCAGCAGCGTGACTCCAATGGCGAAGATCGCGACGAACACCGTTGCCAGTCGCGCGGAGGAGAGCCGCATGAATTTTCTCGTCATTCCTTGAGAACATAACCTGCGCCTCGCACCGTGTGAATGAGCGGCTTGTTCGAGCCCTTGTCGATGGCGGTCCTAAGCCGGCTCATGTGCACGTCGATGATGTTCGTTTGGGGATCGAAATGCAGGTTCCAAACCCCTTCCAGCAGCATGGTGCGCGTCACGACTTGGCCGTGCCGGCGCATCAAGAATTCGAGCAGCTGAAACTCCTTCGTCGTCAGCTCCACGTTGCGATCGCCACGCGTCACTTTGCGCGACAAAAGATCGAGTTCGAGATCCGCAACCCGCAAGCGCGTCGCCGGTGAGGCGTTCGCAGCCCGACGGCTCAACGCTTCGATGCGGGCCAGCAGCTCGGAGAATGCAAATGGCTTGGTGAGATAGTCATCGCCACCGGCTCGCAGGCCGTGCACGCGATCATCGACGGTGCCCAGTGCGGAGAGGATCAACACCGGAGTGCGATCGCCGCGTTCGCGCAGCTGAGAAATGATTGTCAGTCCGTCTATGTGCGGCAATTGACGGTCCGCGACGATCACGTCGTAGCTTTGTGTCGTGACCTTATTCAGCCCGTCTTTACCGTCGGCGCTGTGCTCGACGACGTAGCCACTTTCGCGCAAGCCTTTGGCGAGATATTCGGCGGCCTGTAAATCATCTTCGATGAGAAGCAGCTTCATGCCGGAAGCCGGTGAGGGGTTGCCGGCGCTGCGGTCCGGGGAGATGGGAGCGGGTTTGAATTGGCTTTCCACACGCAACTCACTCTTATGACGGGGTGGGTGCGGCTGGCGCAATGATAAAGCCCCCGATAGCGTTTTGG